>JBFYQP010000151.1:0-8052 GCA_041302745.1 Candidatus Bipolaricaulota bacterium | reverse complement strand
ACAGCAGTACCCCGCCAACCAAACCCGCTCGCCAAGCCTCGGCCGACGGCACTCCGTCCACTGGCCGCACCGTGCACGTTTGCCGCCGGCACTCCGTTCACTTGCCGCTCCGTCCACGTTTGCGGCTGCGCCGTTTCGCCGCCGTATGGAGTGCATCCGCAACGATGTGCGTCACGTTCGGCAGGTACAGGCCGAGGGCGATCGCCGCGACCAGGGAGCCGTCCGGCAGCCGAACCTGCAGGTCGCGGGCGGTGATCCAGCCTACCGCGACTCCCACGACGATAACCCACGCCAGAATGTAGCCAACCCGGGTGAGCGGGCCGAAGAACCAGTGGTGCGAGAGCTTCCGATGCCGGAACGCCGCAGCGTACGGCCACCAGAGCACCCGAAGCGGCCCCCAACGCTTGAACGGCCGGCTCCCGACGAGATCCAAGTCCGGGCTCAGGAGGGCCATCGACGCTACGTAGCACACGCCAAAGACCGCCAGCAAGGCCCAAGTGCCCCGACCCTCGAGAATGAGGTACGCTCCCAGGGCGCTCCAGATGGCTAAGAGCGAAGTCTCGATGCGAAGATGGGCTCTACCGGAGGGCATGTCGGAGACTATGCTGGAGATCGCGGTTCCGAGCAAGCGGCCGCTCCTTGACGGGACTGGATAGGTCCGTTACAATGACTTAGCAAACTCGTCCATCAAGTGCTAACCATCAGTTGAAGGAGGAGATACGGATGGCGACCAAGGCATTGGGAAAGCGGGTCAAGCCTCTGGGGAAGAGGATCCTGGCGAAGAAACTCGAGAGCGAGGGCCGGACCTCCGCAGGGGGAATCGTCCTTCCCGACTCCGTGAAGAACGAGAAGACGATTCGCGCTGAAGTGGTGGCAATCGGGACCGACGAGAAGTTCGAGGTCAAGGTCGGCGATCAGATCCTCGTGGCCAGCTTCTCCGGCACGGAGATCGAAGAGGGCGAAGACAAGTACATCCTCGTCGAGGAGTCGAAGGTCCTCGCCATCGTCAAGGAGTAGCTCACAAAGGGGGAAACCAAGATGGCGAAGGAAGTCATTTTCGGTGACGAAGCACGCCGCAGGATGAAGGTCGGCATCGACAAGCTCGCCGACGCGGTGCGGATCACGCTCGGCCCCCGGGGCCGGAACGTCATCATCGACAAGAAGTTCGGCACGCCCGACATCACGAACGACGGCGTGACCATCGCGCAGGAGCAGGAGTACAAGGACGTATTCGAGAACATGGGCGCGCAGCTCGTCAAGGAAGTCGCGTCGAAGACGAACGACAACGTCGGCGACGGGACGACGACGGCCACCGTCCTCGCGCACGCCATGATCGAGGAGGGGTTCAAGAACCTCGCCGCGGGCGCGAATCCGATGGAGATGAAGCGCGGGCTCGAGAAGGGCTCGGTTTCCATCGTCGATGAGCTGAAGAAGATGAGCCGCAAGCTCAAGTCGAAGGAAGAGACCGCCCAGGTCGGCGCGAACTCCGCGAAGGACGAGTCGATCGGGAAGATCATCGCCGACGCCATGGAGGCCGTGGGCGAGGACGGCGTCATCACCGTCGAGGACTCGGACACCATCGAGACCTACTACGAGGTCGTCGAAGGAATGCAGTTCGACCGCGAGTACACCTCGCCGTACTTCGTCACCGACCCGAAGAAGATGGAGGTCCTCCTCGAGAAGCCGCTCATCTTGGTCACCGACCTCGAGCTGAAGAGCGCGACGGACCTTGTCCCGATGCTCGAGAAGGTCGTTCAGACCGGCAGGCCGATTCTCCTCATCGCGAAGGACGTGACCGGCGAGGCGCTGACGACGCTGGTGCTCAACAAGCTGAAGGGAACCCTCTCCAGCTGCGCGGTCAAGGCCCCCGGCTTCGGCGATCGCCGCAAGGCGATGCTCGAAGACATCGCGGTCCTGACCGGCGCAACGGTCGTGGCCGAGGACGCCGGAATGCAGATCAAGGACACGACCCTCGACATGCTGGGCTCGGCCGAGCGCATCAAGGTCGACAGCGCGAACACGACGATCATCGGCGGCAAGGGCAAGGCCGCGGCGATCCAGGGCCGAATCGAGCAGATCGAGGCCCAGATCGAGACCACGGACTCCGACTACGACCGCGAGACGCTGGAGGAGCGGAAGGCGAAGCTCGCCGGCGGCGTTGCGGTCATCAAGGTCGGCGCTCCGACCGAGACCGAGCTGTCGGAGAAGAAGCACCGCATGGAGGACGCGCTCGAGGCCACGAAGGCCGCAGTTGACGAGGGTGTGCTCCCCGGCGGCGGGGTCGCACTGATCAACGCGTCGAAGGTCCTCGCCAAGATTGAGGTTCTGGGCGACGAGGCGGTCGGCATCCGCATCCTGGCCCGAGCTCTCGAGGCTCCGATGCGCCAGCTTGCCCAGAACGCAGGGTTCGAGGGCGGGATCGTCGTCGGCAAGGTCCGCGAGCAGAAGAAGGGCGTCGGCTTTGACGTCATCAAGGAGGAGTACCGCGACATGTTCGAGGCCGGAATCATCGACCCGACCAAGGTCACCCGGTCCGCCCTCCAGAACGCCGTGTCGATCGCCGGGATGCTTCTCACGACCGATGCCCTGGTGGGCGAAATCAAAGAGAAGGAAGAGAACCCGATGCCGCAGATGCCTGGCGGCATGCCTCCGTACTAGTCTTCACCGGTTGTCTATACCCCTTCCGCTCGACTACGATCGAGCGGAAGGGGTTTCTTCTTTCATGGAGCGGAAGATCGGTCTCGCACTCGGAGGCGGCGGCGCGCGCGGTCTCGCCCACCTCGGTGTCCTCATCGGACTCGAGGAGGCGGGGATCCCGATTCACGCCATCGCCGGGACCAGCATGGGAGCGGCTCTCGCCGCGACGAAGGCGCTCGGCATGGACCTCCGCAGGCTCGAGAAGCTCCTGTGTACGCTCAACCTCAACAGCATGCTCCAGGTGAGCGACAACACGCTCCGCGAAGTCCAGCGGATCATCGGGCGAAGCGTGATGGAGTACTTCCGCGGGTCGACGTGGAAGGAGGAGGCCGCGTCGCCTCCCGAGCTGGCGCGGCTCCACGAGTTGTTCTCGCTTCTGACGGCACGAAAAGGGTTTGCGGACACCCTGGTGCCCTTCGCGGTCGTCGCCGCCGACGTCGAGACCGGACAGAGAGTCGTGCTGCGCGAAGGGAAGATCGGCCCCGCGGTCACGGCGAGCACCGCCGTGCCCGGCATCTTCTCGCCCGTGGCGTACGGCGGACGCTACCTCGTCGACGGGGGGATCGTCGACAAGCTCCCGGTGGACGTCGCGGTCGAGCTCGGCGCGGATTCGGTGATCGCCGTCGACACGGGAGCGCCGCTCACCCGCAGGGTCGAGACGTACCTCGAGGCGATCCTCCAAGCGCAGCGGGCAACGTCCAAGCACCTGACCCAACTGCAGCTCGAGCGCTCGCAGGAGCGCCTAAGCGGCCGTCTTGTGGTCCTACGGCCGGACGTCGGATGGATCCGCATGTTCGGCTTCGAGTACACCGAAGAGGCCATCCAGGCGGGCAAAGCCTCCGTCTCCGCCCACCTGGACGAGCTCTACGAACTGGCCGGGATCCCGGCCTCTGCCCCCACGGCTACGGAGCCAACGTGAGCGGACCGGACATCGCAATCCCGGTCAACCCGTCCGGGTCAGTCGCCACGACGCGAAGGAAGACCTCGCCCGCACCCGCGTAGGGCGTCACGTCCCACAGGAAGCTGCCCTGGTTCGTCAGGTTCTCCGCGACCGCACGGCAGGTCTCACCCGCGGCGTCGCAGACGAAGAGCGCGATCTGCAGTGCCGTTGGGCTTCCGTTCGGATCGCTCGCCGTCCACCGCACCACGACGCTGCCGGAGAGCGTCCCGGAGGGAGGGTCCACCAGCGCAACGCGCGGGACGGTGCGGAACTCGAGGGTCGCGGAGTTCTCCCCTCCCGGAGTGCCCGAGATCGGTGCACCCTTCGCATCGAGCCCCAATGCAACGCGCCCGCTGTTCGTCGCCCATTGCGCCGGCGACAACCCCGCGTCGACTCGTTCCATCGACGCGTAGGGGCGCGTCCCTTCACTCCCCGTCCCCGCCGCCCATCCCGCCTGTTCGCAGAGGACTTCGTCCACCGTCGCCCCCGTCGCATCGAGCAAGCGCAGGTCCGCGCCGGCGTTCGAGAGCGTTCCCTTGAAGAGCACGTCGGCCGTCATGTCCGCCACCGTCTGGTCGTCGGTCCGCTCGAGAACGAAGTAGCCGTGCGGTGCGATGCTCGTCCTCCGCACCTCGACGGCCGACTCCCCCGGCGCACCGAGAGGAACCCTTGCCTCTCCAACCACGAGCACCCAGCCGGCCAGGTCCACGGCCGTGTCGCCGGCGTTGTAGAGCTCGATCCACTCGTCGTTCGCCGACGCCGCGGTCCCTCCCCACGCCACCTCGTTGATCACCACGGCGCCGCTCGCAGAAAGAGCCGTCACGAGGAGCGCGATCCCGAGGGCCGGGAGTCCGAATCCTGCTCGCCACGTTCTCATACCTACCTCCTTCTCTTGTCCTTGATGTAGGTAGCTGATCATACTATACAGGATTCTCGCCCATCCGTCTTCCTACACCCGCCTCGCGGGCTTGCTGCAGCGGGTAAGGTGCATTTCTCCCCGTCGTGCCGCGTCCGTATACTCGTTCTCGTACTCAAGGAGGACCATGGCACGTCTCGCTTCGGGTGCGCTTGTCGTAGCGCTTCTGGCCCTTCTCGTCGCGCCGGTCTCGGTTTCGGCTGCCGCCGAGACGCACTACGTTCTATCGCTCGCCGTTGACTACGACGCCGGGATGTACGAGGGGACCCTGACCGTCACGTGGGAGAATCCGACCCCCGAGCCTCTCGAAGAGGTCTTCTTCCGGCTCTACCCCAACGCGGCGACTCTCTACTCGGGGTCGTCGGTCGAGATCCTCGACGCGCACGTCGGGGACACTCCGGTCGACACGGAGCTCTACGTCGACGACACCGCCCTCTGGGTGCCGCTGCCGCAGCCTCTGTCTCCCGCCCAGACGGCGTCCGTGACGCTCGCCTTTCGAGGCCGGGCGTCTCTTCGCCTTGACGCCAGCCCCCCGGTCACGCACGAGTACGGGATCTTGACGAAGACGCCGCACGCACTCGTGCTGACGTCGTTCTACCCGCTCCTCGCCCCATACCTCGACGAGGGATGGGTTCTCGACCCGGTCGGCGGAATCGGAGACGCGCTGTTCTCCGAGGCCTCATCCTACGACGTCACCCTCCGCGTCGATCGGCTCCCGACGCCGATCGCCTCGGGGTTCCTTGTCGACGCGGCCCAAGACGGAGATGCGGTCGTCTACCGCTTCGTCGCCGACCACGCCCGCGACTTCTCGCTCGTCCTCGTCAGCGACGGCCGCGTCCCGCGCCGCGCCTCGGTCGACGGCGTCAGCGTGCGTGTCTGGTTCGGGCCGGGCCACACGACGGCCGCGAACCGTGCCCTGGAACAGGCCCACGCCGCCGTCGCGCTGTATCAGGACCTCATCGGCCCTCTCCCGTACGACGAAATCGACATCGTCGAGGTCCCCCTCCAGCACATCGGCGGCGTCGAGCTGACGGGGCTCGTCCTCCTTTCGGAGACCTACACGGCGACGCCCTATGACCCCTTCTTCGACATCCTCGTTTCCCACGAGGTGGCGCATGAGTGGTTCTACGCCGCGGTCGGCAACGACCCGGTTGAGGCGCCGTGGCTGGACGAGGGGCTCGTGACCTACCTCTCGAACGTCTTCCTCGCGGAAGCGGTCTCGCCGGCCGTTGCTGCCGCCGAACGCGACCGCTGGGCGCGAAGCGCGGCCCTTGCCTCGAGCACTCATCCGGAGATCCCCCTGACGGCCCCCTTGTACGACTTCCCCGACAGCATGACGTACAGCGCGCTCGCCTACTCGGGCGCCGCGTACGAACTGGACGCGATCCGCCGGCGCATCGGCGACGAGGCGTTCTTCGCCGCCCTCTCCTCCTACTACCAAACATCCCTCTTCTCCATCGCCACTCCCCTCGACCTGCGCCGATCGTTCGAAGCGGCCTGCGGATGCGCGATCGACGGAGCCTTGTTCCCCGGCCCGGAGGCTCCCTAAGGTAGAGCGCGGCAGAAACTCGGTTGCCTGCCGGGGTGTATGTACGACGTTCTCTTCCAACGTCGCACGAAGGAGGCAGAGATGAGAAGAAGGGTTGGCGCTCTGAAGTGGGCCGCGGCGTGCATCGCGGTCGTCTGCTCCGCGGTGGCCGTCGCCGGAAGTCCCACGGTTCTCTCCCCGTCGCTCTACTACCTGTTCCCCGCCGAAGGCGTTCGGGCGGATGTGCAGACTCTCAGTCAGGCCGTGCAGTCGGCGGGCTACGTCGTGATCACCTTTTCCGGCAACACTGCGACGGCGTCTCGCGGACCCGTCCCGGCCGAGGGCGGCGTCACGACGCTCCTCAGCGAAGACCACGTGCTGGTTCTCGACGGGGACCGCTTCGTTCTCCGCTCTAAGCTTCCCGGGATCTCGTACTCGCTGCGCCCCGAAGCGAACGGAATGGAGTTGGTGGTCTCTACGGCGCAGGAAACCCCCGTCTTCGAGGCGCTGGCCGCGATCTTCGGAGAGCTCCAGAGCCTCGGCATCCTCGGGATGGACATCGACCTCGAGGCCACGCAGTCCTTCTCTGCCACGAGCCTGAAGGGACCCGCCACGCCCACGGGTGTGGCGCTCGACTCGGCCCTCTACGACCTGGTGGTCGCCGAGGACTGGTTCTCGTACGCGAGCGCCAAGGGAATCGCTCTCTTGGGTCTATCGATCGAAGTCGTGGCGGAGAGAGCGGCCGGAGCCGCTCTCCCTGAGGCGTTCCTCCCGTATGTCATCTCGGAAACCGACCGACTCACGAAACTGGTCCTTCCGATGGATCAGCTGGTCCCGCTCGCCAAGGAGGGCGCCATCGGGTACGTGCGGTTGCCGCTCAGCCCGGTCGCGCCGTAGGGGGAGTCATGAAGCGCACCGCTCTTCTCGCCGTCTTCTTCGTTGTGGCCGTCGCACTCGCCGCGTGGTCGGCGAACCCGTTCGTCGTCGGAGTCGAGCAGTCCACCAAGGACGCGTGGAAAACCGTCACGTCGCAATTCGAGGCGACGACGGGGATCCCCGTAACGATCCAACCGATTGCCCTGAACTCGATTGCGCAGCAGATCCTCCAGTCGGCCGCGAAGCCGTCCAAGCTCCAGTTCGTCATGATCCAGACGAGTTGGACGTCCTACCTCGCGCGCTACCTCCAAGACCTGACGGAGGTCGACTCCCAGTTGCGGGCCGCGGGGATCACCCCGGCCGTCGACGGCGGCCGCACTCTCGGCGTCCCGATCTCGTTCGCCCAGGGTTGGCTTCTCTCCGTCCTCGTGTGGCCCGACGATCGCGCTTCCGCCGTTCAGTTCCTCATCGCCGCCGGCGGCGGGATCCCGGCCGCCTCGGCGGCCGTTCCTCCGAAGGCAACGGCGCTCGGCGTCATCCCGCCCGGCAAACTGGCCGTCTCGCAGCACAATCCCAAGATGGATGGAGCCCTCGAGAGTCTCTTCGCCGCCGCTCAGTCCGCCCTCACCAGCGCCGCCGTCTCCGCGCTCTCGGCTCTCCCCGCGACGATGAGGGCGGGCGTCGACCGCGCCGCGAAGGCGCTCGGCGTTCCGTTCTCGGCCGAGACGGCCACCGTGACCGTGGTCCTCGAGTCGAAGCCGGGCCGATCGAGTTCGTCGAACGTGGCAGCCCTGTCGGCGCTCGGCTTGAGCGGCTCGTCCGTCGAGGCCTCGTCCTCGCTGATTAAGGTCACGGTTCCGATCGGACAGCTCGCGTCCCTCGCCAGCCAACTGACGGGCGTTTCGTTCATTCGTCCGCCGTACACGCCCTACGTCCTCGGCACGGCGACCCAGGGCGTGGCGGCCGTCGGCGCGACGGCGTACCACGCGGCGGGCTTCCGCGGCGCCGGCGTCAAGGTCGCCGTCATCGACCTCGGGTTCTCGGGGCTCTCCGCGGCGCAGTCGCGCGGCGACCTTCCGTCCGGGGCCGTACAGA
>JBFYQP010000115.1:0-9166 GCA_041302745.1 Candidatus Bipolaricaulota bacterium | reverse complement strand
CCAGATCATGGCCGACCTGGACGCCGTCGGGAACACGACGAAGGCGATCACGAAGGGCGTGGCGATCGCCTCGGCGGTCATTGCCGCGATCACGCTGTTCGCCACGTACTTCACCGACATCGGTCGCGTGCAGATGCAGCTTGGCGTGCCCGCGGACAAGCTCCTCGGCGCGATCCGCATCTCGGAAGTCAAGGTGTTCATCGGCTTCCTGCTCGGCGGCGCGCTTCCGTGGCTGTTCAGCTCGCTGTGCATCAAGGCCGTCAGCCGCGCCGCGGGCCTGATCGTCGAGGAAGTGCGACGGCAGTTCCGCATCCCCGGCCTGATGGAAGGGAAGGTCAAGCCGGACTACGCGCAGGTGGTCGGCATCTCGACCAGCGCGGCGCAGAAGGAACTCATCCCGCTCGCCATCATCTCGGTGTTCCTGCCGATCGCCATCGGACTGATCCTACAGGTTGAGGCGCTCGGCGGGTTCCTTGCCGGCGTTATCCTGAGCGGCCAGATGCTCGCCGTGTACATGGCGAACGCGGGCGGCGCGTGGGACAACGCGAAGAAGATGATCGAGGACGAGCCGCGCGACCTGGTCGCGAACACGGGGAAGGGCTCCGAGCGGCACAAGGCGAGCGTCGTCGGCGACACCGTCGGCGACCCGCTGAAGGACACGGCCGGTCCGGCGCTGAACCCGATGATCAAGGTCGTGAACATGGTCAGCCTGCTGGCCGCTCCGATCCTCGTCACCTACAGCAAGATGAGCGTCGGAACGATTCTTCTCGCCGTCGGCCTGCTCCTCGCGGTCGGCGTCGCGATCTGGTGGAGCAAGAAGCCCGCGAAGCCGTTCGAGGAGAAGAAGCCGGAGAAGGCGGCGAAGGCAAAGGCGTAGCTCCAAGCAGCTCCGCAACGTTCTGCAAAGATAAGGACGCCGGCCTGAGGGCCGGCGTCTTCCTTTTGCTCCGATGGACGGCGATCGGGCGGCTCGTGAATCCGCCGGCGTTTGCCCGCTCCGATGGAGTCGCGCTAGTCTAGACATGCGGCGAACAGAGGAAGTATCGAGGCGTTCGATACTCGGCGCAGGCACACGGCCTGAATGGGGGGTGGAATGCGGCTGCGCACGCAAGTCGTCCTCGGGATCGGTGCGATGGCCGTTGTGGTCGTCGTGCTCCTCTTTGCCGTCGTGTTTCCTCACCTTGAGCGGACGTTCTCGGACATCGAGCGGGCGGACGTGCGGCGCAACGTAGAGCGGGCGAGCAACGCGCTCGCGACCGAGCTGGCGACGCTCGAAACCGTGGCCCATGACTGGGCGTCCTGGGACGACACGGCTGCCTTCGTCCAGGGGCGGGAGCCGCAGTACGTCGACGAGAACCTGTTCCCCGAGACGTTCACCAATCTGCACGTCGACCTCATGGCGTTCTTCGACTCCTCGGGAAGGCTGATTCACGCTCAGGGATTCGACTTGGTGCAGGATGCGCCGGCCGCCTTGTCCGGAGCCGAGTTGGCGGCTGCGGGCTCCGTGGTCTCACGGGACCGAGCGGCCGACGACACCTCCAGTCGCGCGGGACTTCTCGCTCTCGGCGACGAGCTGGCTCTTGTGGCGGCCCACCCTATCCTGAGCAGCCTTCACGAGCCGCCCGCGCGCGGCACCCTGGTGATCGGGCGAACCCTCACCGCGTCCGAGGTCGAGCGGCTGGCCTCTCAGGTGCGCCTGCCGATCTTCTTCCGGAGCCTCAGCGACCCGCGGAACGATCCCGACGCGGTCGCGGCGCTGATCGAGGGCGATCCGGAGAAGCTGGGGCCCGCGGTGGCGCCTCAGAGCGAGGAGACGGTGGCGGGATACACCGTCCTGCGGGACATTCTGGGCGCGCCGGCCGTCGTTCTCGGCGTGGAGATCCCGCGGGACGCGTACCGGGCAGGGCTGGCGGCGTCGCGGTACTTGATGGCCGCTCTCCTCTCCGCGCTGGCGATCCTGGGCGGCGGATTCCTCTACTTCCTCGATTCGCGCGTGCTGTCTCGTACGGCGCGTCTTTCGGGGAGCGTGGCGCGGATCGCTCGCGCGAAGGATTCCTCGGCGCGCGTGGCTGCCGAGGGAAAGGATGAGCTCGGCGGGCTGGCCGCGAACATCAACGGCATGCTTTCGTCGATCGAGGAGTCTCGCGTCGCGCTCGAGCGGAGCGAGAGGCGGTACCACAGCCTGTTCGAGTCGTCCCGCGACCCCATCTACATCACGACCGAGGATGGGCGGTTCGTGGACGCGAACCCGGCGCTCATCGACCTGTTCGGCTACGCGAAGGACGAACTCATGGCGATGACGGCGGGGGAGTTGTACGCGAGGCCGGAGGATCGCGACGCCTTCCGAGCCGCCATCACAGAGAAGGGGTTCGTCACGAGCTACCCGGTGACCCTCCGCAAGAAGGACGGCGCGCTCGCGCGGTGTCTGCTGACGACGATCACGGAGAAGCTCTCGGGGACGGGGGAGCCCGTGTATCAAGGGATCATCCGTGACGTCACCGAGCTTCTGCGCCAGCAAGAGGAGCTGATGTTCCTCGCGAGCCACGACCCGTTGACGGGACTCCTGACGCGCAGCGCGCTCAACGACGTGCTGACCCTCGAGATCGCTCGCGCGATGAGGAACCTCGAGCGGTTGGCGGTGTTCTACCTTGATCTCGACAAGTTCAAGCGGGTGAACGACGTCCACGGCCATGCCGCCGGCGACCGCGTGCTGCAGGACGTGGCGGCGCGACTGCGCGAAGCCCTGCGCGCGAGCGACACGGTGGCGCGTCTCGGCGGCGACGAGTTCGTGGCCCTGCTGCCGGGGATCGACTCGCCGCAGGATGCCGAGCTGGCGGCGGAGAAAATCCTCCAGGTCCTCCGCGACTCGTTCCGCGTCGCCGACCTCGCCCGCGGGCTGTCCGTGAGCATCGGCATCGCCCTCTACCCGGACGACGGCGACGACGCAAGTCGTCTCCTCCAGAGGGCCGACGCTGCGATGTACAACGTCAAGAGCCGCGGCCGCGACGGCTGGAAGCGGTACGACTCCAGGGCCAACGACCCGTCGCGCAGCTAGGCGAGTGGCGAAACTCGCTGTTCGTCGACCGAGGAGCTACGATCGTAGGATTGCGGTGGTAGGTTCGTGCCGCTTCGTTGAGCAGGAGGATCCGATGGGAAAGGGCCGCTTGGTCTTGGTGCTTGCCGTTCGAGCCGTCGGGCGAGCGATTCGTCGCGCAGTTCGCCGGGCGGTCGGACTTGTGTCCCGCTAGAGGAGGGACACCGATTGCAGGGCCGCGGGCGGCTCACGCCTCTTCGTTCTGCAGGAGGATCCGATGAGAAAGGGTATTCTGGCACTGACTTGTCTGGCTGCGCTGTGCGTTTCGCTCGGGAGCCTCGGAGAGACGATGGGCTTTGGGTTCGGCGGCGGCGGCGCGATGGCGTTCTTCCCGGATCTGGCAGGAATCGATGCGTTCCTGTTGGAGAACGGGCTCGATCCGCTCGAGGGAGGCTTCCTCATCGGCGGCGGCGGCAGCGGCCGCGGCGGCGTGATCGGCGGGATGGCGTTCGGTGGGATGGGCTTCGGTGTCGTGGCGGAGTCGGAAGGGGCCGATCGTTCGGCGGAGCTCGTGGTCGGCGCCGGCGGGTTCGACGTCGGATTTGCCGTTGGTGGGAGTGAGCGCTCCGTCCTGACGTTGGGCGTCGTGCTCGGCGGCGGGGCGGCGGTCCTCGACCTCTCCTTCTGGGACGTCGTCCCGATGCAGGGTGGTCGCGGCGTCGTCCCGGTGCCTGTGGAGACACGGGAGATCGTGCGGGCCTTCGGGTTCATCCTTCCGTACGTGAGCATGGAAGCCCAGGTCCTCGGCTTCATGGGCCTGGAGGTGCGCATCGGGTACCTCCTGCCGGTCGTCGGCGTCGACTTCGGCGATGGAGTTGGCATTCCGGCGCCGTCCCTCGACCTCTCCGGGCCGTTCCTGGGGTTCTCGCTTGTGTTCGGCGGAATCGGAGGCGGAGGCGCCAATGGCGGCGCGGAGAAGACGGCGACGAGCGGTGGGTCGATCGACCTTGGGAGCGCCACGAACCTCTCGCTCGAGAACGGGGCGGGGACCATTCGGATCACCTCGTACGTCGTAGCGCCGTCCCAGACGGCGTCTGCGCGCGCGGTCGAGTGGGAGGCCGTGCGGCGTGCACCGCGCCCGCAGGGTCTCTCGAGCCTCCAAGTGGATGTGGCGCAGACCGCCACAGGGGTTTCGATGCGCACGGTGGGCATTGGTGACGTCGACTACGCGCTCCGCGTCCCCGCGGGGACGAGCCTCGACGTGGTGAGCGGCGCCGGCCGAATCGAGATCATGTCGTACGCTGGAGCCGACGTCTCGGTTTCGCTTGGCGCCGGGGAGATCGTGCTCGACGACATCCAGGCTGCCTCGCTGTCGGTCACCGCGGGCGTCGGGTCGTTGTCGCTCTCGAGAACGCACGTGAGCGAGCTGACGGCCCGTGTCGGAATGGGGGAGATCCAGCTTGTCGTCCTTCCCGATGTGTCGGCGACGATCGCGGCCTCGGTGGGACTGGGCGAGCTTACGATCGCGGGCTTCCCGGATGTGGCGGCCGCTCCGCAGGGGGTCGTTCGGCGAACGCTCCATGCCGTTCTCGGCGCCGGGACGACGCAGATCACGCTGAGTGCGGGTATGGGACAGATCGGCATCGTGTCGGCGACCCCGTAGACGTCCCGCGCGGATTGCCGTGCGGGCCGCCTACCACATGCGCGCGGCGGCGGTCGATTCGAGCGGACTCTCGATGGCGTCGTCGAGAGACCAGAAGTAATCGAGTCCGGTCAGCTGCTCGAGCCGATCGATGCTGACGAGGAATCTCGAGAGCCTCGGCTTGGCGTCTTCCTTGGAGTACCCCTCGCTGTGGTCGATCAGGAAGGCGAGCGCGCGCGGGGAGCCATCGACGAGGTCGACCAGGATGCAGTAGAAGGCGTCCGGGATCTCGACAGGCTTCTGCGGCAAGTCGGCGTGTGCGTTCTCCTTGGCGAGGAAGGCCCTGCCGTTCGAGTCGTCGAACACGGGACCACAGACGACCCAGACCTCATCACAGCCGACGCAGTACTCGTCCCTCACGAGGTCCTCAAGGTCGCCCCACACGCCGTCGTTGAACGCGTGACGCTGAGGGCAGGCGTTCGTCAGGGTGTAGGTGTCGTCCACGGCCGCCTGGCCGTACGAGCGATACATGGCCGCTTTGGGCGCCATGTGACCGCGGTCGTAGTCGCCTTCGGTGTACTTGAAGTCGTCGTCCGAGACTCGGGCCGTCGTGCGCGCGTCCGTCTTCCACGGTCGGGACCGGCCTGAGCCGCTCTGCACCGGCGCAATCACGCAGTAGGAGACCCAGAGGGGGTCCATGCGGACGTTGTCGTAGCCCACGACGAAGACCCGGCTGGGAAGGACCACGAAGCCATCGGTTGTGAGTGCGCCCGTCGGATCCACGGCGAGAGGGATGCCGCCGAAGACCGGCCCGCAGTTCGTGCGATCCGCGGGCGAGAGGTCAGCGACGGGGAGGAGCGCGACGCAGAGTCCCGCGGCTGCAAGGACTGCGAGCCCGATCGCCCATCGCCTGGACATGGTTCCCTCCGCTCCTCCGTTCCACTGTACGAGCGTGTCCTGGCGAGAACTAGAAGAGTCAACCATGAAAGGGAAGCAAAGGAAAGGCACTAGGCAACAGAAGAGGAGGGACGGTCCGGCGGGAGCCGACTGCTAGGGGCGTGGCGCGAGATGGAGTCCCAGCGTGGCGCCGACGGCGGGGAGGATCGGGAGGAGCGCGAATCCGAGGAACTCGGCGACGGCTTCGGGCACGCCCAGAAGGTAGAGGATCGGCTCAGCGAGCGCGGCTGCGAGGCCGCCGAGAAGACCTCCCGACAGGCAGGCGAGCGGTCGGGCATCGAGGTCGAGGAGGTCGCCGGCCGCGAGGACCCCCGCCGAAGCGCCCACTCCGGTGCCGAGGGCGAGTGTCGCGACGACGACGAGCCCGCTCTGGGACGAGGGAACGAGCGGTGCGATCTCCCCGACGGCGGCGATCGAGAACGCCGCTCCGGCCGCGCCGCCGAGAAGACCGAGCGTGCCCTCGACGAGGACTTCACCGAACGTAGGGTTCGCGGACGCGGAGACACAGCCCGCCAACAGGATAGCGACAGCGAGAGCTTCGATTCGAGGGCGCATTCCGGCTCCTTTCCTGACCGTGCCTGAGTCTACGGAGCGCGGGGAAACAACTCAACAACTCGAGGGAGTGCGCGCTCGCGGAGGTCGAGTGCGGCGGTTTGCTGGGGGTCTACGGGCCCCTGCCTCGAGGTCCGGAGGGTGTGCCCTTGACGTTCGCCTCGGGAGGCCGTTCGTGGTCGGCGGTTGTCGCACGCGATTCGATGTTCTAGAGTAGATCCGTGGACGGCTCGATAAGGAGGGGGCGGCATGCTGGTTATCAGTAAGGAAACGCTGATCATCGTCGGCGTTCTTCTCGCCGTAGGGATTCTGGGACTGGTGCTGGTGCTGACGGCGCCGAGGAGCGAGAGCGTCGCGGCGGGACCGAGCGCGCCTCCGGCGGCGCCGACCGCAAGCGTGAAGCCTACGCCGCCGCCTGCCGTGCCTGCGACCACCCAGGCTCCTCCGACTACGGTGGTGCAAGCTCCGCCGACGACCGTGCAAGCTCCTGCAACGACCGTGCAAGCTCCTGCAACGACCGTAGTGCAGGCCCCGGCAACGACCGTGGTGCAGGCCCCGGCCGCCACGACGGCGCCGACGAGTTCATTCGTCCAAGTCGTGCAACCCGCGGAGACGCCGCCGGCTTCTCCTGCGATCCCGGTGGCTGCGGCGATCGACGGAGTGATCTACGAGGGCGAGTACGCCCACTCCACGGAGGCCGGCGGGTTCCAGATCCGCTGGTCGAACGACGCCTCGTTCCTGCGTGTCGGCTTGACCAGCCCCGGGATGGGGTACTTGGCGATCGGCTTCGATCCTGACGATCGGATGCAGGGGGCGAACTTCGTCCTTGCCGCCGTGCGCAACGGCCAGCTCTGGACGCGCGACGACTACGGCAATGGACCCCTCACCCACGCGTCCGACGCGAGCCTCGGGGGGACGGACGACATCCTCGCCGCCGCGGGGCGCGAGAGCGAAGGCAAGACGCACGTCGAGTTCGTCATCGCGCTCAGCTCCGGGGATCGTTTCGACAAGCGGCTCACGCCGGGAACCACATACGACATCGTGATCTCCTTCCACGAGACGAACGACGACTTCGACACGTACCACAGCCGTCGCGGCGCAGGGAAGATGCGGCTCGATCCGGGGTAGGCGGCCTCCCCGCTGACGCGCACTTCACGCGGAACACGGGAAGCGGGCTGCAGGGCGAGGACGAGAGGGAGAAAGAGATTCGGGGACGCTGGAGGCAGCGTCCCCGAATGCACTAGACAGCAGAAGAGCAGAGTCCGCTACTTGCCGCCAGTGGACTTCGTGTCCTTCGTGTCCTTCGTGGTCTTCGTCGTCTTCGCGGGCTCGACCTTCTTCTCCGGAGCGGTCACGGTGAACGTGGCGCTCTGAGTCGTCGTCTTGCCGCCGGCGGTCGACGTGATCTTCACCGTGTAGGTGCCAGCGGGAAGCTTCTTGTCGGCCTTCCAGGACCAGGTGACCTTGCCGGTCTTGTCGGCGACGGCGTTCTTCAACTTTGGAGCCGTGACCTTGGTCTCGGCGGGGTAGGTGATCGCGATCGCGCAGGTAGCGCCGGGGCGCGTCTTCGCGGCGAGATCAACCTTCGCACCCTGCTTGACGGGCGACGTCAAGGAGGTGACCTCAAGAACGAGCGGCGGATCCACATAATTCTGGAGGGCCGTCTCAAGCGAAGACAGCTTCGTCGTCAGCTGCTTCATCTGCGTTCCCTGGTTCGTGATCTCCGTCTTCGCGGACGTGGACGCCTGCGTCGCCGCGTCAACCTTCGTCTGAAGACCGGTGATCGCCGTCTGCAGGTCGGTGACCTGCTTCTTCATGGCCGTAACTTGATCGGACAGGTCCGTGAAGCTCTTCTCGGACGGTCCCCCACAACCCACAGCGAAAGCCAGCAGACCAACTACGCACAGTAGCACGCCAACGCGCCGCAGCATATCGACTCCCTTTTCTTGTCGGAGCTCCTTGCGCTCCCTACTTCCAAGTCCACCTTCACGAAACGCCCACCAGGATCACGGGTAGATAAGGAGCACCCGATCCGCTGGTCCCTATTCAGCGCGAGCCGCGGCCGGAAGCCTCCGTGAGGGCGCGGCACCCGCGGTGACGGTCCCCAGTTTACCCTGCCGGGGCCTCGAGTGAAAGCCCCACGACGGGGCGACACAAGGGCGAGGGAATCGCCGATGGGAACGGTATCTCGCTGCCAGGCTCCTCGCGGTCCCCGCGGGGAGAGCGAGGGAGAAGCCGGGTTGGCGCGCCGGCTCGCCGCGAGTACGATCGGCCTGCGGAGCGCCAAGGCCGTGTAGGAGCAAAAGGAGCGGAACGATGAGACTCGGCGTGCGAAGCGTCCAGCTTGGGCTTGTTCTTGGGGCCTCACTTCTTCTCGGGGGATGCTTCCTCTTCCCCAACGAGCTCCCGGTGGCGCTGTACACCGCCACGCCGGCGGAGGGCGGAACGCCTCTCTACGTGGTCTTCGATGCGTCGGACTCGTACGACCCGGACGGATACGTGTCGTCGTACTCGTGGGACTTCGGCGACGGCACAACGGCGTCGGGGCAAGTCGCAGCCCACACCTATACGGCGGCAGAGACGTACTCGATCACCCTGCGCGTGAAGGACGACAGCGGAGAGGGCAGCACGGCGTCGGGCCACGTCATTGCCCACCAGGGCACGACCTACGCCATCATCGTCGGGATCGCTGACTACACCGAACTTCCCAAGCTCTCGTTCACGGACGACGACGCTCAGTCCATGTACACCTGGTTGCGGAGCGCCGGTGGGTGGAGCTCGGCGAACATGACGCTGCTTCTGAACAGCCAGGCGACGGTGGCGAACGTCGTCGCCGCGGTGAACGCGCTCGACGACGCGAGCCCCTACGATACGCTGCTCTTCTTCTACTCCGGCCACGGAACGAACACGGGCGATGATGACCTGTTCGAGGAAGTCGACCGCCTCGACGAGTGCCTGTGCCTCTACGACCAGACGTACTT
>JBFYQP010000017.1:0-6304 GCA_041302745.1 Candidatus Bipolaricaulota bacterium | reverse complement strand
GCGTTGGCGGGACGGCCGGGTCGCGCATCGGGGTTCGATCGGCCGGCGGAATGCGGAAGGGATTCATCGTCGTCGTCTGCCGCGCCTGTGCCGAGCCTCCCTGCGCGCGCGTCTGCCCCACAGACGCGCTGGCGCCGCGTGAGGGGGGCGGGGTGCGATTTCGCCCGGAGCTGTGCGTCGGATGCGGGAACTGCCGTGACGCCTGCCCGTTCGGCGCCGTCTCCTGGGATGCGGTCGAGGCGAAGCCGCTCGTCTGCGTCTACTGCGGGGTCTGCGCCGCCTACTGCCCCTACGACGTCCTCGCGTTCGACGAGGTGGGAAGGAACGTCGATGCATCCGAGTGATCCCCTCCGACGCGTCCTCGTGATCGACCTCTCCAAGCGAGCGTTCGAGGTCGTGGAGCGGCCGGACCTATTCGAAGCATCGATCGGCGGCGCGGGCGTGGCGATCCGCCTGCTCGAGGAGCGCTGCCCGCCGGGCGCCGATCCGTTGGGGCCCGAGAACCCGATCGTCTTCGCGGTGGGGCCGCTCGTCGGCCTCTACCCGCTCGCGTCGAAGACGGTGGCGATGTTCAAGTCCCCGCACACCGGAAACCTCGGGGAGAGCCACGCGGGCGGGCGGAGCGCCGTCTCGATCCGAATGGCCGGGTACGGCGCCGTCGTCATCACCGGGCGGAGCCCGGGTCCGACGTACCTCGTGATCGAGGATGGACGCGTTGCCTTCCGCGACGCGTCGGCGCTGTGGGGTTTGCGGTCGAGCACCACGGCGGGGAGCGTCCTGCGCGAGCGGGAGGGAGGGTCCGGCCACCGCTCGATCCTCCGTATCGGCCCGGCGGGAGAGGCCGAGGTCAGCTACGCGTGCGTCATTACGGAGACGTATCGCCACTTCGGGAGGCTCGGGCTTGGCGCGGTCTTCGGCAGCAAGCGGCTGAAGGGGATCGTCATCGCTGGAACCCGAACGCTGCCGGTGGCGGACCCGGGTGCGTATCGCCGCGAGTACGACGCGCTGTTCCGCGCCGCGACGACGTCGCCGGCCATGCGGAAGTACCACGACCTCGGAACGCCGATGAACGTCCTTCCGCTCCACGAGTCGGGGGCGCTTCCGACGCGCAACCTCCGGTCAACGCGGTTCGAGGCGGCCGAGGCGATCTCGGGCGAAGCGATGGCGAGCCGCTTCCTCGGGCGGCGGCTCGCCTGCAGCCACTGCCCGGTGGCCTGCATCCACCTCGCGGCGCTCCGAACGCCGCACCCCAAAGAGCCGTACTTCTACAAGACGTCGATGCTCGGCTATGACTACGAGCTGATCTATGCTCTCGGCAGCATGCTCGGCATCGCCGACCCTGAGGGGATCCTGCGGCTTGCGGATGAGGTGGAAATCCAGGGGCTCGACGCGATGAGCGCGGGCGTCGTCCTTGCTTGGGCCACGGAGGCGTACGAGCGGGGACTCGTCGCGAAAGACGATCTCGACGGGATTCCTTTGGCGTGGGGAGACGCGGAGGCGTACGCCTCCGCCGTCCGGCGAATCGTCCGACGGCCCACGGACCTCTACCGCGCGCTCGCTCGGGGAGTCGACCATGCGTCGTCCGTCTACGGCGGACGGGAGTTTGCGCTCGCGCTCGGTGGAAACGAAATGCCCGGGTACCACACCGGACCGGTCTGCCACCTCGGGTTTCTCACCGGCTCGCGACACAGCCACCTCGACAGCGCGGGGTACAGCCTCGACCAGAAGCCGCCTGCCGACGGCGGAGAGCGCACGGCCGAAGAAACCGTGGCCGCCTTGATCGCGGAGGAGCAGTGGAGGCAGGTTCTGTCGAGCCTCGTCGTCTGCTTCTTCTCCCGTGGGCTCTACGCGCCGGACGTCGTCGCCCGGGCCCTCGCGCCGCTCGGGATCGCCGTGACCCCGGCGGACCTTGACCGGATCGGCGCCGAGACGCTGCAGCGGAAGTGGGCATTCAAGCGACGCGAGGGATTCGACGCCGCGCGGCTACGGATTCCGGAGCGAGTCTGCGAGACCGAGACTCCTCTCGGACGCGTCGACGCGGACGCCCTGCGGCGGGCCCTAGAGCACTTCGCCGCGCTTTCCTCCTGAGTCGGCTCGAGACGTCGGAGCGACGACGTCACTTGCCGCGCGCACAGGCGAATCCCATACTGCTCCATCAACGAAGAGAGCCGAAGACGACATGGAAAACGACACCCGACAACTCGCCGCGATCATGCTGACGGACGTCGTCGGTTACACGGCGCTGACGCAAACGGATGAGGCTCTGACGCTGGCACTGCTCGCGGAGCACGCGGCGCTCCTTCGGCCGCTGTTCGCCGAACACGGCGGCCGCGAGGTCAAGGGGACGGGGGACGGGTTCCTCGTGGAGTTCCCGAGCGCGCTTCAGGCCGTGCAGTGCGCGGTCGAAGTCCAGCGGGCGCTTCACGAGCGAAACGCGGCGGTCCCTCTCGACCGAACGATCCAGGTGCGGATCGGCGTTCACCTGGGAGACGTCGTGCACCGGGGCGGCGACATCTTCGGCGACGGGGTGAACATCACCGCGCGGATCGAGCCGCTGGCTCCGCCGGGGGGAATCTGCCTGTCGCGTCAGGTCTACGACCAGGTGTGGAACAAGGTCGACCTGCGCATGGCGAGCCTTGGAAAGCGTGACCTGAAGAACGTCAAAGTCCAGATTGAGGTCTACGAGATGCTCCTCCCGTGGATGCGGGGCGAGGCCTCGGCCGGCTCTGTGGAGAGACGGGCGCGGCTTGCCGTCCTTCCTCTCGTGAGCATGAGCCCGGACTCCGGCGACGAGTACTTCGCCGACGGGCTGACCGAGGAGCTGATCTTCACCCTCTCCAAAGTGGACGGGCTGCAGGTGATCGCCCTGACCTCGGTGATGAAGTACCGCGGAGCCAAGAAGGCCGTGTCGGAGATCGGGAGCGAGCTGGCGGTCGGCTCCGTTCTCGAAGGGAGCGTGCGCAAGGCGGGCAATCGGCTTCGGATCACGCTGCAACTGATCGACGTCGTCGGGGAGGGGCACCTGTGGTCGGAGGCGTACGATCGCACCCTGGACGACGTGTTCGCAGTGCAGACCGAAGTCGCCCGCAGCGTGGCCTCGGCCCTTGAGGTTCAGCTGGCGCCCAAGCCGGCGCGGGCCGTCGAGAACGTGGAGCGAGCGGACCCGGAGGCCTACACGTCGTACCTGAGGGGGAGAGTTCTCCTCGGCAAGCGGACGGCGGCGGACATTGAGGCGGCCATCCGGTGTTTCGAGCGAGCGACGAGCCTCGATCCAGCACGCGCCGACGCGCACGCCGCGCTTGCCGTGGCCTACGGCATCCTGCCAAGCTATGAACCGTCGGTTTCGGCGGACGTGCTCGCGAAGGCGGAAACGAGTGCGCACGCCGCGCTCGCCCTCGATGCGAGCCTCCCCGAAGCGCACGCCGCGCTCGGCATCGTCTACCTCGGCACGTGGGAGTGGGCGAGGGCGGAAGAGGAGATCCGCAAGGCCATCGGGCTCGCGCCGAGCTACGCCGAGGCCCATCACTGGCTCGGCCTCCTCCTTCTCGCGTTGCGTCGCTTCGACGAAGCGATCGCTGCGCTCCGAACCGCCCAGACGCTCGATCCCGTCTCTGCCGTGAAGCGGGGCGCACTCGGACAGGTCTACTTCTGCGCCGGCGCGCTGGACCGCGCGGTCGCCGAGTTCGACGCGTGCCTCGCGTTGGGAGGCGACGGCCTGATCGTGCGCTTGTATCGAGGAGAGACGTACCTCGCCCAACGCAGGCACGATCTAGCTCGTGCGGACCTCGAGAAGGCGCGGGAGTTCGCGGGCGGCGCGGAGGCGCACACCGAGCTTGCCCTGGCGCAGCTCCGCGAGGCGATGGGGGAGAAGGGCGCCGTCGAGGAGTCCCTCGCTCGGGTTCTCGAACACGCGCAGCAGCACTCGGTGCCGTCGTACGGGCTCGCTCTCTTCTACTTCGTGCTCGGACGAGACCGAGAAGGCTTCGCGCTCCTCGAGCGCGCCTACGTCGAGCACGACCCCGAGTTGTCGGAGATGAACGTCGACCCGAAGCTGGATCCGTGCCGCTCCGATCCCCGCTACATCGATCTTCTGAGAAGAGTCGGGCTCGCGACGTAGCGGAGGGGCAGGCTCAGCGCCCGGCCGTGCGGGGGGGGCGAACAGCGGCAGGAGGGAACAGTCGCGCCCTTCGAAGCGCGAGAGCCAACGAGAAGAGAGGATCTTCAGCGAAGATGCGCTCGCGTCGCAGGACTCGATCTGCGACAATGGATGCGGGAAAGGGCGCTCGCGCGGGCGAACGCAGGAAGTCGTGGCGGAACCCGATGCGAGAGCAGCGCTCGCCGCAGGGAGCCGGAGAATGCCCGCAGGGAACAGATCCGGAGAATAAGGAGTCGAACCGATGCTGGACAAGGCGAAGGCGCTCGGAATCGACCCGATCCGGAAGCTGATCGTGCGGTTGGCCACCCCTTCGATTGTCTCTCTCGGTGTTCTCGCCTTCTACAACGTCGTCGATGCAATCTACGTCGGGCGCGGCGTCGGAACCCTGGCCATGGCCGGCATCGGCGTCATGTTCCCTCTCTTCCTGGTCGTCATCGGGATCGGCCAGTTCATCGGCGCCGGAAGCGCGTCTCTCGTGTCGCGGGCGCTCGGGAAGGGAGACACACGGCTTGCCGAGCGGACCTTCGGGAATGCGGTGACTCTCGGGATCGTGGCAAGCGTCCTCGTCGCCGTCCTCGGACGGCTCTACGCGATCCCCCTCCTGAAGTTCGCCGGCGCGACGCCCGACGTCCTTCCGTACGCCGACGCGTTTGCGACCGTGATCCTGACCGGATCGTTCGCGTTCATCTTCCCGTCGATCTTCATGTCCATCCTCCGCGCGCAGGGCGACGTATCGCGCGCCACCGTCCCGATGATTGTCGGCGGCGTCCTCAACATCTTCCTCGAACCCGTCTTTATCTTCGGGCTCCACATGGGGACGGCGGGCGCGGCGTGGGCGACGGTCATCTCCTCGAGCATCGGCGTCGCCTACTATGCCTACAACGTTCTGCAGAAGAAGACGTCGGTGCGGTTCTCGCCGCGCAACCTCGTCCTCAGAGGACGGACGACGTGGGCGATTGTCAGCGTCGGGCTCCCTTCGTTCGTCGGGATCTTCGCGTCGAGCGCCGCCACCGTGGTGATCAACCGCGCTCTCGGAGCGTACGGCGGCGGCGTGGCGCTCGCGATCTACGGCGTCCTCAATCGGATTGTGACGCTCGCGCGGATGCCGGTCTTCGGCGTGGCCGACGGCTCTCAGCCGATCTATGCCTACAACTTCGGAGCGGGCAACTACCCGCGGGTCATCGCCACGCTCAAGCACGCTCTCGTCCTGGCGGCCGGGCTCTCCGGCGCCGCCTGGGCGCTTCTGCTCTTTCTGCCTCGCCCATTCCTCTCCATGTTCAGCTCGGATCCCACGATGATCTCCGAGGGGACGGTCGCGCTCAGGATCATGGTGGTCGTGATCCCGCTCCTCGCCCTGCAGCCGATCGTCGGCAGCTTCTATCAGGCCATGGGGCGGGCCGGTCGGGCGTTCGCACTTTCGCTCTTGCGCGACATCGCCCTGGTCATTCCAGCGGTCCTCGTTCTCTCGTCGCACTTCTCGACGAAGGGCATCTGGATCGCCTTCCCGGTCGCCGACTTCGTGTCGGCCCTGATCGTGACGCCCATGCTCTTCTTGGAGGTTCGCAAGCTGCGGCGGATGACGGCCGCGTCCGCTCCGTCCGGGGACTAACAGCGCGGCGGCCGGCCCGAGAAAAAGGCGGGCGGCCGTGGGGCCGCCCGTTCTACTTCATGCTGTCTGCGGCGGGGCCTTTACGAGCGGCCGCCTCCGCACCCTCGGGAACTGCCTTGCATGCGGCCGCAACCCTGACCGTTGCCGGACCCGGCCTGGGCATTCGGACACGACGCCTTGCAGTTGGCGCCGCCCCCACGTTCGGCTCCCGACCCTTCTCCGCTGCACGTTGCCGCCCAGTCGGGGTCCTGGCTGTTCGGGGTTCCGTCTCCGTCGGCGTCGAGGTTCCCCTGACACGCCGCGTTGGCATTCTGGTTCGCCTGGCACGGCATCGTCTGCGCCCCGGCGCCAGCCCCGCGGCCGAAGCCGTTGCCGGCGAGAACGACAGCGCCCGCAAGGAGCAGGCCCACGGCGGCCATTCCGGCGATCCAGCTTAGTCTTCGCTTGTTCATGACTTGCACCTCGTGCTGCATAGGATGACGACAGGGTGCCGAGGGGAGATGGCGGACGTGCGGGCGCGCTGTGGCAGTCCTGTGCGC
>JBFYQP010000075.1:0-9210 GCA_041302745.1 Candidatus Bipolaricaulota bacterium | reverse complement strand
ATCCTGAGTTCGGTCGAGTTTCCATGGCCCGTCGCCGCCATCGTCTTCCAGCACCACGAGCGAGTCGACGGCAGCGGGTATCCGCTCGGGATTCGCGGCGACGAGATTCTTCTCGAGGCGAAGATTCTGGCGGTCGCCGACGTCGTGGAAGCGATGGCCTCTCACCGGCCGTACCGCCCAGCCCTTGGAATCGACGCGGCCGTCGCCGAGATCCGCACCGGGCGAGGCGCTCGCTACGACGCCGCCGTGGCCGACGCCTGCCTCGCGGTGCTCGAGTCAGGCGAGTTCCGCTTCGACGCCTCGTCGTAGCTCGCCGCCGAGCTACAGGTACCCGTCGGGGATCCGGACGCCGAAGATGCAGGAATCCCTGCCCTCGAGCATGGTCTGGATCAGGCGCACCTCTGGGGTCTCGCCGAAGACAACGGCCCACTCCTGCGCGTACCAGCCGCCGGAGCAGTGGCAGAACGTTCGAGACACGCGATCCTCGCGGCGGATCGCATCGCGAACGAGGGGGCAGAAGCAGGCCGCGTACCGCTTCTCGGCCGGCGTCTGCGCCTTCTCGTACTCCTCCGGCTGCGCCGGACGGCGCTCGATCATGACCATGGGTTCGGCGCCGGCCTCGTCGATCCAGTAGTTGCTTCCGAGCAGCTTCTCGTCGGTGATCTTCGCGACCAGCTTCCGGAGGTCTCTGCCGACCTCCTTCCACGCGGCTTCGATGACCATCCCGCTCTGAACGATGTAGTGGTGGGCGCAGCGATTGAGGATGCAGGCTCGGTCGCGGTCGTCGGGGACCTCGCGGTCGAGGCGGTCGATCGCTCCGGGGATCCACGTCACGACGCGGCTCCCATCGAGCGCCTCGGCCATTCCTTCGCTTCCCGCCATCACGCGTCGGGCGGCCTCGGGTCCGGCGAACCGTTTCGTCCCCTGGTCGAGCGCGTCGAGCCAGATGGGCATGTGGTACGAGTACTGAACCTCGGTCACATATCGATCCGTCCGATCTCCGTGCGTCTCGGGACCCTCGTGGTAGAGGAACCGCTCGGGGTCATCGCCCACAAGGACGTTCCGCTCGTTCACGAAACGCACAAGCTTCCTGCGCGTGTCGATCAGGTTCGCTCCTTCGGCGCCGCCGGTGACGGGGCCGACGTGCGTGACCGAGAACATCGGCAGCTCGGGGAGGGTCTTTCCCAGAAACCCTTCCCTGCGCACGCCCTTCGCTACGGGGAACGCAATCTCGGCGTCGATCTTCCCGTCGCGCGGAAACCCGAGGCGCAAGGCCATGGGCGGTCCGGAGAGGGCGTCGGCGACCCTCGGCCGCAGCTCCGCAATAGCCTTCAGGATGTCTTCCTGGCCCGCAACCTGCCGAAGCGTCGCCAGAACGTAGAGCGGCGCGACGCGCTTCACCGTGATCCCGGACGTCTCCATGGTCTTCCTCCATCCAGACGGCGGCCCCCGCCCGGCATGGACCAGTATCCCCGTTCAACGTCTCAGGATCGTCCCAAGCGCGGCGTTGCACCTTGGGACGCCCGGCGAGATCATGACGCCATGGTCGAGCTGCAGTCCGTCGATGTGAGCAGGATCCATGCTGCGTTTCTTGAAGCGTTCGCCGACTACGCCATGGGCTCCCCCGCGGGTCTCACCGAGGAGCGCCTTCTCCTGCGTATGCGGAAGAACGCCGTGGACTACGACCTGTCCGTCGGAGCGTACGAGGATGGACGGATGGTCGGATTCACCCTCATCGGCGTCGATGCGTGGGGCGGCCGCCGCGTTGCCTACGACGCCGGCACGGGGGTCCTTCCCGCGTATCGTGGCCGCGGGCTCGCCCGCCGCATGTTCGAGCACGCTCTCCCCGCGCTCGCCGACCGCGGCGTTCTGGAGTTCGTTCTTGAGGTGCTCCAGGAGAACGCGCCGGCGATCCAGGCGTACCGAAAGACCGGCTTTGAGACAGCGCGGGAGCTTCGCTCCTTCGTCGCGCCGACGTCGGCGCTTGTCGGCGGTCACTCGCCCGAATGGACGCTGCGCCCCATCGGTCCGGCGCAATTCGAACGCGTCGCGAAGGAAATCGATTGGCTGCCGTCCTTCGAGAATCGGGTCTCCGCGGTGCATTCGATACCGGACGACGTCTCGCTTGTCGGTGCGTTCGACGGGGAGGAATGCGTTGGAGCCTACGCGTACTCCGCCCCCCTGCGCTGGCTGCTGTCGCTCGTGGTGCGACGATCTCATCGCCGTCACGGGGCGGGCCGCGCCCTCCTCGTTCACGCGGCGGAGCACGTTCCAAAAGGCGTGACGCGCGTCGCCGCGCTGAACGTCGACGGGGCGGACCTCGGGATGCAGGAGTTCCTCACCCGGCTTGGGTTCACCCCACTCGTCGACCAGTTCGAGATGAGACGCCCCGTATCCTAGGCGCACGAAAACGCGAGTGTGCGCCCGCATCCTAGGCGCACGTTGACACAGAAGTGCGCCCGTCTCCTAGGCGCACGTTGACACAGAAGTGCCCCGTCTCCTAGGCGCACGAAAACGCGAGTGTGCGCCCGCATCCTAGGCGCACGAAAACGTGAGTGTGCGCCCGCATCCTGAACGATGATGAGATTGCAGCCGTAGATGAGCGGGTTTCCGGCCTCCGCCATGCCGTCACCTTTGCAGATTGCCGTCCCGCCCGACGCGTCCGGCTAGTCGTCGGCCGCCGGCTTCGAGGAAACCGCCAGAGGTTCGCGTTCCTCGCCGCGTTCCTCGCGTGAGCCGTTCCCGCGACGGCCGTGGTCGGTCTTGTAGTAGCCGCTTCCTTTGAACTGGATGGCGACGTGAGGGAGAAGGCGTCGAGTCTTCCGGCTGCCGCACGCCGGGCACGTGGGGACGTCGGCGGACGCGGGGGCTTCAAGCGTTCGGAATGCGTACCCGCACGTGTGACACTCATTTTGGCGAAGCGGCATGGTCCTCCTCGGTGCGGGAGCGGTTTCTCTAGCACTCACGCACCACGACTGCCAGGATCGTACCGGAGTCAATCCCCTTCGTCAACCATCGCGCTCTACGCCCCAGACAGCGCCTCCGGTGCGGGAGAAGAATTCATGCGGCGCGCGCGAGGCTGAATCCTTGCGACAGACGGCGCACGAAGACGATCCCGCCGATCGGCCCGTCGGGGCCGAAGTAGCGAGCGCAAATGCGTACGGCCTGCGCGAGGCGGTCTTCGGTGGGTCTTTCGCCCGTCACGGCCTCGCGGAACGCCGCCAGCTCTCGAGACCCGCAAGGCGGAACCTGTCCGACCGAGGCGGAGTGCCGGCCTGCCAACGCGTTCTCTTCCGCGATCCATAGGGGTGACTGCCACGCGGCCAGCGCCGGAGAGTCGGCACGTCGTCCCCCGAGGAGCACCGACGGGATCCTGCCCACGCGGTCGGGCGGCGCGACGCGCCGCGACAGCCATCGCAGAACGCCGACGACTTCCGCTCGCGCGTCCTCGTACCCGATG
Organism: Candidatus Bipolaricaulota bacterium; assembly: GCA_041302745.1. GTDB lineage: Bacteria > Bipolaricaulota > Bipolaricaulia > UBA7950 > UBA9294 > JAPLGD01. The sequence goes on along the minus strand of JBFYQP010000075.1, from coordinate 5,750 downwards.
TCGATCGGACACCGAGCTTGACAGGATTGCAGAAGATCGGCGGGGTGCGCGCCGCGGCAGCGGAGTCCGAGAGACGTCAAGACGTGGCGCAGCGCGTCCGTCGGGCCGGCCAAGCCGATGCACAGCTCGGCGTTGAGTGCGAGCGTCTTCGGGGCGTCGTCGACCATGACCGAAAGGTCCTCGGCGAGCACACGTCCGTCGCACGCCATGACGATTTCCTGGGCATCGCGCACCGCTACGACGAGACTCATTTCGTCGTCACGATACTCCACGGACCTCCATGGAAGAAAGGGACGGATCGGAAGAGGGCACATCGGCGGGGGCTCGCTAAATGAGGGCCGCCAGGTTGTCGCGTCTTGGCCACGCCGTATTCCCTGGCGGTTATAGGGCTCTCAGGGATCCCCCCTCACCGATCAGTATTCCCGCGAACTCGGCGGGCGACCGGACAAAGCCCAGATCCATCGTGGACGTTCGACACCCCGCTCAGGGGGGCGTTCGATCGTCCTGTCCCGCCCCGCGAGGAGGTGGCGCACCCTGCGTCAGCGCTTCGGCCTGGACTGAACCGGACAGTCGTTCAGGATCTGCGGGAGCGGATTCCTTCCGGAGTCGAGGCCGCCGAGGCATCCTTTGGAGGATCCTTCGAAACGGCATTGCGTGCCGTCTCGACGAAGCGATCGACGCGGCGTGACGTGCGCCGAAAGGAGGGGAGAACGCATGAAAGGACAGCGGCGTCCTGCGTATCAGAGCGTGCTTGTCCCACACAACACGGGGCACGGCGCCATCGGGTATTCGTCTCGCGAACAACGGCGCGCGCTGCCTTGGCAGGAGTTCCTTCTACTCTGCGCCCTGATCGGGTTGGTGGCTCTTGCGGTTGGGCTCGTCACCGCGGAGTCCGCTCCAGCTCCGACCTTGACCATCGTCGCTCCGGCTTCCGACGCCGCGGTTCCGGCGGGAGCGGTGACCGTGACGGTGCGCGCCCTTCACGCCGATCGGCTCCTCGGAAGCGAGGGGTACCACTACCACTACTACCTCGACGTCGAGCCTCCGACCGCGGCGAACCGCCCCGCTCTGACCGAATCGGCGTCGTGCTTCAGCACGGGAGAGGCGTCCCACACGTGGAGGCTCGTGGGCTCAGGATGGCATAAGCTGTCCGTGCAGCTCGTTCGCGCCAACGACGCGCCCCTGTCTCCTGCAGTCGTCGCGACCGTCAACGTGAGGGTTCCCGCATCGACGTCGACCCCGGCCGGTGCCGGGGCCCCGGCCGGAGCCGGGGCTCCCGCCGCTTCTCCTCCGAAGCCCAATCCGGGTGGGGGCTGCTAGCGGGCTGGAGCCGATCGACTTCCGCGGTCGACGACGCTCGCGCCTCTCCAGTACCATCCAACGCATAGGGCCATGGCGCCGGCTTCGCCGTCGGTCCGCCGAAGGAGAGGGCATGCGGGTGCTCGGAATCATCGGGTCCATGAGGGCAAACCGTCATACCGCAACCCTCGTGCGCGGCGTCGTGCAGGCGATGGAAGGCGTGGACCCGACCTTCGAGGTCGAGATCGTTCACGCGGCGGAGCGGACGTTCGCCCCGTGCCGAGTCACGTGCTCGCCGTACTGCTCGTCCCATCCGTACCGCTGCGCGACGACGGACGATGTCGGCGCAGTCCTCGAGCGGATGATCGAGGCGGACGCCGTCATCCTCGGAGCGCCGCAGTACTTCCGCGCTCCGCCGGCCCACTTCCACGCCTTCATCGAGCGGGTTCAGTCGATGTTCTTCTTCCACGAGACGGCGGGAGCCGCACGCGCGTCGTCTCCGCTGGCCGGCATCCCTTGCGGCCTCGTCGCCGTGGCCGAGTACTCGAACCCTCACGGAGTCCTCGAGTACCTTCACGAGTTCTCAACGCTCGTCGGGATGCGGCCGGTTCTCCTCGACGGCTTTCCCTACCTCGGCGTCGGGGCGCACGGCGATCCCAAGGAGGACGACGTCTTCCGTCCGCACGAGCGGGCGAAGGAGCTTGGAGTCGCGTTGGCTCGTGCGGCGGCCGCCCGACGGGAAGACCGGCGCGCGTGACGCGGGCGGCAACACGCAAGGAGGGAGTTCTGTGAACGCACTGGAGGCCATGGCTTCGAGGCGCAGCATCCGCCGATTCGAGGACCGGCCGATTCCACGAGAGACCGTCGAGGCGATCCTGCTGGCGGGGATCCAGGCTCCATCGGGCAAGAACCGACAGCCGTGGCGGTTCGTCGTCGTCTCCGGAGAGAAGCGAGCGACCCTGGTGAAGATCCTGCTCGACGCCGTCGCCGCGGCCAGGAGCCGCGGCGAAGACGCGGGCAGCGCCGAAGGGACGGCGCGCGTGATGGAGCGCGCCCCGGTGACGGTGTTCGTGTTCAACCCGAGCGGCGCGGATCCGTGGGCGCCGCGGTCCGTCGACCAGGCGTTCCAGGAGCTGGTCGACGTTCAGTCGGTGGGCGCGGCGATCGAGAACATGCTCCTTGCGGCACAGGACCTCGGCCTCGGCTCTCTTTGGATCGCCGACGTTCTCTACGCCTACGGGGAGCTCCGGGCCTGGCTTGGCGAGGCGGGTCAGATGGTCGCCGCGATTTCGTTCGGCTACGCCGCCGAGAGTCCCGCCCCGCGCCCCCGGCGGACCCTGCACGAAACGGTTCGCTGGCTCTGAGTTCGCGCCGCGGCCGGGCGGACGACGCGCGCCCTTTCCGTCGGGCGGGGCGAACCGTAAGCTCATCAGCATCGGAAAGGGGAGGTGCTTGCGGTGATGAAGTGGATTCCGGCAGTGCTCGCTCTCGCTTGTCTCGGCATCTCGGCGACGGTTGGGGCGGCGGAGTTGACTGGCTCCTTCTACGCAGAGGGGAACCCGTATCCGAGCCTCGGCGTTGGAGGAGGAGGCGCGGTGACGCTCATGACGGAGGGCTGGACCGTGACGAATACGACCACCTTCGATGTCTGGCCCGAGGTCGCAGACTCGCAGCGCCTCGAGATGGAGCGGGCCGTGGGCGACCTCAGCCTGCTCACGACCGCACTGTTTTCCTTCACGGCCGTGACGTTTGAGCCGCTCGACGTGACCCTGTCGGGCGACGTCTGGGCGGCCGAGCTTCCGCTGGGCGACGCCGCGGTGGAGGTGACGTGCAGCGCTGGCGCGGGCGTCACGCTCGCCCATCCCCTCGATCCGTACGAGTTCGTCGACGCGACGATCGCCGTGGGGAGCAACTACGTGACCCATTCGACGATTCTCTACGCGAGTCCGATGGGCCTCGAATCGTTTGTCGACGCGTGTGTCTCCGTGACCCTGGCGACGATCGGGGACGGAGACTCCGCGATCACGCTCGGTCTGAGCGGGTTCGCCGAGGCGAGCGTCGTTCCGCTCGAGTTCTCGTACGCGACGGTGAAGCTGAAGGCAAGCCTCGGTCGAGCGAGCCTCGCCGGGATCGCCACCTACACCGGCGGGGCGGAGTTCACCGTCGCGGTACGCCTAGGAATGGCCTTCGGACCGATCGCGATCGACGAGTAGGCGGTCAAGGAGGAGAAGATGAAGAGGTCTCTCGGTGCGAAGACGCTCGCGATGCCGTCGCCGGTGTGGGTGATCGGGACCTACGACGCCGCCGGGACGCCCAACCTGATGACCGTGGCGTGGGGGGGAATCTGCTGTTCGAAGCCCCCGGCGGTCTCGATTTCCCTCCGTGAGGCGACGTACACGTACGCCTGCGTGGTAGGACGGCGAGCGTTCACCGTGAACGTTCCGTCGGTGAGCCACGCGGCGGCCGCCGACCTTGTGGGGGTCGTCTCGGGGAGAGAGGGCGACAAGTTCGCGGCCGCAGGCCTGACGGCCGTCCCGAGCGAACTCGTGGATGCGCCGTACGTGGAGGAGTTCCCTCTGAACCTGGAGTGCCGACTGGTCGACTCACTCAAGCTCGGGCTGCACACGCTGTTCGTCGGCGAGATCGTCGACGTGAAGGCGGACGAAGAGGTGCTCGGCCGCGACGGCTACCCGACGGTCGACGGCGTGCGTCCTTTCACGTTCGTGGTCGCAGAACAGAGCTACTACGCGCTCGGCGACCGGATCGGCCCGGCGTTCGCGGCCAAGAGGAAGAACGCGGCCTCGTAGGACGAGCGGGACGAGGAGTCTGCCGGCTTGAGAAGGAGCATGGCACGAGCCTGGGACCCGGCCCGTTGGCGGGCGGTCTTCTTTGCAGTCTGGTCGGGCCAGGCGGCTTCCCTCTTCGGCAGCCAGTTGGTGCAGTTTGCCCTCGTTTGGTGGCTGACCCAGACGACCGGTTCGGCCACCGTCCTTGCCGGGGCGACGCTCGTTGCGCTGCTGCCACAGATCCTCGTGGCCCCCGTCGCCGGCGCGCTCGCGGATCGCTGGAATCGCCGATGGGTGATGGTCTTCGCCGACGGAGGAATCGCCCTCGCCACGCTCGGCCTCGCGCTGCTGTTTGCGTCGGGCGTCGCCCAGGTCTGGCACGTCTACCTCGCTCTTCTCGTTCGATCGACGGGAGGAGCCTTCCACTGGCCCGCCATGCAGTCGTCCACGGCGATGATGGTTCCGGAGCGCCACCTGGCGCGGATCGGTGGGTTGAACCAGAGCCTGTACGGGCTTTGTTCGATCGCCGCCCCTCCGCTCGGGGCGATCCTCTTGAGCGCTCTCCCCATGTACGGCATCCTCGCCATCGACGTCGCGACGGCGTTGTTCGCGATTCTGCCGCTTCTTGGGTTTGAGATCCCGGTGCTTCGGCGGGATCCCGCCGAAGCCGCGAAGTCCTCGGTCCTCGCCGACCTCCGAACCGGGTTCCGCTTTGTCGCGGCGTGGCGTCCTCTCTTGGTGATCATTGTCGCCGCGGCGGTCATCAACCTGTTCGCCAATCCTGCGGTCTCGCTCTTGCCGCTGCTCGTCACCAGTCACTTCGGCGGTGGGGCGCTCCAGCTTGCCCAGCTGGAGTCCGTCTTCGGAGTCGGCATGGTGGTCGGCGGCGTCCTTCTGGGAGTCTGGGGAGGGTTCAAGCGGCGGATGGTGACGGCCATGCTCGCCCTGCTTCTTCAGGGGATCGGATTCGCCGCGGTGGGACTCCTCCCCGCGGCCGGCCTTGGGGCGGCCACGGTCGCGATGGCGCTCATCGGGTTCACGAACCCGATCTGCAACGGGGCGCTGTTCGCGGCGATCCAGGCAAGGGTTCCGCACGGGATGCAGGGCCGCGTCTTGTCCCTCTTGTCCAGCGGCGCAGCGGCCGCCTCCCCGCTCGGACTCCTCGCTGCCGGTCCCTTGGCCGACCGGTTCGGAGTTCCGATTTGGTACGTCATTGCGGGCGCCGTGATGGTCGCCGTCAGCCTGATCTTGAGCGCCGTCCCGGGAGTCCTCCGCTTCGAAACCGATCGAGGTTCGGAAGGCGCTGCGACCTGAGCCCGCTTGCGGTCGAGGACGAAAGAGACGGGGCCCTCGCGAGGGCCCCGTCGTCGAATCACCTCAGCGCTGAGAGCGTTTGGTTCTAGATCCACCCTCGCATACGCATCGCCGACGCGACGCGCTCGACGGCGACCATGTACGCCGCGATGCGCATGTCGACCTTCTTGGTCTGCGACATCTCGTAGACGGCGTGGAACGCGGTGCTCATCTTCTCGTCCAGCCGCTTGTTCACTTCATCTTCGGTCCAGTAGAAATTCATGTCGTTCTGGACCTGCTCGAAGTACGAACACGTGACGCCGCCAGCGTTGCAGAGGAAGTCGGGGATGAATGTGATGCCCTTCTTCAGGA
>JBFYQP010000062.1:0-4692 GCA_041302745.1 Candidatus Bipolaricaulota bacterium | reverse complement strand
CCAATCTAGGGGAACACCGTGAAGACGCTGTGAACGCGCGATGATGCGGACGTGGAGAAGACCCCCGAGGTGTCGCGGCTCCAGGGTCTTCGAGAAGAACTCACGCGGGGGATCGGATCCGCAAGGGCCGGCACGTCCCTCTGGGCGCGCACGGAACGATCACCAAAAAGAGGCGGGGCGGCGGTTCCTAAGGCGTCGGCGGCGGGCAGGGAGGGCACTCGACGGCCGCGGGAGCGGCGGGCTCCGCGTCCGTCGGAGCGGTCACCGCAAGCCAACAGAACGAAAGCAGCATCCACTTTCCGCTCGGGAGGAACCGCACACCGGCGGCGAAGGCACGCGCGTCGTCTCCGACGCCGGCGAATCGTCCCATGACATGCCACAGGTTCTGAACGGTGCTCTGCGTCTGCGAGATCACGAAGAGCCGGTACGGAGGGCGGCCGAGGTGCTTCCAGATCAGGCTCTTCGCCTGAGCGGCGACGTGGTCGTCGAAGACGCTCACAGCGCTCTGGCCGCCGGGTCCGGTCGTCGAGGGGCTCTCCTGCGATCGCAGGGCGCTGAAGCCGTCCACCCACAGGGAGGACGCCTCATCCGAGTCGACGGCGGTGTACCCCTCCGGCGCCTCGGCGCCCGGCGTCGTAACCGGCGGCCCGCCGGGCCAGCTTGGCCGCCCGGTCGTCGCGAGCTGCCCGATCGCGTCCTGGAGCTCCTGGATCATGTCCCGGTACTCGTTGGCCGTCATCTCCTGCGCGACTCGCAACTCCTCAAGGCTCTTCGCCGTCTCTTTCAACGCTTGGCTCGTCTCACGGTTCTGGTCGGCCGTCGCCTGTTCCGCCGCCTGCAGCTCCTGGAGGCCGGCCGTCGCCTGCTGGGTCTCGGCGACCGTGGTCTCTTGGGTTACGCGGAACTCCTCCAGGCTGACAGCGGTCTCCGTCAGGCTCTGCGTCGTCTCCTGGGTTTCGCACAAGGCAAGCTGCTGCGCTGCGTGCAGCTGCCCGAGATCGACGGTCGTGTCTTGGAGCGTTTGGCTCGTCTCGCGGTCCTCGTCGGCCAGCGCCTGCTGGGCTACGCGAAGGCTTTCCAGCTCCGATGCCGTCCCCTTCAGCGTTTCGGCCGTGACTCGGTTCTCGGCGAGGGATGCCTCGTGCGCCCGCCGAGACTCATCGAGCTGTGCTCCAAGGGTCTTGATCTCGGCGGCACGACCGGCCGCGACGCCTCGCATGTGGAGATAGGCTGGCAAGATCACAATCATCCCCAACAGCAAGGCAACCACAACGCCTAGGGCGACGACTCTCCAGACCCTGATTCTCCACTCGCTCATGGTGTGCGTCCTCTCCTCGAGATGCCGCGGCCGCGGCACCTCATCGACTTGAGGCGAAGCCTCCTCTTGGCTCGGACCTGCTGGCCGGCACCCAGGCTCGGCGCCGCGGGCCGGAGTCTACACCCCGGGGGAGACTTCCGAAAGCCGCCACGGGGACTCGTTCCAGAGCATGACCGGGGGACATGAGAAGTCCTAGGGCACATGAGTCGACGTGAGGTGACCGATTCCGTCCGAAGGGTCGCAGGTTGTCCGCTCGGCTCCGAGCATGGGCGGCGCGTCCGAAGGCCGCCTGTGCTCACTCCCCCACGATCTTCACCAGCACCCGCTTGCGGCGCCGGCCGTCGAACTCGCCGTAGAACACCTGCTCCCACGTGCCGAGGTCCAGCCGCCCCTCGGTGATCGCGATAACAACCTCGCGACCCATGATCTGACGCTTCAGATGGGCGTCGGCGTTGTCCTCCCCGGTGAGGTTGTGGTCGTACGAGTCCGTCGGCTCGTGCGGCGCCAGCGTCTCCAGCCATCGGTCGAAGTCGGCGTGCAGTCCGCGCTCGTCATCGTTGACGAACACGCTCGACGTGATGTGCATCGAGTTGATGAGGCAGAGACCCTCGCGCACCCCGCTCTCACAGACCGCTTCGTCGACTTGCGGAGTGATGTTCACGAACCCGCGGCGGCTCGGAAGATGGAGCCAGAGCTCCTTGCGGTGGCTTCGCACGGTGTCTTCTCCTCGCGAACGGGCGCTCCGGCGCCTACGGGACGAGGGTGAACGGCTCTTGGAAGGCCACGATCCCGTTCAGCGTGCCGGTCACGACGTATCGTCCCGGCAAGAGGGTTCCCGAATCGAGGGTCTCGAGACTCCAATCGCCGTTCGAAACGACGTCCTCCACGTGGCCGACGGATTCGCCGCTCGGCCCGGTCCAGTCAAGATCGAAGAGGTCGCCGTCCCGCACGCGGGTGTAGTGAAGGACGAGCCGGACGTCAGACCCCGCCACAAACCGTCGCGTCTCGTTCTTTCCGACGTAGCCGTTCCGCTTGGTTTCGACGTCCTCGTACAGACCGTATCGGATCTCCCGGGTGTAGCTCGACGTCACGTTCCCCGCAACCTCGGAGGCGATTTCGCTCGCCGAGTCCGCGAGGAGCGAGTCGAATCCCCCGAACAGCGTACCCTGCAGAACCGTGGTCGAATCGGACCCGTCGACGTCCATCGCCTGTTCGATCTGCCCGGTCCTTGCGTCGATGACCTCGACCTGCGCGGAGATCTTCGCCGCGTAGGTCGTCGCTGGGACCGTCTGTACGCAGGCTCCGTTCTCCCACTTCGCGCACGCGGTGGTCGCCTCCGCCGACGTGTCGACGGCGTAGACGCTCCCGGTCACCAGCTTGCTGACCCCGGTCAGGGATCCGATCTTGACCGCCGTCGCCGGGTCCAGGAGCCCCGTCGCAGACAGCGACTGCTCCACGAGCAATGCATCGAGCTGCGTACGGGAGAAGACGTGGATGCCGGATTGGTTGACGAGTCCCGTCTCGATCCGACCTCGAACCGTCTCCTGTACGCCCGACCAGCTGGAGCTGTTGCGGAACGCGAGCACGGCGATGTCGAGTCTCTCCGTGGCAATCACGGCGCGCTCCGCGGGCTCAGGGATGACGAAGAACAAGAGCCCAACAATGACGATGATTCCAACGGCCAGCGCGATCAACAGCGCGGTCTTGTCTTCCATCAGCCTTGCTCACCTCCGGTGCTTCGCCATGACGGTAGTGGGAAGGGCCCACCGAATCAAGCGCGCCGCAGGCCCAGATAGCGGGAGGCGGCGGCGCTCGCCGCCCGATTGACGGCGTCGAGAGGCTTTCCGTCAAGTCGAGCGACGACGAAACCCGCAGCATAGGCGTCTCCCGCGCCGGTCGGATTGACGTCGAGCGCCCGCTCGACGCGGGACCGATCCACCTTCTCGCCTTGCCACGCGATCGCTCCCCGCGCTCCGAGCGTGACTGCGCCGGCCTCGTACTCCTCGGCCAGTCTGCGCACGATGTCGGCCGCGGCCGACGCCCCCGCAAGCAGCCGGCCTTCCTCCTCGTTCGGGAAGAGCCAGCGCACTCCCAGAAGCTCCGCGCGAAACCGGGCGACTCCGAACGCCTCGATGAGGTTGGCGGGGGGAGGGTTGAGCGATACGGACGCTCCGGAGATCGCTGCCAGCTCGATGGCACGCCGCGCCGCCGCTCGCGGCCCCTCGGCCAAGAGTGCGTAGCCGGAGACGTGGAGATGGTCCACGGCATCGGGCCAGTGCGCGCCGATCCACTCCGCGTCGAGATCGTCGTTCGCTCCGCGGGAGCAGATCATCGACCGCTCGTTCCCGCGCCGCATCGCAACGACGACCCCCGACGGCGCTTCGCTGCGGCGAAGGCGCGACTCCACGCCGACGTCGACGAGCGACCGCTCCAGGATGTCGGCCCCGACATCCCGCCCCACGGCGCCCAGGAAGACGACGCTCGCCCCAAAGCTCGCGGCGACGCGGGCGAACGTCCCCGCCGACCCGCCGGCGGCAACGTGCACGGACCCGCGGACCTCGGCGCCCGGGCGAAGCTCTCGCGCCTCGTCCACGAACACATCGAGGTTCAGATCGCCGAGAACGGCAATGCGGCTCATGAGGCGGTGCGAAGCGCCGCGATGGCGGTCGCCAGGGACCGCACGCGCTTCTCATCCACGGGGGACTCGACCGCTCCGCATTCCTTCAGCGCCGTCCCCACGATGAACCCGTCTGCGTTCCGATAGGCTGCCACAGAGTCGGCACGCACGCCGGAACCGATGAACACCGGAAGGGCCGCGGCTCGTTTGACGGTCCCGAGGTCCTCCGGACTCGTGTCGTACCCGGTACCGATTCCCGAGACGACGAGCGCGTCGGGGTGGTTGCGCTCGGTGTCGACGGCCGCTTCCTCGAGTCGCGTCAGGTGGGCCGCATGTTTCACGTGCACGTCGGCGAGAATCTGCACGTCCGCTCCGAGGTCGCGCCTGAGCGCGTGCAGCTCCCGCGCTTGTCCTTCGACAATCCCTTGGTCCGTGAACGCCACGCCGGCAAAGACGTTGATCCGGATGAACGATGCCCCCGTTGCAGCGGCGATCGACATCGCCGCGAGGCCGTCGTTCCGCAGGACGTTCACCCCGACCGGCACCGTCGCCGCCTCAACCACGGAGCGAAGAACCACAGCCATCATGGCGACCGTCTCCCGCGGCGCAGCCTTCCCGTAGGGAGCGTCGCTGAAGTTCTCGACCAAGACGGCGTCCGCTCCCCCGCGTTCAAGGGCGGCGAGGTCCCGCAACGCAGCATCGAGGATCGGACCTGCACCTCGCCGGTCATATCGGACGCACCCTGCCAGGGGAAGGA
>JBFYQP010000034.1:0-3595 GCA_041302745.1 Candidatus Bipolaricaulota bacterium | reverse complement strand
AGAGGAGATCGGCCTGCTCGGAGCGAGGAACCGTGACCTGAAGAGGATCCGATCGCGCCGCGCGTTCATCGTCGACGGCGAACACCTGAACCAGGTCGTGATCGGCGGGCCGACCCACGTCAACTTCGACATCGTCATCACCGGCAAAGCGGCGCACGCCGGGATGGAGCCGGAGAAGGGGATATCAGCGATCCGCGTCGCAGCCCAGGCGATCGTCGGCATGCCCGACGGACGGATCGACTTCGAGACGACGGCGAACGTCGGCGTCATCGAGGGAGGCCTGATCCGAAACGGCGTGCCGGAGACGGTCAAGATCAAGGCCGAGTGCCGAAGCCTGACGCACGAGAAGGCGCTCAAGCAGGCGCGGGCGATGCGCGACGCCTTCGAGGCGGCCGCCTGTGACGCCGGCGCCGCAATCGAGATCGCCGAGGAGATCGAGTACGAAGCCATGTCGGTCCCCGAGGATTCCGAGCTCGTGCGTGCCGCAAAGGCAGCGATCCAGTCGGTGGGACTCGATCCCGTCGCGAAGCGCGTCACGGGCGGCACCGACGCGCTCGTCCTGGCGAACCGCGGCATCGACGCGGTCGTCTTGGGGTACGGCGGCGTGAAGGCGCACTCGCGCGAGGAATCGATCGAGGTCTCGGTGCTCGAGCGCGGCAGCGAAATCATCCGCCACCTCCTCGAGGCCCTGGCCTAGGCGGGCAGCCGTGTCCCACTCTGCGCGTGGAAGCGGTTGACGGGCGGAGAGGGCCCGCGGTAGAATCCGGCTTGTAGAGATTCCTCGGTAGCTCAATTGGCAGAGCGCTCGGCTGTTAACCGAATGGTTGGAGGTTCGAGTCCTCCCCGGGGAGCCAGAACCGCGGCGATGTTCCGTGCGGTCTCTCGAAGCTCCAGTTCTCTTCGGCGTCGACTTCCGTCTCATTCCGAATGCCCCTTCTCTCTCCCCCCCAGCGCGACCTCTCTGCCTCCTGCCGGGCACGCAGTGGCGGGCGCACAGGACTGGCAGCCGGGTAGGCATCTCTGGCCTCTCCCTCAGCCGAGGGACTCGGCGCACGTGGAGCTGCTCTGTGGCAGAGCAGCGTGGTCCGGGAATCGGGAGCTGTGGAGTCAGAGCGCTCCGAGATCAGCTGGAGCCCGGAATCCGAAGCGAGTAGCTCGGATCGAGGATGTGGCGGCCGAGGTCGTCGATGTCTTCGTAGGTGTTGGTGAGGACGACGACGCCCAGCTGCTTCTCCTTGATGAACCCGACGTACGCCCAAGCCCCTCCGGTGGCGCCGTGGTGCTCGACGATCGTTCCAGCCGGCGTCCACCGCAGAACCCACCCCAGTCCGAGGCGCAGCTCGCCTGCCTCGAAGTGCGCTTCGTGGGTCGCGGCCAGGTTCTCCGCGAGGGGAGTCTCCCGTAGTCCCAGATTCGCCGCAACGTAGATCGCGAGATCCGTCGCTGTGGACACGCCGCCGCCCGCTCCGGCCAACGTCGGGTTGTCCCACCGAGGGAAGACCTCGCCGTCGCGGTAGCCGGTCGCCAGGCGGTTCGCGATCGCCGCGGTCGGAGTCATGACCGTGGACGTCATCCCGAGAGGGCCCGCGAGTCGCGTCGCGAGCAGCTCCTCGTAGTTCATGCCGGTGCGGAGTTCGAGGATGCGTCCAAGAAGCCCGAAGCCGACGTTGGAGTACAGATACCTCGTGCCGAGGCTTGGAAGGCGATACGTCGAGAGGAATTCGTAGAGAAGCGCGACGGTGTAGTCGGCGTACGGGTTCATCTCATCTGCGGGCGCGAGGTTGTCGGGGATCGTAGGCAGGCCGGAGGTGTGCGTGGCCAAGTGCAGTAGGGTGATCTCTTTGCCGAAGCGGGTGGGGGCGGTCACGGTCTTGGGAAGGTATTGCTGGATCGAATCTAGAAGACCGACTTCGCCGCGGCCGACGGCATCGGCAAGGAGGAGCCCGGTGAACGTCTTCCCAACAGAGCCGATCTCGAACACCGTTGCCTCGTCCACCGTTGCAGAATGGGACGCCGAAGTGTAGCCGGCCGAGTAGAACTCAGCTCCCGACGCGGAGACGACGCCGAGGACGATTCCCATGTTCAAACCGCTCTCGATCCGGGCGAGCATGGAAGCCTTGACGTCGTCGGGGATGGCCGAGGTCGACTGGGCGGAAGCCAGAAGGTCGACTGCCGCAGCGAAGAAGAGGACGAGAGCGATCGGCCTGAAGGTCCGCTTGCACGTTGTGCACACACTCCCCTCCCAACGGTGGCCGACGGCGCGATGGTTCTGCGCGAGACGCCGCCGGCCCTGCCACGATAGCGTCGGACGCTGCGCGGGGCAACCCGCCGGGTTCCGCCGCGGGCCGGGTCCGCCCTGCGTGCAATCGTCGGGGCATTGGAGGAACTCAGGATCGTCCTCGTCTCTCCGCCTGGAGAGCGCAGAGCCCTCCAGGCCTCCGAGGCGGCCTCGTCACGAGGCCGACCTCTCTCGGCAGATGGGACTCGGGCGGGGCAGCGCGCCTCGTTCGCGGGGCTTTGTTGCCCCTCTGCTCGATCCGTAGAATGCTTCAGGATGTGCGACCGTGTGTCGAAGTCCGAAGACAGCGGGGAAGCCGGCACGGGGCGGCGCGCTCCATCACGGTCTCTTCGTCAGGCGCTGCGCCGACTCAACGGCGCGTTCGACGCGGGTGGAGTCAAGGCCTTGCTCGACGCTCATCTGGACTGCCTTCACGGAAGCTGGCGGTATCGTCTCCTGTTCGGGCTCGTGAGGTTGTTCCTGCCGATCACTCCGCTTCTCACCATCACCAAGGACCTCGAACGCCTTGTGGGGGAGTTGGGAGTCCACGGTGCGTCTCGAGCGATCCTCGCGCGGCCGCCCGTCCCGTGGGAGGTCGAGATGCCATCGCGCGGCGAGAAGGAGATCCGCACGGGTCCGATGATCGTCTACGGGACGCACGGCTCCATCCTAACGCCCATTCTCCTTGCCGCGGCGATCGACCGCCCGGATCTCAAGATGGTCGCTTCGGACTACATCGCCAAGCTGGGCCCCAACATCGCTGGATGCTCCTTTCCCGTCTACGCGGCGATGCGCGTCTCGGTGAAGCGAGCCAGCGACAAGGGCCTGGTCCCCCGAGCCATGGGGTGGATCGCGAGCAAGTCGGCGGGGCGCCCGGAGCTCGACGCCGTGAGGCAGCGGAATCGCGAGTCCCTGAGCCGGGCAGCCGAGCACGTACGACAAGGCGGGGGCCTTATCATCGCTCCCGAATCGCGGAATCGCCGGGAGCCGTGGCGCACGGGGCTCGGCACTCTGGTGGCAGACCTCGCGCACGATGCGGCCTGCCGGCCGACGTACCTGGTCCCATGGAGCATCCGCGGGGCCTCCGTGACGGCCATCTTCCAGGTTCTGTCCCGCAATCCTCTCGCCCGGCGCCTCGGCGCAAGGCGGTTCCGCTGCCCCGTGCACGTGACGTTTGGCGAGCCGATGCGGGTGGAGCGCGTTGTCGCGGAAGCCGGCGACGACCCGCGGAAGATCGCGGCATACCTCGAGCGCGACTACCACGGGCGCGGCTTCTAGCGTCCGCAGACGTGGGCCGGTCTCGGGTGTGACGTCCTG
>JBFYQP010000025.1:0-4355 GCA_041302745.1 Candidatus Bipolaricaulota bacterium | reverse complement strand
AACTTCGACGAGCCGGAGCATGTCTGGAAGTATACGCTGCGCCCGCAGCGGCTGCAATAACACGTTTCGCCCCCGGGGCAATCAGCAGTACTGCTCACTCGAATGCCGGGTACAGGCGCGGAAGGTGCAGAATCGTCGCGCACAACGCAAGCGTCGCGGTCGCGTGTTCCTCATACGCTGCTCCACAAGCGAGGATGCTCGACCGCCGCCCGAAAGGGTGTCAGCAGTTCGAAGCGATCCGCCCATGTTTGACTATCACTGCGACCACTGCAACTGTCGAGTCCGCCGGCGGGCACATGCGCTCTTCGTTTTTTGCTGTAAGTCGTGTCGCCAGGCCTTCGTCCGAGGGCGCCGTCGGCTCCTACGGCGGTTCCTGCGGCCGCGCCGCCGCGCTCGCGATGCGCCGAGCGCTTCTATTCGGCCTCGCGGACCTCAGGTTTTCGACTCCGCGGCGACGGATAAGCTCCTACGGTTATGAGGACAACGCTTCCTGACCGTGAGCCTGTCGACCCTTCGCGGGTGCGTGTGCTGCCGCCGCACTTCGCCTGGGTCGATCACCGCCTGCGCGACGTTCTTCACCGTCTGACACTGGAGGAGATCGCGCTCCTTTTCTTTCTCCACCTGGCGGCCGACTGCAACGGGTGCTCGTTCTGGGCCGATTCCACGATCGCCAAGCGAGTCGGCCTCCCCGAGGGCGAGGTCGTACGCGCTCGCGATGGTCTTCGGCGCAAAGGCTTTGTCGCGTACCGCTTTCCGCTTCACCAGGTGCTTTCCTTCGAGGGCCGTGAGCCATGACTTCGGTCTTATCCATTCCCATCGACCAGTTGCACGCGACGCTCGCCCCGCTCCGCGGCGATCGATCCGACTCGCGAAGCACGCTCGCACCCATGCCGCTCCGGGTCGCCGAAGCTTCGGACGGAGGCTTCGAAATCATCGACGGCTTCAAGCGCTTCCTGGCCTGGCGGAGCGAGGGTCGAAAGGAGATTCCCGTCGTGGTGGAGCCCGTCCGCGGCATCGCGATGAAGGCGCGGCTCTTGGCGGCCAACGCCGCTCGCAAGAGCTCGGGACCCATGGACGAGGCGCGAGTGGTTGCGTCGCTCACGGACGACGACAAACTGAGCCCGGCCGCCATCGCCAAGTTGCTCGACCACAGGACGACGTGGGTCAAGCGCCGCCTGACCCTTGCGCGCCGCCTCGTCCCGGAACTGGGCTGCCGGCTGGACGGCGGCAGCCTGTCGATGACCGTCGCGTTGCAGCTCTGCGCCTTCGGCGGCCGGCTGCAGAAGGATCTGGCCGCCACGATCATGCGCCACGGCCTCAGGACCCGCGAGGCGCTGGCGTTCGTGGCGACGTACCGCGCCGCACCGGATGACGTCACTCGCGAGGCGCTTCTGCGCGATCCGCTCTCCGCCCAGCCGCAGCCCCATGATCAGAACGCTTCGCCGCTGGGCACCACGGCGACCGAGATCGCCGCGCGATTCGATGCCGCCGAGAGCGTGCTCGGGGAGCTCGCCCATGCCGATTTCACGGGCTTGTCCGATGTCGAACGGCGAGTGCTCGACGCCCGCCGGCGGCGTCTCGCGGCCCGCATTGTCGATCACGCCAGCCGAATCAAGGAGGAATGTCATGACCCCCGAAGAGCAGGACGAGATCAGAGACCTCTACCGGCAGCAGTGGAAGATCCGCGCCATCGCCCGCAAGCTGGGCCGCGACCCCAAGACGATTCGCAAGGTCCTCGGCCGGTCGCGAGGGGAGGAACCGCCCCCGTCGAAACTCGAAAACTTCAAGGACCGCATCAAGGAGCTCGCCGCCAAGAAGCTGAAGGCCCCGCGCATCCTGCGGGAGCTGCAGGCGCAGGGCTACGAGGGCAAGAAGACCATCCTCAAGGAGTACCTGCGGGGGATCCGGGGCGCGCAGGAGAAGCCCGCCAAGGTCTTCAAGCGCTTCGAGACGAAAATGGCCGAAGAGGCGCAGATGGACTGGAGCCCGTACCGCCTTCTGATCGGAGCGGCGGTCACGATGATCCACTGCTTCTCGCTCATCCTCTGCTACTCCCGTCGGATCTGGATCGGCTTCTTTCGGAACGAGCGCCTTCCCACGCTGCTTTTTGCCCACACCGAGGCCCTCCACTATCACCAGGGCTGCACACACCGCGTCGTGTATGACAACCAGACGACGGTGACGCTGGGCCGGGTGGGGCACAAACCGATCTGGCACGCGATCTTCCTTCAGTTTGCGAAGCACTACGGCTTCAAACCCTATGCCTGCAAGGTCAAGCACAAAGAAAGGAAAGGTAAAGTGGAGCGACCATTTGGCTGGATCGAAGACGATTTCCTGCGGGAGAGGACCTTCGAGTCCATTGAGGACCTCAACGCGCAAGCGCGAGTCTGGATGGACACCGTCGCCAACGTG
This sequence comes from Candidatus Bipolaricaulota bacterium, assembly GCA_041302745.1. Taxonomy (GTDB): domain Bacteria; phylum Bipolaricaulota; class Bipolaricaulia; order UBA7950; family UBA9294; genus JAPLGD01. The sequence continues at coordinate 1,943 of JBFYQP010000025.1, read as the reverse complement.
CGCACGCACTCGACGACCGGCCGGCGCGTCGATGCCGCGTACGAGGAGGAGCGGCCGTTTCTGATCGCACTCCCGTCAATGCCGTTTCACGCCGAGCGCCGCGAGGTGCGCACGGTCCAGAAGGACGGCTACATTCCCCTCGACGGCTCGTACTATCCGACGCCGATCAAGCCCGGGCAGCAGGTGACCGTGTGTGTCTATCCCAACCGGGTGGAGATTCTCGATGCTGCAGGGAAGGTCGTGGCGGCGCACGCCATCCCCGATCAACCGACCCGCATCCCCGTGCCCTGGTCGGCGCCGCCCAAGCCGCCGAGCCTATCGCTGACCGCGCTTGAGACCGCATTCCTGGCGCGGTTTCCGCGCTTTCAGGATTTTCTCGACGGCCTCAAGCGCCGCATGAATGCGCTGACCCCGATCCACTTGCGGCGGATCGAGCAACTCGCGGCGATGTACGGCGACGGGGCCGTGGCGGTCGCGATCGAGCGCGCGTGTGGCTACCGCAACTTCAGTTCCCTGGCGGTTACTCGCATCTTGGAGCGTGCGCTACCGAACGTGATTGCGGAGCCGCCCCCGGAGCCCCTTGGCGCGTCGCCGGCAGTCCTTGGGGCGCTGGACGAGGTCGACTCGGGCTCGCTTGAAGAGCTCACCTTCGACTCCATGCCGCCGACGGAAGAGGAGGAACCGCATGGCACCGAAGAATGAGCCCCGCGATCCACTGGAGCGCCTCCGCACCCTCCTCGTGGAGCACAACCTCACGACGATCGCCAAGCGCCTGGGGGAGCTTCTGGCCGAAGCCGAGACGGCACGCTACGGGTATTCGGAGTTTCTGCGCCACGTCCTGGAGGCCGAGCAGGAGATCCGTCGCGAGCGAAGTGTGCTCAGGCGCACGCGCTGGTCGCGCCTGGGCGCCTACGTATCGCTCGAGAAGTTTGACTTCTCGATTCGGCCGCAGCTTTCGGCGCAGGTCGCCAAGGAGCTGCTGACGTGTCGCTTCATCCAGGAGCGGCGCAACGTGGTCTTGGTAGGCCGGCCATCGACGGGAAAGACCACGGTCGCGAAAGCCATCGGCCATGCCGCCTGCCGGCTTGGCTTTCCCGTGTACTACATCGCTCTGGGGGAGATGCTGGAGCAGCTCCATGCGTCGCGTGCCGACGGGACGTACCGTAAGGCATTCCGGCGTCTGGAGCAGCCTGCGCTCTTGATCCTCGAAGATTGTGGATTCAACACCTCCCTGGGGCATGAAGCGGCCAACGAGCTCTTCCGGGTCGTCTCCGCACGCTATCGCGAACGCTCGACACTTGTCGTGACGAACCTAGGCTTTGGAAAATGGGGCGAGTTTCTCCCGTCGCCGACGCAGGCGATCGCGATTGCGGAGCGGCTGGTTGACAAGGCGACGATCCTGCGTTTCAGCGGAAAGCCATGTCGCGGTCCCCAGGAAGTGTACGGCGCGCCGCTGGACGGCGAGTGAGCCGACTTCGACTCGGGCGATTGCCGACACTGCGCGGACTACTCGCGAACGAGGAAGGAGCCACATGTACGAAGATCGAATGCCGACGCCGAGCGAGCTCAGATACGCCCCGGAGCTGGCGGCGCTCGCGGTGCTTGACGCTTCGCTCGAAGCTGCCACGCGAGCCCTCATGGCCGCGCATCCGGAATTGTGTGACGACCGACTGCCGCGCGCCAGTCTCCATGCGGTGATCCGCGGCCACCGCCTACTGCATCTCGCGCTCAACCTGCAAGTCGCCCTGGCGCGCTACCGGCAGGCCGCGCTTCCTGAGCCCGTCGCGAATCCCGACGCGACGGACGACCTCGACGCGCTCTCGCTCGACGACCTCGACGCTGCCGCCAGCGCCGACTGAGAACCACGCGCTTCCCTCCCGAGCACAACCTGGTTGCGACGCTCTCTGCGCTGCGCACCTCCTGCGCACCGTTGCACAGCAGCT
>JBFYQP010000178.1:0-29776 GCA_041302745.1 Candidatus Bipolaricaulota bacterium | reverse complement strand
GGGCCACTTCTGGGTTGCGAGCGGTCCGTTCTACCTCGAGAAGGCGTACCCGATCGAGAAGGTCGTCGTACTGAAGCGCTTTGCCGACTACAAGCTTCCGTCCGAGCAGTTCATGTTCCTGCTCGACCCACTGAAGCCGTAGGCAAGCGAGACACCAAGCGTGGGAAACGACACGGGGCTGCTGCAGCAACCGAGGGCAGCAGCCCCTTCCTAGTCTCGGAGGCCTGCAAAGGCCCCCTGCGAGAGGAGGAGGGCCGCCGTGAAGAGCCTGCTTGCGGTGGGCCGCTACTTGATCGTCCGGACGCTGATGGTCGGCATCACGCTGGTCGTCGGCTGCTATTTGATCGTCATCATCATGAACATGGGGGGGAAGCTTGACGACGTGCGGCGGGCCGAGATCCGGTCCAACGTCGCCTCGGCGATCTTCCTCGATCCGGCGAACCGGGGAATCCCGGCCAACGCCCTCAAGGAGATGGTCGATGAACTCGCGGAGTTGGAGTACGGGCGTCTCGGCCTCGATCGGCCGTTCTTCCCGTGGCGGAGCCTCGAGTACCTGTTCACGGCGCTTTCGCTGAAGTTGGGCATCGCGGAGCAGCTGTCGAGCGACACCGGCTCCCGCTCGGTGGCGCGGATCCTGAGCGAACGGCTGCCGGCGACGTTGGTTCTGTTCGGAACGTCGAACCTGCTCCTCTTCTTCCTCGCCATTCAGTTCGCCCTGTTCCTGTCCCGTCGCTATGGAAGCCTCGTCGACCGGACGATGGTCGGGCTGGCCCCCTTATCCTCGGCGCCGGGGTGGTTCTACGGCATCTTCCTGATCCTGATCTTCGCGGCCGTCCTGCGGGTGCTTCCATGGGGCGGTCTCGTCCAGGTCCCGCCCCCAGACAGCGCCCCAGCCTACGCGCTGAGCCTGCTCGAGCACATGATCCTTCCCGTGCTCGCCATCACGATCGGCGCCCTGTTCGCCAACGTCTACCGCTGGCGGACGTTCTTCCTCATCTACTCGAGCGAGGACTACGTGGAGCTGGCGAAGGCCAAGGGGCTTTCGGCGCGCGGGATCCAGAGGCGGTACATCATGCGGCCGACCCTGCCGACGATCATCACGAGCCTGATGCTCATCCTCATCGGCACGTGGCAGGGCCAGATCATCCTCGAGACGGTGTTCAACTGGCCGGGCCTCGGCCGTCAGTACTTGGCGGCCGTCAATCTCAACGACACGCCCGTCATCCTCGGTACCCTCGTCATCTACGGTTACCTGTTGGCGGGGACGCTGCTTCTCCTCGAGTTTATCTACGCCTTGGTCGATCCGCGCGTGCGGGTCGGCGGCGGGAAGGTGTGACGACATGAGCACGCTCCTTCGTAACCTGAGAGAGCTCCGCCGCTACCCGTCGGCAATCCTGGGCCTCACAATCATCGGGCTCCTCATCGTCCTCTCGATCTATGCCGTGATCGCCATCCCGTACAGCGAGGCGATCCGCCTTTGGCGCGGCGGACCGGGGGTGTGGGATGAACTGCCCCGCAACGCCTCGCCCGCGTGGTTCGACCTGTTCACCGGAAAGAGCCTCTCGCGGACGATCGTCGTCGACTCGCGAACCGAGGGGGCGCGAACGCGCGAGCCGCTCGGCGACGGGAACGTTCGGGTCCGTCTCAGCTTGCCGCTGGACTTCCCCTACGACACATTCCCCACCGAGATGTCGCTCTTCTCGGTGGCGACGTACGAGACGAAGCGGACGAAGCTCACGGCCTCCTGGGTCAAGCCGGACGGGACGCGGGTACCCCTCGCCTCGGACCGCGGCATCCGCTCGAGCGACACCTACTACATCTCCCTTGACAACCAGCTCCGCGACCGGCTGCCTCAGATGGCGGCGCCCGAGGTCGCGCTGTTCGGGGACGTCGACGCGTCGTCTCCCAAGGGAGAGTGGAAGACGCGGCCTGGGAAGTACGAACTCGTCCTCGAGGCCGACATGCCGGAGGCGTACACGTTCGAGTCGAAGCTCGTCGTCTACGGCAGCGTCTACGGAATCGCCGGAACGGACAACCAGCGTCGCGACATCACCGTGGCGCTCCTCTGGGGGGCCCCCCTCGCGCTCCTGTTCGGCCTTCTCGCGGCCCTCGGAGCCAACACGGCGACCTTCGTCCTGGCCGGGGTCGGAACGTGGTTCGGCGGCTTCATGGACTCGGCGTTCCAGCGGTTGACCCAGCTCACCCTCCTCTTGCCGCTCTTGCCGATTCTGATCATGGTCGGCCAGCTCTACGGGCGAAGCATCTGGCTCATCCTGGCGGTCGTCATCCTGCTCAACGTCTTCAGCGGCGCCTACCTCACGTACCGCGCGATGTTCCTCCAGGCCAAGGAAGCGCCCTACATCGAGGCGGCCAGAGCGTACGGGGCCAGGCATCGCCGGATGATCTTCCGGTACCTGCTCCCGAGGATCGTGCCGGTGCTCCTCCCGACGTTCGTGTTGGTCGTGCCGCAGTTCGTCTTCCTTGAGGCATCGCTCGCGGTCCTCGGCCTCGGGGATCCGATCCTACCGACCTGGGGCAAGCTCATCTACGACGCGCGCGCTGCGGATGCGCTCTACAAGGGGTACTACTACTGGGTGCTGGAGCCGGCGATCTTGTTGATGGTCACGGGATTCGGGTTCGCCCTCGTCGGGTTCGCCCTGGACCGAATCTTCAATCCGAGACTGAGGACGATGTGACATGGGAACCACGGAAAGATTGCTGCGCGTCGAGGACCTGAAGCTCCACTTCCGGACGTGGAGAGGGCCGGTCCAAGCCGTCGACGGCGTTAGTTTCTCGCTGGACCGCGGACCTGCAACCGTCGTCGTCGGCGAGTCCGGGTGCGGGAAGAGCACGCTCGCACGGGCGATCCTCCGCCTTCTGCCCAGGAATGTCTCAGCCTACACCGGGAACGTCTGGCTCAACGGAACCAACATCATGACCCTCAACGAGGAGCGGTTCCGTCGGCAGGTCCGATGGGTGAAGATGGCCCTCGTCTCGCAGGCGGCGATGAACTCGCTGAACCCCGTCATTCGAGTGGGAGATCAGGTGTCGGAGCCGCTCCGCGTTCACGGGGTCTCCACGGACAAGAAGGACGCCCTACGGCAGGCCGAGGAGGCGTTTCGACTCGTCGGCGTGTCGGCCGACTTCCTGGACCGGTTCCCGTTCGAGTTGTCGGGAGGAATGCGGCAACGGGCCGTCCTGGCGATGGCCCTCATCACGCACCCCGACCTCGTGTTCCTCGACGAGCCCACGAGCGCCCTCGACGTCCTGACCCAGACGAGCATCATGAACGTCCTGAAGGGGATCAAGCATGATCTCGGGGTCACGTTCGTTCTCATCACGCACGATATCGCCACGTCGAGCGAGTTGGCGGACCGTGCGGCGGTCATGTACGCGGGGCAACTCGTCGAGCTCTCGACCGCGCGCCACTTCTTCCGCGAGCCCCGGCATCCCTACTCGCAGAAGCTCATGGCCAGCGTGCCCACGCTGCGCGAGGACAAGAAGCTGGAGTTCATCCCGGGTCGGCCGCCGAGTCTGCTCGATCCTCCGTCGGGGTGCCGGTTTGCGGACCGCTGCTCGTCGAGGTTCGGGAAGTGCGTCGAGGAGCCGCCGTTCCGTGACATCGGAGACGACTGGTGGGTCAAGTGCTGGCTGCACGTGTAAGGCGGGGGCGATGACGGAACAAGCGCTGCTATCGGTTCGGGATCTTCATACATGGTACGAGCTCCGGAAGTGGGGGTTCTTCCGCACGGGACACGTCCGGGCGCTCGACGGGGTGAGCTTCGACCTCCGTCGGGGCGACGCGATCACGATTGTCGGGGAGAGCGGCTCGGGAAAGACGACGTTGGCCAAGACGCTGCTCGGACTCGTCCCGCCCACGAAAGGCGAGATGGTCTTCGCCGGCGAGCGGCTCGAGTGGAAGAAAGGAAAGGCCCTCGCCTGGCTGCGCGCCAACGTCGGGTTCGTCCAGCAGGACCCGTACGGAGCGCTTGCTCCGTTCATGACGGTGGAACGCATTCTGAGCGAGCCCCTGGCCGTCCACCGGGTTCCCCGGCGTGAGCAGGAGGCGCGGGTTCGCGCCGTGATGGACGAGGTTCGCCTCACCCCGCAGGACGACTTCATCCACAAGTACCCTCACATGTTGAGCGGCGGGCAGCAGCAGCGCTTGGTCATTGCCCGGGCCATCGTCCTCGAGCCGAAGCTCGTCGTGGCGGACGAGCCGGTCTCCATGCTGGACGCGTCGGTGCGCGTCGAGATCCTCCAGCTCCTGCGGCGCATCCAGAAGAGCCACGACCTGGGCGTGATGTACATCACCCACGACCTGTCGACGGTGCGCTACTTCTCGGAGTACGTCTTCGTGATGTACGCGGCGAAGATCGTCGAGAGAGCGGAGGTCCACGAGCTCATCCGGCATCCGCTCCATCCCTACACGCAGGCGCTGCTCACCGCCATCTCCGACCCGGACCCCGAGAACGCACACATCCAGAAGGAGGTTCCGCCTGGCGAGCCGCCGAGCCTCGCCCATCCCCCGTCCGGATGCCGGTTTCACCCCCGCTGCAAGCACCGGATCGCGGAGCTGTGCAGCACGGCGGAGCCGACGACCTTCGAACCCGCGCCCGGCCATCGCGTGGAGTGCTGGCTCTACCGTCAAGGAGGCCAAGGCTGACGGGCTCGCGCAGGGTCTTCGTGATCGCGCTCGCGCTTCTCTTGACGGCTTGCGGGCTGGCGTTTGCCATGGTGATGCACGCGATTCCATCCCCATTGTGGCTCAGTTTCGTGACGTACTTCGCCTCGATCGGCGGGCTGTTTCTCGGGGTCATCGGCGCCGCGATGTACTTCGGCGAACGCCGGGACAGAGACTGAGACGAGCCTCGACGCTCTCCGGAATGAGGACGCAAGGCGGTCTGCAGGTCGGGCCGCCCTGCCCGCCGAGCGGTCGAGGCGTTGCGCGGACGCGCCGCCCTCGTGTAGGATCTCCTCCCGAAGACCTTGAGGGGGGTTCGGGTGAAGCGAGACTCGTCGGAAGCGCTGACAGCGGCCCACGAAGGGCCGTTTTTTTCTGCCTCGAACGGGTGCCTGGAGTCGCGCGCCGTCGCCGGAGGATACGCGCGCATCACCCTCGGCGTCGACCGCGGCCTCGCCGCGCCTCGTCCCGGGCAGTTCGTGCTCCTTCGTCTTTGGGAGGGCCCGGCGCTGCCGCGCGCCTTCTCCGTCCTGGCGGCCGAACCGGGGCGCCTTGAGTTCCTTCTGAAGCTCGACGGAGCTCTGCGCGAGGCCCTCGGACGGGCGGCGATGGGGACGGAGGTGGTCGTGCGGGGACCGTACGGCACTCCGTACGAAAGCCGCCTCAACCGCGACCGCCGCTACGTCCTCGCGGGGGGAGGAAGCGGGATCGCCCCACTCCTCCACTTCGCGGCCGCGCATCCGGAGCTGACGGAGGCCGTGGCCTTTGGGGTTCGGGGCCGAGACGTCCGCGACCTCCTGCCGGGAGTCGACCTCGCGGTCGAAGAGGAAGGCGGCGAGACGGCGGACGACCGCCTTCGGAAGCGCTGGAAGAGCGGGCTGGGAGTCCTCGCGTGCGGCCCGGAGCCGATGCTTCGCGGCATTGCGCGGCGCTACGCCGAGGAGCCGGACATGTACGTCTCCCTCGAGACGCGCATCGGATGCGGATTCGGCGCATGTCAGGGGTGCAGCGTCGAAACGCGCTCCGGCATGCAGAGGGTCTGCTGCGAGGGTCCGCTGTTCGCCTGTTCGGAGGTCCCGTGGCTGCGCTGACGGTTCGCGTCTTGGGACTGGAGTTCCGGAATCCGGTGGTCCTCGCGTCGGGACCGGCAGGATTCGGTCTGGAGCTTGCGGAGTCGTTCGACCTGTCGAGGGTCGGCGCGCTCACCACGAAAACGGTCACGCTCGAACCCCGCCGCGGGAACCCTCAGCCGCGGCTTGTCGACGCGCCGTGCGGCGTTCTCAACTCGATCGGGCTCCAGAACCCCGGGTGCGACACACTCCAGGAGGACCTCCTCCCGCAGATCCGCGCGTTCCCCACGCGACGCATCATCAGCATCGCCGGGCGGAGCCCGGAGGAGCTCGCCGCCTTGGCGGCTCGCCTGTCGGGAGAGCCCGGGGTTGACGTCCTCGAGGTGAACCTCTCCTGCCCGAACGTGCGCGGCGAGACGGTGGCCGACGATCCCGAGAGCGTGCGGGCCTTCGTGCGAGGCGCCCGATCCGCGTCGACGCGGCCGATCCTCGCCAAGCTGCCGGGCGAGGGAAGGTACCTCGACCTCGTGGAGGCGGCCCTCTCCGCGGGCGCCGACGGAGTTGCGCTGATCAACGCGTTGCGCGGGATGCGCATCCACACCGAGACGGGGCTCCCGCTGCTCGATCGCCAGGTGGGCGGGCTCTGCGGCCCGGCGATCTTCCCGATCGCTCTTCACCGTGTATTCGAGGCCCGAAAGGCTTTTCCGGAGACCGTGATCGTCGGAACGGGCGGCGTCTCCGATCTGCGAGGCGCTCTGGAGATGCTCTACGCGGGCGCGGACCTGGTCGGCTTCGGGTTCGCCGTGATGGCCGACCCGAACTCGGTCTTTCGTCTCGCCCGGGAGCTCGACGAGTGGCTGACCCAGCGAGGGATTTCCGACGTCAAAGAGCTGCGCGGTGCGGCGCACCGAGGAGGAGCCCATGTTCGTTGACGAGTTGAGAGTGCTCCAGAGAGAGACCGGGGGAAGGCTCTGCGTCGGCCTCGACCCTCATCCCGAACTCGTGCCGGGCGGAGGTAGGAAGGCCCGGGCCGTCCGGCGATTCCTTGACGCGGTGATCTCCCAGACGAGGGACGACGCTTGCGTCTACAAGCCCAACAGCGCGTTCTTCGAGGCGCTCGGATCGGACGGCGTCGCCCTTCTCCGGCACACGATCGACCGGATCCACGACGCCGGACGCCTCGCGATCCTCGACGCCAAGAGGGGCGACATCGCTTCGACGGCGGCCGCCTATGCCCGGGCGGCTCACGATGGGCTGGCGGCGGACGCGATCACCGTGGTCCCGTACATGGGCGAGGACGCGATCCTCCCGTTTCTCGACAGCGGCCTCGCGGTGTTCGTCGTCGCCCTCCCCTCGAACCCGACGGCGGCAGCCATCGTCGACCACGGCTCGCCTCCGCTCTACGTTCGCGTCGCGGAGCTGGCGGCCCGCCTTGAGGAGCGTTTCCCCGGGCTGGTCGGCCTGGTCGTCGGCGCGACGAGTCCCGCTCGAGCGCGCTCGTTGCGCGACATTGGCCCCGGGTTGCCGTGGCTCGTGCCCGGAATCGGGGCGCAGGGCGGGGAGCTCGAGGCGTTCCTCGACGCCGTCGGCGGCGACCGCACGCTCGTCTTCAACGTGTCCCGCGGCATCCTCGCGGCGGAACGCCCGGGAGACGCCGCTCGAACCTTCAAAGAAGCGATGGGGAGGCCCCATGACCGATGAGACCCGATGGCTCGAGCTCTTGCAGGAGACGGGAGCGGTGCAGTCCGGCCACTTCCTTCTCTCCTCAGGACGTCACTCAGGCCGGTACGTCCAGTGCGCTCGGGTGTTGGAGGATCCTGCGCACGCGGAGACCCTCGGGGCCGCTCTGGCGGCCCGGCTTCCGGAGGGGATCGATCGCGTCGCGTCGCCCCCCCTTGGCGGCATTCTGATCGGGTATGAGGTGGCGCGGGGACTCGGCCGCCCGTTCCTGTTTCCCGAGCGCGGACCGGACGGCAGGTTTCAGCTCCGACGGGGGTTCACCCTGCGCGCCGGGGAGCGGATTTGCATTGTCGAGGACGTCGTGACGACCGGGCGGACGACGCGCGAGCTGATCGATCTGGTCCGCGGTTTCGGCGCCGAGCCGGTATGCTCTGCGGCGATCGTCGACCGATCCGAGACCCACGCCGTGGAAGGAATGCCCATCCACGCGCTCGTTCACCTGAGCATCCCGACCTACACGTACTCGGAGTGTCCGCTGTGCGCCTCAGGGACGCCGCTCTACCAGCCTGGAAGCCGTAAGGATCCGGCGAAGGGGGCCGAGTGAAGGTCGACGTCCTCGAGGAGCACGGTTACGAGTCCGCTCTGCTCGGGCTGTCTCTCTCCTACCGACAAGAGCCGGTGCGAATGGCGGGCGTCGCTCGGCGCCTCCGCTTCCTCGGGGAAGGACACAACAAGTACCTGGAGTCCATCGTCGTGTGGCTGGACATGACCGCGCCCCGCTACTTCTGGCAGCAGTTCGACACGTATCGAGTCGGCGTGACCAAGCAAAGCGAGTCGACGATGCACACGCTGACGTCGCGGCCGCTCACCCAGGACGACTTCGCCCATCCCGTTCCCCGTGAGTACCTCGAGCATCTGAACGGGCTGATCGCGGCGAACAACTGGGAGGAGGCGAAGGCGGGGGTGCCGGAGTCGCTCCTGCAGCGGCGCGTCGTCTGCCTGAACTACATGGTCCTTCAGCGAATGATCCGGCAGCGGAAGACGCATCGTCTGCCGGAGTGGCACGTGTTCGCAACGCGCGTGCTGGAAGGAGTCCAGCACCCGGAGCTGCTCGAAGAGGGAGGAGGGTCGTGATGGGACACGGAGTTCTGTCGGATCGCGAGATCGCGGCGCTGTGCACTGGAGAGACGCCCATGTTGTCTCCGTTCGTCGCCCGCCAGGAGGGCAAGCCGTCGTACGGACTCGGGAGCTACGGGTACGACCTTCGCCTCGGGCGGCGGCTCCTCGTGCCGCTGGGCGGTCTGAACGTCGTCCTTGACCCGGTCACCTTTCCTGTGAACCACTTCCGCGCCGTGGAGGTCGACGGAACGTTCGAGTTGGCGCCGAACGCCCAAGTCCTGGCGGAGTCCGTGGAGTGGTTCCACATGCCGGACGACGTCTGTGGGGTGTGTTGGGGCAAGAGTTCGTACGCCCGCTGCGGCCTTCTCGTCAACGTAACGCCTCTCGAGCCCGGGTGGCGCGGCATCCTCACGATCGAGCTCGCCAACGTGGCGCCCCTTCCCATCCGTCTCCACATCGGCCAAGGGATCGCTCAGGTCGTCTTCTTCCGCGGCGAGCGCCCCAACCGAACCTACGGAGAGAAAGAGGCGGGCGGCGGGTACCAGGATCAGCCCGGGGTCACGCTTCCGCGGTAGCCCTTGAAGACTCGGCGCTTGCTGTAGCCGATGGTGTATCCTCTGCTCTGCCGGCTCGGCCGCATGAGGACCGTCCGGCGACCGGTGCTCGGGGATCGAGGTGCCGAAGGGGGAACGATGAATCGCACGATACGAACCTTCTGGATCGCGTTGACCGTGATCGTGGCCGCCGCGTCGCTCGGGGGTTTGGCGACTCCCGTGTCGTCGCGTTACGTCGACGTCGAAGTCGAGGTCTTTCGGTCCTGGGGCCTGTTCGGGCTCGGCACGTGGCAGTCGCTCGACGCGCGCTTCCTCTCGATGGACATCGCTCGTCTCGAGGCGTCCGATCAAGCCCAGGTTCAGGCGATCGTGGGCGGCTGCCAGAGCGGCGCGTGGAGCGAACTCGGTTCGTGCTCGGCGCTTGCGAGCGTCCAGTACATGTTCGAGCGTCACTACGCCGTCGAGCCGGTGCTCGGATCGCTGTACCGGGTCACCCTCACGAACCGAACTGCAGGCCTGCTCGGCGTCGTGCTGGCCATCGACGGTCTGAATACGAACGGCAGCGCCGAAGTCACCGGGACCGTCAAGGACAAGAAGTGGATCCTCCTGCCGAAGCAGGCCGTTCGAATCACGGGGTGGCAGGTGAGTAGAGACGAAGCGCTGCAGTTCCGGTTTGCCACGCCAAGCCAGGCCCACTCCTCGCTGGACGCGCTACGCGGATCGATCCGCGTCTACGTCTACTTGCCCGATCCTCGCGGCGACGCGACCAAGGGCACCGGAGCCGGAGCGGTGATCGACCAACCTACGATTCTGATCCCCTTCACGTCCGCGACGTCCCTCCCGGTCGACGCCGTGGCCTTGACCTACGCTCGAACGTCGGTGTCGCTCGGGATTCTGTGTGAGGAGACGGACGGGACGGGAATCCGGATCAGCTCCGTCGCCGCAGGGACCGTCGCCGAGCTGCGCGGCCTGCGCGTCGGCGACGTGATCACCTACGCCAACGGCGTCCCCCTGAACACGTGCGCGGACCTCGCGGCGTACCTCGCCACGCGGCGCGCCGGCGACCGGGTGGTCCTCAAGGTTCATCGCGCCGACGCGGTTCTCCTCATCACCCTGGAGCTGGAGGAGTAGGGGCCGCCGCGCCGCTCGGCACCGGCCGGAGGCTCTCGCCGACCGCGGGCGGGTCGCCCCGCAGGACACGACACGCCGCCGCGTCCCCGCCCACCAGTTCGACCACCTCGAGCTCGGATGCGCCCGCGGACGTCTCGAACCGGTCGCCCACTCGGAGCCCGTTCTCCGCTCCCAGCGACACGAGGACGGAGCCCGTCTCGACATCGATGGAAAGGACGCGGCCCGCGGGACCGACGACGACGCGGGACGCGGCGCTCCCGACGACTCCACGCGCATCGGTCACGCGGAGCTCCACGGAGTACTCCCCCTCTGCGGCGTACGCGTGGGTCGGGGAGGACTCCGTCGACGTCGCCCCGTCCCCGAACGACCAGGCAAACGCCTCCAGCCCTCGGTCCGCCCGCGTCTGGTCGGCGAACTGCACCGGCGAGCCGGCGTACGGAAGGTCGGGGCCGTACGCGAAGGCTACGGCGGGTGGTCGAGCGGCGGTCGCAAGCAGAACGCGGACTTCGCCCTCGCCGGCGAGCTGCGGCTCCTGCACGGCTCCGTGTTCCCGGCGAACCCGCTCCGGAACGGCCCGAGCCACGTACTCATACAGCTCCCACGCCGTGACTCGCAGGTCACCGTTGAGATCCGCCGCGCCGCGCAGGCCCTCGATCACGCAGTACGTGAACACGCCGTGACCCAATTCGGGGGACTCGAACGCCTCTTGGGCCTCCGCGGCCGCGGAGAGAACAAGCCTCCCTTCGAGGGCGAAATCGGAGAACAAGTCCGGCCGATCCCCAATCGGCCGCTTCGACGACGGAAGGCTGCGCGACAGTCCGCCGGAGTAGCAGCCGTCGAACAGGACCAGGACGTGACTCGACTCGAGTCGATCGAGGAAGCGCCCAAACTCGTCATCGCGGAGGGCCGTGTCCTCGACCGCCGAGGCCGACGTGTCGACGAGCACGAAGAACTCGTCGACGCCGTCCTTCTCGTCGCCGTTGTCGTCGTCGCCCTGGAACCCGTGCCCGGAGAACGACACAAGGGCGAGGTCGTCCTCTCCCGCCACGCGCCGCAACCACCCGAGCGCCTCCCGCACATTGACCAGGGACGCAAGGCGGGGCGCCGTGCCCGGGAGTTCGGCCACCGGCCCTTCGGAGTCGAGGAGGAGGCGGATGTGGTTCTCCGCGACCCCCGAGTCGAGGAGCCAACGGTACATCGCAATCGCGTCATCTCTTCCGTACTGCAGATCCTTCACCTGGGCGTAGTCCGAGATGCCGATGACCAGCGCCCAGACCTCGTCGACGGGAACGATCTCCGGCGTGGGGGAGACGACGATCGGCCTCGACTCGACAGCCTCGAGACCGTCCGAGTCTCTCACCGTCAGTCTGACGGTGTACTGACCTTCCACCGGGAACCGATGAACCGGCGAGGCGTCGCGGGACGTTCGGCCGTCACCGAAGTCCCAGATCCAGGCGATCACGCTCCCGTCCGTGTCGACCGAACGATCGGAGAAGTAGACCGGGTCCTGGATCGCCGGAGTCGGCGGGGTGAATGAGAACGCCGCGCGCGGAGGCTCGGCTCGGTCGATCAGGACGACGCGCATCACCGCATCCGCCCGCGACGTGTCGTCGACCACCCGCAACGTGATCGGGTGCGGCCCCGCCACGAGGATCGGCGCGAGGATTGTGGGATCGCTCGACACGACATCGATCACGCCGTCGGACTGGAAGTCCCAGCTGTACTCGACGACCGACCCATCCGCGTCGCTCGATTCCGACGCGTCGAGCAGGACGCGGTCCCCGGCCCGCGGTCCCCTCGGAAGACGCACGCCGCCCTCCGACACCGCGACGGCAATGAACGTGCCGACCGGCGACGTGTCCGCCGGCCACACCGTCACGGGCAGAGTGAGCGAGACCGCGGCGCCGCGATCGTCGGACACCGTCAGCACGACGTCATAGACTCCAGCGGTCGCGTACGCGTGGTCGACCGAAGCGCCCTCACCCGCAGCGCCGTCGCCGAAGTCCCACCACACCGCTCGGATCTGGCCGTCCGGATCGGACGAGCCGGACGCGCGAAACTGGACCGGCGTGCCCGCCTCGGGGTCCGCGGGGAGCGCAGAGAACGCCGGACTCGGCGGCTCGTTCGGCGGCCGGCGCAGCCACGCCGTCGGATCGAACGCAACCCCCGTCGCGACGCGCGGCCCGTCGCTTGCGGAGAGCGCCAGCTCGCCGGACAGCGTCACGGACCCAAGCCTTGCCGCGACGGACACCGATCCCTCCGAAAGGCTCGAGCCCATTAGGCGGGCCTTCCCCGTCACGGAGAACCCCCGGTCTGCGAGCGTGAGGCGCGCACGCCACGCCTCTTCTGCGATCTCGACGAGCCCCGTCCAATTCCACCCATCGCCCGCCCACTCCGCCGTCGCCGCGAGGACGCGATCGGGGAGAAGCTGGACTCGCTCCTCGAGGCGGAGGCGCCGTGCGCCGACGCCCACTCCCTGAGACAGGGCGACATCCAGGGCCGTCAGCGTGACGTCTACGGACGCCAAGGAGGTCTCAAGCTTCCACGAGGACAGCGCGAAGCCCAGCTTGAGTCGCGACGCCAAGTGCGGAGAAGGCCAGTTCGTGGCCAAGCGGAGGGACGCTTCCACCGGCCCGCCGTCGAGCGCCGCCAGTCCCCAGACGGATCCCCAGGATTCGTCGCTCTGGACCACCCCGGCGAACCCGCACTGCACGGTCAGCGTTTCGTTGCCGCCACCCTGGCGCCATGCATTGCTGAGGCTGCCGCTCGCCGTCACCCGACGGCTGAGCCGTCCGAGGACGGCCGACTCGATGTCGAGAGCGACGCCGCCCCTGTTGTAGCGGAGTCCGAGGTCGAGCGAGTCGATCAGAAAAGGGGATCCGGAAAGGCGGAGATCCGCATGCCAGGTTTCCCCGAACCATCCCCGCGACGCCGAGGAGACGAGCTCGACAGCCCACGAGGAGACCGACGACGGATCCTCGTGCGCGCCGACCGTCGTCCACCCGACTCCCGCCTCGATGCACGGCGAATCGAACCGCAAGGACACGTCGCCTGACGGAAGGTCCGCAAACTCCGGGGCCGCGGCGACGTCCGACGGGCGCCTTGTGGTTCCCACGTAGTCCGTCCCGTTTCCCCAGACGCAGTTGTGCGAGAACGCGCGGACACTCGACGCGTCGGCGGACTCGTCGATCCTGAGGCCGGCGCCGCTGTTGTACGCGAGGATGCAGTGCCCGACCTCCACGTCACCGCCGGAAACCCGCACGCCGTCGCCAGCGTTGCGCGCCACCGTCGAATACGTGAGCTCACATCGGGCCGCCGACTCGAAGACCACCCCGTCGCCGCCTCCCGCCACGATCTCGCACGTCCGCGCCGAGATCGAGGCCGCGCCCGCCGCGTGGAGGGAGACCCCGTCCACGGCGTCGAATCGCCCGCCGTCGACCGTACACGTCGCCTCGTCCTCGCACCCGATTCCGGCGCTGCCCCCCTCGACGCGAAGGCGGGTGAACGCCCCGAACGCGCGGCTCGTCAATCGGACGGCACCGCCCCCGTTGTCCGTGACGGTCAGATCGCCGGCGACGATCCTCGCGTCGCCGGCGACGAGCACCCCGTTCGCCGCGTGGCTCATGATCTCGCATCCGTCAAGAGACGCCGTGGCGCTCGCCTCGAGGGCGATTCCTCCCCCTGCGTTGCTCTCGAACCGCGATCCGGTCGCTTCGAGTCGGGCATCGTCTTGCACCCAAACGCCGACCCCTTCGTTTCCCTTCACGGTGCAGTCGTCGAGCGTGATGCTCGCTCGGTCGTGGACCGAGACGCCGGCGCCCGCGTTGTCTTCGATCGTCACGGACTGGAGCGCAAGGTTGGAGGCCGAGTCCCCGACATCGACGCCGGGTCCCACGCCGCCCGAAATCACGCAGTCGATGAGAGCCGCCGACCCCGCCGTCACCTCGACAGCCGGACCCTCCAGGATGGACGCAGAGCGCTCGATCGTCATCCCCTCGATGCTTCCCGAGCTCACATGATCGATGACCAGCACGGGGTCAAACCCGTACGAGTAGCGGACGACCGTCTGCTGAGGCCCCGCGCCCACAACGGTCACGCCATTCTTGAGGACCACCTGCTCCTCATAGACCCCGCCCGCGACGTGAAGGACGTCACCGAAGGCCGCGGCGTTCATCGCGCCGCGAATCGTCCGGTAGTCGGCCGACCCGTCCGGGGAGACGAGGAGCACGGTGGCCGTCGCCGAGAAGGGGGCCGCCAGCAGGAACACGGCGCAAACGCCGATTCGGAACGCGGATCGCATGTCGGGATTGTATAGGTCGGCGAGGAGTCCACAAAGCGCGCCGCAGACGACCCAGCGGAACGGGTATGATGGGCGCAGCCCGGAACCCAAGGGGGAATCATGAGAGCCTTCTTCTCTCTGCCCATCGACGGGGCGCTTCGCATGCAGATCGGGCGCGTCGCGGAGCGAGTTCGCCGCGAGACGACGATGCCGGCCTCGTGGGTCCGACCCGACAACTACCACGTTACGCTTCGCTTCCTCGGGGAGATCGACCCGGATCTCACCGCGGTCCTCGAGAAGACCGCGAGCGACGTCGCCCGTGGATTCGCACCCTTTGCGCTCCGCATCGACACGCTTGGCGCATTCCCGTCGATCGACCGCGCGAGGGTTCTGTGGGTCGGCGCCGCGACCGACTCAACGTTCGGGGACCTTGCCGGGGCCCTCGAGCGACAGCTTCACGGGCTGGGATTCGCCCCCGAGCGGTCCGAGGCCGTCGCTCACGTCACGATGGCGCGGATCAAGGGGCATCCCGATGCCCGCCTCCCTCGCGTCTTCGAGGCGCTCGGTCCGTTCCCGCCTCACTCGCTTCGCGTCGATCGTCTGGTCCTCATGGAGAGCCGGCTCACCCCCCACGGGCCGACGTACGATCCGCTCTTCTCCGTCCCGCTGCGGACGGAAGCGTAGGGGAGCCCGATGCCCTTCGTCTACCTCGATCACTCCGCCGATCTGGCAATCCGGGCGTGGGGATCGAGCGTCGGCGAGGCGTTCGCCGAAGCGGCGCTCGCCATGTTCTCCAAGATGGTCCGAGCCGACCGGGTCCGACCGGTGATTGCGCGCGAGTACGCGCTCCAAGCAGACTCCCTCAGGGGTCTTCTCGTCGCGTGGTTGGCGGCGCTCCTTGTGCCGAAGGACCTCGAGAACCTTGTCTTCTCCCGCTTCGACGTCGACGTGCGCACGACCGAGCTTGGCCTTCTGCTTCGCGGCCGGGCGCTCGGCGAGCCGCTCGACCCCGAGCGCCACGAACCGAGCGGCGAGGTGAAGGGGATCACGTACCTTGGGCTCGACGTCCGCGAAGAGGCCGGAGTGTGGTACGCTGAGTATGTTGCCGACGTCTGAAGGATACGGTGACGTCGCTGCGACGGAGAACGTCGGCGTCGCAGCATGGGGGGTTCGTTGAGCGTCTTCGACCACATGGAACGGGTAGGCGACGTCGAGTGGACCCTCGCGCCCCACGACGGGATGCTCGTCGCCGGGCGGATCTACGCGGACGCCGCGAGCATCGATCAGCTCCGTCGCGAGGCCGACGACCCGAAGGGCTGGAGCGCGGTTCGCCAGCTGAAAAACGTGGCGAGCCTCCCCGGCATCGTCGCACCGGCCCTTGCGCTCCCCGACGTCCATCCGGGGTACGGCTTCCCAATCGGCGGGGTCGGAGCCTTCGACCTGGACGACGGAGTTGTCGTGGTCGGAGGCGTTGGGTTTGACATCAACTGCGGGGTCCGCCTCCTGCGGACTCCCCTTCGTCGCGGCGACGTTGCGCCGGACATCGACCGCATCGCGGCGGACCTCTACCGGGCCGTCCCTGCGGGGCTCGGATCCAAGGGCGCTCTTTGCCTTTCGACGAAGGAGATCGACCGCGTCCTCCGGGAGGGGGCTCCGTACGTCGTTCGGCTCGGGGACGGGATCGAGAGCGACCTTGAGTACACCGAGGAGAACGGACATGTGGACGGCGCGGAGCCGGACGCCGTGAGCGCCCTCGCCAAGCAGCGGCAATTCCAGCAGGTAGGCACTCTCGGCTCGGGCAACCACTACCTCGAGGTACAGATCGTCGATGAACTCCTCGAGCCGAAGGCGGCCCGCGCGTTCGGCCTGGCCGCTGCCCAGGTCGTCGTCTCCATCCACACCGGCTCTCGCGCGCTCGGCCACCAGATCGGCCAGGACTCCCTACGAGAGATGGCCTCCGCCTGCGAGAAGTACGGCATCCGAATCCCCGACCAGGAGATGGTGTGCGCCCCGGCCCGGAGCCCGGAGGGGCAGCGGTACTTGGCGGCGGTGGCCTGCGGAGCGAACTGCGCGTTCGCCAATCGTCAGGCGATCACGCACCTCGTGAGAACCTCGCTCGCGCGCAGCTGCAGCATCGACCCAGAAACGATCCAGACCGTATACGACATCGGCCACAACCACGTGCGAATCGAGGAGCACGAGGTCGACGGCGTCGCGCGCCGACTGCTCGTCCACCGGAAGGGGGCCACGCGCGCGTTCGGCCCCGGCCGCAGCGACGTCCCGCCCGCCTACCGCGAGTGCGGCCACCCGACCCTCGTCGGCGGAACCATGGGAACGTCGTCGTACGTCATGCACGGAACGTCGGCCGGCATGGAACTCGCTTTCGGCAGTGGAATCCACGGGGCGGGGCGCGCGCTCTCGCGGAACCAAGCGCTCAAACGATTTCGCAGCGACGGGATCCTGTCCGATCTTGCGGCGAAGGGGATCCGGCTCCTGGCTCACGACAAGCGAGGCATCGCCGAGGAGGCGCCGGGGGCCTACAAGGACGTCGACAGCGTCGTACGCGCCGCCGCGGCCGCCGGAATCAACGTCCCCGTTGCGCGGCTGCGGCCGCTGGCCGTCATCAAGGGCTAGATCGAGACGTCCGCGGAGTCTCCGGTTGCACGACGCGGAAACGCCTGGCTATGGCGCACGATGGCATGCGCCAGCTTGTCCGGGTCGTGCTTGACCGTCGTCTTGCCGACCCAGTTCGCCAGCCCGATCAGGTCCTCTCGTACCACGGTCAGGCCATACGAGTTCGGCGTCGGAAGGTCATCGACGACGGGCTCCGCCTCTTCGTCGCGGTACCCGGCAAGCAGCAGCTCGGTCGGGCGGGCGGAGTTGACGAAGAGGAGGTCGAAGCATCGGACCTCGATGTAGGGCTCGAGCGCACGAAGGTGATCCGAAAGCGTGTATCCCGTCGTCTCTCCCGGCTGGGTCATCAGGTTCGCGACGAGGATCTTCTCCGCCGAGGATTCCTCGATCGCCTGCGCGATGCCCTCCACCAGGAGATTCGGGATCAGGCTCGTGAAGAGACTCCCCGGGCCGAGGATGATCAAGTCGGCGTCCGCGATCGCCTCGAGCGCCTTCGCGTACGCGCGAGCGGGCGACGGGGTGAGAAAGATCGACTCGATCCTGCGGCCGTCTCCCCCGATTGCGCTTTCTCCCTCCAGGATCGCGCCGCCCTCCATCCGCGCGGCAAGCCGCGTTCTGGCCAGCGTCGCCGGCAGGACGCGCCCCCGGATGCTTAGGAACTGACTCATCGCCTCGATGGCGCGATCGAAGCCGCCCGTAGCCTGCTCAAGTCCCGCCAGGACAAGGTTCCCGAGCGAGTGGCCGGCAAGCTCTCCGGGGGAGACGAAGCGGTGCTGGAAGTAGTCCGAGAAGTGGGACTCGTCCTCGGCCAGCGCAAGCAGGCAGTTCCGGACGTCGCCCGGGGGGAGGACGTCGATCTCCTCGCGCAACCTCCCGGAGCTTCCCCCGTCGTCCATGACCGTGACGACGGCAGTGAGGTTCGCCGTAACTTGCTTGATCCCGCGCAGCAGAGTCGACAGCCCTGTGCCGCCTCCGATCGCCACGACGCGCGGCGCGCGCTCGAGGATGCGCGTGCGGTAGATCAGCTCGGAGGTCTTCTCGTGGGCCAGGGGCGCCACGCCCCGCGCGACGGACCGCACAAGGCGGACGATCGCGTAGGCAAAGACGCCGAGCCCCGCGACAAGGAGGACGCCCATGACGATGTACCGATCCGCAGCACGCAGTGGAATCGCACGGTAGAGCATTCGGACGAGCTCCACGCCGAGGGCATAGAGCACGGCGGTGGCCACGACCGCCATCGAGGCGAACGCGAGCAACACCCAGCGCTTGACTCCCATCCCGGGATAGAGCCATCGGAAGATGCCTCGCGAGAACCAGTTCACGCCGCACCCCGCTCCGAGAGGGACACGCCGAGCACTCCGGCGAGCGTCACGAGCGCCGAGTGGAGAGCGGGGCTTGGAGCCACCCCGAGGGTGTCGCCGGCCGACACCAGAACGGCTCCCGTCGCGTCGGTAAGCTCGAGAACAACCGGCGTCGGCCCCGGGTGGCGGCTGAGGACGTCGCGCAACTGTGCGAGAGCGATCGAGTCGACCCGCGCTCCGTCAAGAACAAGCGTCATCTGCATCGCGCGGCGACCGGCGATCTCCTCGAGCGGGAACAGGTCTTGGACGACGAGGTTCACCTGCCCGTTGCGCCTCCCAACCTCCACGACGGCGCCGATCAGCCGATCCTCGGACAAGAGCGCGGCACACCCGTCCAGCGCCCGAGGGAAGACTGTGGCCTCGACATCGGAGACCCCGTCCTCGATCGTCACGAACGCCATCTGGTCCCCACGTCGCGTGTCGATGCGTCGCAGGCGTTTCACCCGCCCACCGATCGTGGCCGTCTCGCCTTCCGACATCGCCGTAACGTCGCGAATCGAGCGGCAGTAGGTCTGGAGAAGGTCGGAGTACGCTTCGAGGGGGTGGGCGGTCACGTACAGGCCGAGGAGTTCCTTCTCAAACGCGAGCAGGTCGGCACGGTCGAACTCCTCCTCGCGGATCGCCGGATCCGCGTGAACGTCGTCCAGACTGGCGAAGATCGACTGCTGCCCCGTCAGCCGCTCGCGACGCGCCACCTGGGTCATCTCGAGTCCCTCGGGAAGATGCCGCAGGAGGCCGCGCCGGGTCGCGCCGAGCCGGTCGAACGCTCCCGACTTGACGAGCGCCTCGAGGGTCTCGCGGTCGAGGCCGTCCACGTCGACGCGGCGGCACAGGTCGAAGAACGAGGCGTACGGACCGCTCGGTCGCGCGGCCAGGATCGCCTGGATGGCGTTCTCTCCAACGTACTTGATCGCCCCGAGACCGAATCGGATTCGTCCCTCCTCAACCGGCGAGAACTCACGGCGGCTCTCGTTGATGTCGGGAGGCAGAACCTCGATTCCCATGTTGCGGCACGCGCCGATGTACTCCGCAACCTTGTCGGTGTCCCCCTGTACGCTCGTGAGCAAGCTGGCCATGAAGTGGGTCGGGTGGTGAGCCTTGAGGTACGCCGTCCAGTACGAGATGAATGCGTAGGCAGTGGCGTGCGACTTGTTGAACCCGTAACGCGAGAACTTCTCCATGTCGTCAAACGTGGTCGCCGCCAACTCCTGCGACAGCCCGTGCGCCCGGCACCCGTCGATGTACTTCTCCCGGAGACCGGCCATGATCTCCTTCTTCTTCTTCCCCATGGCCTTTCGCAGCGTGTCGGCCTGGGCGAGCGTGAAGCCCGCCAGCTTCTGCGTCATCAGCATCAGCTGGTCCTGGTAGATCGGAAGCCCGAACGTCTCCTCCAGGATCCCGCAGATGCTCGAGTGGGCGTACGTCACGGCCTTCCGGCCGGAGCGCCGCTCCACGTACTCGTCCGCCATCCCGCTCTCGAGAGGGCCGGGGCGGTACAGGGCAAGCAGGGCGATCAGGTCTTCGAACCGATTGGGCTGCACCCGGAGGATGAGGCCCGTCATTCCGGAGCCCTCGAGCTGGAAGATCCCATCCGTGCTTCCCTCGCGCAGGACAGCGAACGTCGCGTCGTCATCGAGGGGAATGGACTCGAGATCGATCTCGATCCCCGCCTGTGCCGACAGGGAGGCCAGCGCATCCGCAATCATGGTGAGGTTCCGAAGGCCGAGGAAGTCGATCTTCAGGAGCCCGATCGCTTCGATGTCGGTCATGTCGAACTGCGTTACGTACTCGTTCTCCGCCACGCGGAGGAGCGGCGCGTGCTTCGCCAACTCGTCGGGCGCAATCACGACGCCCGCGGCGTGCGTCGAGATGTTTCGCGTGAGGTCCTCGAGCCGCAGACCGATGTCGATGACCCGGCGGACGTTCTCGCTCTCCTCGTACAGCGTTCGGAGCTCGACGACGCTGTCCACCGCGGCCTGGAGTTTCGAGCCGAACGGGATCAGCTTGGCGATTCGGTCGGCTTCGCCGTAGGGAAGCCCCAAGACGCGACCGACGTCGCGCACGACGCTCCGCGCGGCCATCCGGTCGTACGTCGCGATCTGAGCGATCCGCTCCCACCAACGCTCTCCTCCGTACTTCGCGCGGACGTAGTCGATGACCCGATCCCGCCCGCGGATGCAGAAGTCGATGTCAAAGTCCGGCATGCTGACTCGGTCGGGGTTCAGGAACCGCTCGAAGATCAGGTTGTAGCGAAGCGGGTCGACGCCCGTGATCCCGAGCGCGTAGGAGACGAGGCTTCCCGCCGCAGATCCTCGTCCCGGTCCGACGGCGATTCCCTGGCTCTTCGAGAAACGCACGAAATCCCAGACAATCAGGAAGTACGTGCTGTACGACATCTTCGCGATGACGCCGAGTTCGTACTCCAGTCGGTCTCGGACCGTCGGAGTGATCTCGCCATACCGCTCCGCCGCGCCGGCGTACGCGAGCTCTCGCAGGTAGGCGTCGGTGTCGGTCGCTCCATCCGGAAGGGGGAACGGAGGAATCAGGATGCGGTTGAAGTCGAACTCCACCCGGCAGCGCTCCGCGATCGCGCGGGTATTGTCGATGGCCTCCGGCACGTCGGCGAAGAGCTTCTCCATCTCGTCGCCGCTTCGGAAGTGGTAGCCGTCCCCGTCGAACGTCCGGTGTTCCGGATCGTCGAGCGTTCGGTTGGCCCGGATGTTGATCAGAACCTCGTGGGCCAGCTTGTCGTCCGGATCAAGGTAGTGAACGTCGCTCGTCGCGACGAGCGGCAGGTTCAGTCGACGGGCGAGGTCGATCAGCCGACGGCGAAGCTGCGCGTCGCGCTCCGTGCCGTGGTTCTGAATCTCGATGTAGAAGCGATCCGGCCCGAAGAGCTTTGCGTACGCCAAGGCAACCTGATCGGCCTCGCGCTCCTTCCCGGCCGAAAGCAGCCGCGGGATCTCGCCCGACTCGCACGCCGAGAGGGCGATCAGTCCCTCGGCGTGCGTCGCCAGGAGCTCCTTGTCGGCGCGCGGTCGGTAGTAGAAGCCCTCGGTGTGCGCCGCGCTCACAATCCGCACGAGGTTGTGAAACCCGACGTCGTTCTCGGCGAGCAACACAAGGTGGAAGTACCGACCGCCCTCTCCGCCTGAGCGGTCGCGGCGGTCGCCGGGCGCAACGTAGACCTCGCAGCCAAGCACGGGGTGAATCCCGCGGTCCCGGGCCTCCCGGTAGAACTTCACGGCTCCGCTCAGCACGCCGTGGTCGGTGAGCGCGAGCGCGCCCATGCCGCCCGCGGAGGCCCGCTCGATCAGGTCCGAAAGGCGGCACGACGAGTCGAGGACGCTGTACTCGGAGTGCACGTGGAGATGGACGAATCGGCTCGGCAACGGGCTCACTCCTCGACGAAGATGACCTTCTCCTCACCCGGCTTGATGAGACCCAATTCCTCGCGAGCCTTGTCCTCCAGCACTCTCGTGGTCGACGCCGACGCCAACTCGGCGCGCAACCGCTTCTGTTCCGCCGTCGCCTCCACCGTGGCCTTCTCGAGGCGTACCAAATCGTGCCGCAAGTGAAGGATGCCGAGCCCACGGCTGAGGAAGGTCCCGAGCACAAGCAGCACGACGAAGGCCGCAATCCCGAGAGCCACCCAGCGCCGGCCCCGGCGCGTCGGCCAGCGGACGCTTCGCGCCACGTTCGCCCAGAGTCCCCTCATCGCCCCTCTCCCCGCTGCTGCGACGCGCCGTTCTACGGAGCGAACCTCCGCGGCCACGCCGCCAATCCGAGCTCGAATTCGTCTTCGATGCGCAAGAGCCGGTTGTACTTCGCAACGCGCTCGCTCCGCGAGATCGAGCCGGACTTGATCTGCCCGCACGCCGTGCCGACGGCGAGGTCGGCGATCGACGTGTCCTCCGTCTCTCCCGAGCGGTGCGACACCACGCACGTGTACCCGGCGGAGCGAGCCAGGTCCATCGTCTCCAACGTCTCCGTCACGGTGCCGATCTGGTTCAGCTTGATGAGGATCGAGTTGGCGATCCCGTTCGCGATTCCCGCCTCGAGGATCTTCGGGTTGGTCACGAACACGTCGTCGCCGACGATCTGCACCCGGTTTCCCAGCGTCTGGGTCAGCTGGGTCCACCCGCGCGCGTCCGCCTCCGCAACTCCGTCCTCGATCGAAACGATCGGAAACGCCTTCACCCACTCCGCGTACAGGGCCACAAGCTCATCGCTCGACAACGACACGATGCGCCCATCGATCGTAAATCGGTAGGAGCCCTCCTTGTAGAAGCTCGACGCGGCGGCATCCAGGGCGATCGCCACATCGATCCCGGGCCGGTATCCGCTCTTCTCGATCGACTCGACGAGCAGCGCCAGCGCCTCGCGGTTCTCCTTCAGATTCGGAGCGAACCCGCCTTCGTCGCCCACGCTCGTCGCCAACCCCTTCTCCTTGAGCGTCGCCTTCAGGGTGTGGAAGACCTCCGAACAAGCACGGACGGCGTCGGCGAAGCACTCGACTCCGATCGGGAGCAGCATGAACTCCTGGATGTCCACGTTGTTGTCCGCGTGCTCGCCGCCGTTCAGTACGTTCATCATGGGCAGGGGGAGGGTCGGCGTCCGCAGGCCGGCCACGTACCGAAAGAAGGGGATGTCGAGGCTGTCGGCGGCGGCCCGCGCCGTCGCGAGCGAGACGGCGAGAATCGCGTTGGCGCCCAGGCGCCGCTTGTTCTCGGTCCCGTCGAGCTCGATCAGGAGTCGGTCGACCTCCGCCTGATCGAACGCGTCGCATCCAAGCAGGGTCGGCTCGATCTCCGCTCGAATGTTGTCGACGGCGGCCGAGACGCCGCGGCCGTGGTACACCTTCGGATCCTTGTCGCGAAGCTCGAGGGCTTCCCGCGTCCCCTTCGACGCCCCCGAAGGCACGGCGGCGCGCCCGAAGCCGCCGTCCTCGAGATAGACGTCGGCCTCGACCGTTGGGTTGCCGCGAGAGTCAATGATGGTTCGAGCGTCGATCGCTTCGATGTACATGCGTCGTTCCCCCTTGGTATCCGCGTCAGTATAGCCCCGGGCCCGGACGACGGGCAATCGGCGGAGGTCCGCCCGTGTTGACGCTTCTTCGTAGGGCGTCTACTATTCCGCCACCCGACGGTGCACAAGGAGACCTCCGATGTTGTCGTCCGAGCTTCGCCGCCAGTACTTGGGATTCTTCCGCGAGCGCGGCCACACGCTGCTGCCGAGCTCACCGCTCGTCCCAAACGATCCCACGCTGCTCTTCACGTCCGCCGGGATGGTCCAGTTCAAAGACTACTTCTCGGGGCGCACGAAGGCGCCGTTCGCCCGCGCGACGACGTGCCAGAAGTGCTTCCGCACGACGGACATCGAGGAAGTCGGCCGGACCGCGTACCACCACACGTTCTTCGAGATGCTCGGCAACTTCTCGTTCGGCGACTACTTCAAGCAAGGGGCGATCGAGTTCGCGTGGGAGTTCCTGACCCGCGAGCTCGGCATCCCCGGCGAGCGCTTTGCTGTGACCGTCTACGACGAAGATGAAGAGGCCTACGCCATCTGGCGCGACGTCATCGGGATTCCAGCCGAGCGGCTCGTCCGACTCGGCAAGGAGAACAACTGGTGGGGCCCCGTGGGGAACAGCGGTCCGTGCGGCCCCGATTCGGAACTCCACTACGACACGGGAAAGGACCGGGCCTGCGGCCCGAACTGCCGAGGAGTGGCCTGCGACTGCGACCGGTTCGCCGAGATCTGGAACCTCGTGTTTATGCAGTTTGACGCGCAAGAGGACGGATCGCTCCAACCCTTGGCTCGGAAGAGCATCGACACCGGCATGGGACTCGAGCGGGCGACGGCAATTCTCCAAGGCGTTCCGACGAACTTCGACATCGACGTCTTCGCGCCGATCGTCCAGGCGATCGAGGCGGCGGCGCCTCATTCGTTGGGCAAGGCCGACCGCGCCTTCCGCAACACGGTTGTCGACCACGTTCGCGGCGCCCTCTTCCTCGTCGCGGACGGCGTCATGCCCGGAAACGAGAAGCAGGGCTACGTGCTGCGCCGGATCCTTCGCCGGGCGATCCGCGCCGAGGAGAAGCTCGGCATCCGCCCCGGCTCGCTCCCCTCGTTCGTCGACCCGGTCGTCGAGTCGCTCGGCGCCGTGTACCCGGAGATCGAGGGCGCCCGCGACCTGGCGCGGAAGCTGATTGCGCGCGAAGAAGAGACGTTCCGCCGGACGCTGCGCGACGGAGAGCGCAGACTGGAGAAGATCCTCGCCGAGCTTGGGAAGAGCGGCGACAAGACCCTGCCTGGGGAGCTCGCGTTCGAACTCACAGACACGTACGGATTCCCGCTCGAGATGACGCAGGAGATCGCGGCGGAGAGCGGGATCTCGGTCGGCATCCCCGGATTCGAGAAGGCGCTCGACGCGCAGAGAGAGCGATCGAAAGAATCGGTTGCGAACATCTCGGCTTCCGCTTCAGTTGGAGCGCATCCGACGGTCACGAGGTCGTGGCACAAGAAGCCGACCCACTTCGTCGGCTACGAGACGCTCATCGCCGAGGCGGAGGTGCTTGGCGTCGAAGAGGAGGACGGGCGGCGGCACCTTGTCTTCTCGGAAACGCCATTCTACGCGCAATCAGGAGGGCAGGTCGGAGACGCGGGAAGGGCCGAGAACCTGACGCGGCCCGGATCGGCGGCCGTGCAGAGTACGACGCGCCATGCCGAGGGCGCAACGCTCCATTGGGTCGACGCTGTCGAGGGCGAGATCCGAGCCGGCGACCGCTGCCGACTGACCGTGAACATCGAGCGCCGACGTCGCATCGAGCGGAACCACACGGCGACCCACCTCCTTCACGCTGCGCTGAGGAACGTCCTCGGACAGCACGCTCAGCAGGCGGGGTCGGAGGTCACGGACCTGGAGCTTCGCTTCGACTTCTCGCACTTCGAGAAGATGTCGCCCGACGAGGTCCGTCGCGTCGAGGACTTCGCCAACGCCGCCGTCCTCGCCGATCACCCCGTGAAGACCGACGAAGTGACCCTCGAGGAAGCGCGCGAACGAGGCGCCGTCGGGTTGTTCGAGGACGAGTACCGCGGCCGCGCTACGGTACGCCTCGTCCAGGTCGGCGACGTGAGTCGAGAGCTGTGTGGCGGAACGCACGTCCGCCGGAGCGGCGAGATCGGCCTCATTCGGGTCGTTTCCGAAGAGGGTATAGCTTCAGGCGTTCGACGAATCCGAGCGGTGACCGGTGACTCCGTCCTTGCCCTGTTGCGCGACCAAGAGGCGTTCGCGGCGCGGATGCGATCCGAACTCGGCGACGACCCCGACGCAGGCTTGGCTCGGTTGCACGAGAAGATGGCGTCGCTCGAGGCGACCCTCGAAGCCCAGCGTGGAGCCGAGACGGACGCGAAGGTCGACCTGCTCCTCGCGGCCGCGGTGGAGAAGGGGGGCGTTCGAACGATCGTCGGACGCGTGGACCTCTCCGCCGAGCAGCTGAAGGACCTCGCCGACAAGATCGAGGACCGCTCTCGCCCGGCCGTCGTGCTCCTCGTCGGCGGCGCCGAGGGACGGGCGGTCGTCGTCTGCAAGGCCTCGAAGGACGTGAAGGGCGTCGACGCGGGCGGCGTCGTTCGGGCCCTCTCGAAGATCCTTGGCGGAGGCGGCGGCGGGGGCCGCGGCTTCGCTCAGGGCGGGGGACCGGACGTCGGGAAGCTCGACCAGGCGCTCGCCGAAGGGCGAAACGTCCTGACCGGCGCCTGAGAGCTCCTGCGGATGATGCCGTGCTCTTGGGCTATGAGCTCAAGAGCACGGGCATGCAGACGTAGAGGAAGCCCTCGTCGGCGGGAGCGATCTTCTCGCTCGCGGGCTCGACAAGGCCTGCCTTCTTCGAGTCCGCCAGCCAGATCGTCACGAAGTCCGAGGCGAGGCGCTTGAGGACGTCGATGACGTACTCGGCGCGGAACGAGATGTCGATCAACTGCGCGGGCGCCTTCTTGACACGAACCCGCTCCTCCGCCTCGCCCTTGTCCTTCGACGAGGACCGCACCTGCACCGAGCTCTCGTCGGGGGACGCGTGAATCGTGATCGCGCCCGAGTCCTCGGCCGCCGTGATCTGGATGCGCTGCAACGCCTCAAGAAGAGCTCGCCGATCGAACGTCAGGGGCACCGGGTTGTCGCGCGGAATCACGCGCTCGAAGTCGGGGAACTCCTCGGCGATCGTTCGGGCGGAGAACGTCACGCCGCCGGCGTGGAAGAAGAGCAGCCCGTCGCCACGGTGGATGTCCACGGTGGGCGAGTCGACCTGGCCGAGAACCCGGTCGAGATCGGTGAGCACGCTCGCTTCGATGAGGTACTCCCCCTCCTCCTGGATCGCCTCGATGCCGATCGTCTTCACGGCAAGGCGGTAGCCGTTCGTCGCGACCAGCCGCAGCTGGTCGCTCTTCAGCACGATGTCGACCCCGGTGAGGCTGAGGCGCGTCGTCTCACCCGCCTTGAGCGCGGCGAACGCCGTGTGCTCGAGCCCGTGATGGAAGTCGGCGACCCGAATGGTGGCGATCTTGGCCGACGGAAGCGCCGGCACTTCGGGGTAGTCCGCAACCGGAAGCGTCGGCAGGTCGAACGTCGCCTCGCCGCAGCGAAGCTTCACGGTCGTTCCATCCTTGGCGTCGGTCTTGAGAGCGATCTTCTCGTCCGCCGGGAGGTGGGCGGCGATTTGGTTCACGATCGCGCCGTTCAGCACGACGGACTCGTCCTTCGCGCTGTTCTCGATGGGGATCTCACAGCGCACAGCCCGCTCCAAGTCCGTCGCCTGGAGGTACAGATGTTTCCCAGCGACCTCAAGCTTCAGCCCGGCCAGGATGGGCATGCTGCTGCGCGTCCCCAGCGCGTAGCTCGCGAGCCGCACTCCGAACACCAAGTCGTTCTTCGAGCACACGAAATCCATCGATGACCTCCCTTGGGACTGCTGTGCAGAAGCTATGATACTCCATCGGCCCGAGACCGGACAAAAGCTAGAGCCCCAGGCAGCGTGCGACAGCGGCCGCGGTCGCGTCGACGTCGCCCGTCCCGTCGATCCGATGGACGCTCGGGTCGCCCGCCGTGAGCTCGAGGAACCCGTCGCGCACGCGGTGGTAGAACTTCTCCGACTCGGCCTCGATCCGATCGCGGTCTCCGCGCTTGCGCGCAAGCGCCACCTCGACGGGCACGTCGATGAGGAACGTGATGTCCGCCTTGCGCCCACGCGTCGCTTCCTCGTTGAGGCGCTTGATCAGGTCGACGTCGATGCCTCGCCCATACCCCTGGTACGCGAGGCTGGACAGGCGATACCGGCTCGAGACGACCGTCTTCCCTTGCTCGAGCGCCGGCAGAACGACCTCGCGGGCGTGCTGCGCCCGGCTCACGAGAAAGAGCAGGAGCTCGGCGAAGTTGTCGAGCGTCCCGGAGTTGCGGCGCGAGAGCAGGATCTCGCGCACGGCGTTCCCTACCGAGGTTCCTCCCGGCTCGCCCGTGAGGACGACCTCGCACCCTGAGGCCTGCAATCGGTGCGCGAGCAGCCGAGCCTGGGTCGTCTTGCCTGTGAAGTCGAGGCCCTCAAACACGATCAGCTTGCCCGCAAGTTCGATGCCGCCCACCTCCAAAGAGAGCATACACCACGAGAAGAGCGGCGCCGACAGAGATGCAGGCGTCCGCGATGTTGAACACGAAGAACCCTCGGATCTCGAAGTAGTCGAGGACGTAGCCGGAGGCGGCCCGATCGATCAGGTTTCCGACCGCCCCGGCCAGGACGAGCGTCAGTCCGAAGCGCAGGAGCCGACGCAGGTCGCGAGCGAAGACAAGCACCAGGAAGAGCGAGACGGCGACGACCGCCGAGACCGCCAGGAAGAGGGCTTGCCCCTGCGGGAAGATGCCGAAGGCTCCGCCCGTGTTGTGAACGCGAGTCAGCCGCACGAGATCCCCAACGAGCGGCACGGGGATCCCTAGGGAGAGGTTCTTGGCCGCCCAGAGTTTGGTCAATCGGTCGAGAAGAACGAGTGTGATGGGAAGGACGATCCAGAGAGCCCTGCGCATGATGACGCGAGCGTACCCGTGTCGCCGCGGACCGTCAAGCGAGGCGTTCGCGGGATTGACGCCAAAGGGCTTGCCGGATACGGTGTCGGGCGAAGGAGACCTATGAGACTCGTTCGATTCCGCCTCGGACCGGGCAAGCCCGTTCTTGCAGGGACGCTGATGGACGAAGTGGTGGTTGCTGAAGGACGCACGTACGCGCTTGCGAACGTCACCCTCGTTGCGCCCTGCGCGCCGACGAAGCTCGTTTGCGTCGGGCGCAACTACGCCGCCCACGCGAAGGAACTGGGAAACGAGGTTCCCGAGAAGCCGCTCCTCTTCTTCAAGCCCCCCTCGGCCGTCATCGGCCCCGGCGAGGACATCGTGCTTCCGACCGGGCCCGACGTGCACTACGAGGCCGAGCTTGCGGTCGTCATCGGGACGCGCTGCCGGAACGTCTCGGCGCGCGACGCCGGCCGCGTGATCCTCGGCTATACCTGTTTCGACGACGTCTCCGACCGCACGGCGCAGAAGTGGGAGAAGAACTGGGTTCGCGCGAAGGGATTCGACACCTCGGCGCCCCTCGGCCCCGTCATCGTCACGCCGGACGAGATCCACGAGCCCTTCCATGTTCGGCTGCGCCTTAACGGAGAAGTGCGCCAGGACGGCTCCACGAGCGACTTCATCTTTCCGATCCCGGAGCTGATCGAGACGATCACCGCCCTCATGACCCTCGAGCCCGGCGACGTCATCGCCACCGGGACGCCGGAGGGCGTTGGGCCTCTGCGCTCCGGCGACGTCGTCGAGGTCGAGATCGACGGCATCGGCGTCCTCCGCAATCCCGTGCGGGCACCGACCTCCTCGTAGATCAGCCCATCGTCCCCCGCCGCTTGTCGAACGTCACGCTCCCACCTATCGTAGATCGTAGAGCGCGCCCGCCGCTGAGCGGGCGGGAAGGGGGCGAATGGGCCATGCGGCAGAAGACGCACATCCTTGTGGTGGTCTTGGCTCTGTTGATCGTGCTGCTGGGGATCAGCGGATGGCTTGCGGAGAAGAGCACGGACAAGACCCAAGTGGGCTGGAGTCCGCTCTACGACAGCCGCGTCGCGGACGCGCTGATCCCCGTGACGTCGCAGGCGGTGTACGCCGGGCTCCAGACGGCCGTCGGCGGATGCAACACACAGGATCAGTGTCAGGAAACGGCAGACTGCAACGAGAC
>JBFYQP010000157.1:0-21916 GCA_041302745.1 Candidatus Bipolaricaulota bacterium | reverse complement strand
GGAACGCGTATCCCGTCTCGACGTTCTCGCCCGCCAGGCGGCGGGCGTGGCGTTCGGAGACCATCGCTCGGTCGTCGGGGTGGATGAACTCAGGAAACGGCCGGGACGAGACCTCCTCGAGCGAGCGCCCCAGGATCTTCGCCGTCGCGGGGTTGGCAAACTTGAGGACGCCGTCCTGTGCGACGAAGACGGCCTCGCTCGCGGTCTCGACGAGGAGCCGGTACTTCAGCTCGCTCTCGCGGATGGCGGCCTCTGCCCGCCGACGCTCGGTGATGTCCTCGCCCGAGCTGAGCGTCCCGACAACCTTGCCCTCGGAGTCGTAGAGAAGGGCGTTGTGCCAGGCCATCTCCCGCAGCTGCCCGGACTTCGTGACCACACGGTTCTCGTGGTGTTCGACCGGTTCGACGTCACCCGCGATCATCCCGCGAAACACGGTCTGCGCCTCGCCGACGGCGTCCGAGGGGACGCACGTCTCGAACCAGTCTTTGCCGATCAGCGCCTCCGGTCCTTCGTACCCGAGAAGCCGGCACCCCTTCCGGTTGATGAGCGCGACGCGCCCCTCCGGGTCGAGCGCGACCAGCATGACCTCTGCGATGTCCAAGTAGACGCGAGCGCGGTCGCGCTCATGTCGCAAAGCCTCGCTCGCCTCCCAGTACGCGGTGATGTCTCGGTGAGTGCCTACAAACCGGAGCGCCTTCCCGCTCTCGTCCCGCTGGACAACCTTCCCGCGGCTCTGGATGTGCCGCCACCCGCCGGCCTTCGTCCGCAGGCGGAACTCCGTTTCCGCCTCGTCGACCTCCCCGCTGAGGCAGCGCGCGAGCATCTCGCGGGCACGCGCCCTGTCGTCCGGGTGCAGCAGGCTCTCCCACGCGTCGTCGCTCGGCGCGAACTCGCCCGGGGCGAATCCGAGCATGGTGTAGTACCCGGGGCTGTAGTGGGTCTCTCCGGTGACGAGGTCGACGTCGTATACGCCGTCGCTTGCCGCGCCCAGAGCCAGGGACAGACGCTCTTCGCTCGCGCGGAGGGCGGCCTCGGACGCCTTTCGGTCGGTGATGTCGCGGGTCGATCCCCACCCGCCGACGAGGTTGCCGCGTTCGACCATTCCGAGAACGTTGTTCAGCGTCCAGACGGTTCGACCTTGCTTGTCCAGCGTCACAGACTCGGCGTCGAGGATGCGATATCCCGACTCGATGGACTGCGCGATGAACCGAACCTGCTCGTCGTGCGAGCCGGCCAGCAGCTTGGAGAGCGGGAGGCCGAGCATGTCCTCCGGACGCGCGAAGCCATGCAGGCGTGCGAACGCAGCATTGCAGTCGACGAGAGCCGACCGCTCGAGGATGGCCTCGGCCTGCTTCTCGGGAGGCCCGCTCGTGCGGACGGCGGGGCGGACCTCGTAGCGCCAGATGCCCTCCGTGGCCAGGTCAAGGTAGCGGCGGTAGTCCGCCGCGTCGGCAGGCGCGGAGCCTCGAGCTGCGGGGGCCGCCGGATCGGCCTTCGCGGCGCGCGGGCGCCCGGCTCTGTCAGGCACGGAGTTTCGCTTTCCGGGGCGCGCCATCGCTTGCCATCTCCTCAGGTATCACCTGCTTGGTCTCCTGCTTGCATGCTAGCGCTGGAACTCGCTTGCGGCCAATCTGCACTTCGCGACGCGGGCTCGGATCAGTTCGGGAACGAGCGTGCAAGGCCCTCCCCCTCCGCGCCGCCTGGCGCACGAACCGGGAACAAGCGTAGCATCGGGAGCATCGGACGTCTCGGGAAGGAGAAAGACATGGCAAGGCTCGGACAGAAGCCGCGAGTGTTGGGAGTATTCGGAAGCCCACGGCTCGATGGGAACTCGTCGACGCTGCTCGAGGAAGTCCTCGGCGCGGCGGAGCAGCGGGGCGCCGCGGTCGAGCGCGCCGTCTTGGCAGACAAGACGATCTCCCCCTGCCGCGCGTGCGACGCGTGCCTGGAAACAGGCGTCTGCGTGCAGGACGACGACATGCAGGAGTTGGTGGACCGGATGGTCGAGAGCCACGTATGGGCCCTTGCGACGCCCGTGTACTGGTGGGGTCCGTCGGCTCAGCTGAAGGCGTTCGTCGATCGCTGGTACGGCGCGTGGCACAATCCGGCGCACCGGGCCGCGTTCGCGGGAAAGCGAGCCGTCCTCGTCGCTTCGATGGGCGACTCGGATCCCGCGACGGCGCGACACGTCGTCGGGATGTTTCAGGACGCCTTCGCGTACATCGGCATGACGCTGGCCGCCACGGTGCTTGCGCCGAACGTGTCGAACCGCTCGGATGCCTCGAAGCGCGCGGACCTGATCGACGCCGCTCGCGCCGCCGGACGGAAGGCCGTCGCGAACCTCTAGCCGGCCACGTAGCCGGCCTTGCGGAGGAGTGCGACGCCGGCTTCAACGTCCTCCGGCGGGACGAGGCGTTCGACGTCGAGCGAGAGCTGAAAGGCAATCTGGGCGGCCGTCCGCGTGCCGTCGCAGAGGGCGAGGAGCCCTTCCGCGAGCGCTCGATGGTTCGCGGAGAGCTTGTCCTTGAAGAAACGCGCTTCCTCCTCCGTGAAGAAGTCGGTCACGGCATAGACAAGCGGGCCGTCGATCCGCCGGCTCGGGCGTTCTCCGACTGCCTTGGCCGCGCTCGAGCCCGCGGGGGGGAGGAAGCCGGCAACATGGTTCCGGAGTTCCCGGAGAATGTGCTCGTGGCGATCGAAGAGCCGCGTCCTCCGTCCGTCCGTGTCGAGCGCCGCAGCCGTTCGGGCCCGCTCGGTCTCGATGGACAAGGCCACGTCGAGAAGCTCGTGCGCCGACCCCGAGTCGAGGTCTCGCGCCAGAGAGCTTGCGCGAGCGAACTCGCGAGCGCTGTAGCTGAGGAGCCATCCGAACAGGCGGTCGTCGTTCGTCATGCTCTGCGGAAGCACAGAGGCGGCGCAGGCGAAGAGCGCGACGTGCTGGAGGCGGGTCGGGTCTACGTTTTCGATCGTGTCGTAGCTCGTGTGCCAGTACGGGTCGTCGTGTCCGACCATGAAGGACGGGATCCGGTGCGGGGATGCCGCGAACACGAGGTGGTCGCTTCCGCCGCTCGGCGCGTCGTAGCTCCAATGAAGAGGCCGACGCGAGCCTCCCGGCGCGGCAAGGGATGAGCTCGCCACCCTCGCGAGAAGGGGCTCGACGAGCGCGTGAACGTACGTCGGCAAGTGATTCGGGGCGCGGAAGACTCGGAGAGGCTCTCCGATCCCTTCCGGGGACTGGCCGACCATGTCGAGGTTGAACGAGTAGCGAACGCGCTCGAGCTCGCGTGTGTGCGCCGCCGCCCAGGGAAGCGTGCCGTAGAACTCAGGAACCCAGAGGAGGCGGACCCCCGCCCGGAGGGGAAGGAGATTCACCGTCCTGCGGAGAACGCGGGCGACCTCGACAAGAACGGCGCTTCCCGAGGCGTTGTCGTTTGCGGACGGGCGAGGATGGCAGAGGTGCGCGACGAGGAGGACCTCGCCGGCCGCGGGATCCGTGCCGTCGATCCACGCCTCGAGGACTCGTAGGGGTCGATCGGTGTACTCCGCGTCGATCTCGCCTTGCAGGCGGACCGTGTCCCGCGAAAGCCGGCGGAGCAGGCCATCGGCGGTCCGGCGCGAGACCGAGAACGTCGGAACCAGGTCGGGGATCTCCTCCGCGGCGGGGAAGATCCCGTGGTATCCAACGAGGTCGTGCGACGCCGCGGACCGCTCGTCGTCCGGGTAGACCACGACGCCGACGGCGCCGTTGCGCCCGGCACGCTTCGTCACTTCGGAGGCGCGGCCGCACGCAAGCACGACGCGGCCTCGGACGTCCACAGCGGTGTAGTCGGCGTCGGCGTCGCCCTTGCCGACGTGGGCGAGGTCACCCTCGAACGTGCCTCCGGGCGAGTGAGCCGCGACGCACGTGGGGATCTCGTCGAACGAGGCAAGGCGCCTCTCGTCGGGAGCCGTCTGGGCGAGCACGGCGCCCCGCACGGTCCAGGCAGGCGGCGACGTCCAGGCGTAGGTCTTCGAGCGCCCGTCGGCCGGGTACTCGTGGACGCGCGTCGCGACGCCAAGGCCGAGCAGCTTGTCGCGGACGACGTAAAGCGCCTCGTCGTACCCCGGCGACGCCTGCGTCCGATGAAACCGAGCGATCTCGGCCGCGATGTCCTTCGCACGGGCTCCCGACACCTCTGCCGACAGGGTCGCCAGCGCCTCTTCGAGTCTCATTCGAACCTCCTCCCTACGATCCAGGACCTCGCGACTCGGCGGGCGGCCGTCCCTCCTCCAGGGACCACGTCGCGGGGTCCTGCTCGTAGTACCTGCGCAGGACATCGTACAGACTGGGCAGCGCCGCGAGGATCCTCCGCGGCTGCTGGAAGAACGCCTCGGTGGCGACGGCATAGAACTCGGACGGCTCCTCGGCCCCGTATGGATCCAGGACGGTCGGCCGGCCCCGGTCGACGAGCCGACAGTGGTCGGCGTAGGCGGAGTCCATCTCCCGGGCCCAATCAGCTCGCAGCCCGGGCTCCGCGATCGGCGGGCAGCCGTTCATCTCGCCCGTCTCGGCGTCGAGCTGATGCGCGAACTCGTGCAAGACGACGTTCAGCTCGCCGAAGGGGTCGTCGAGGTCGGCGAGGACGTCGTCCCACGAGAGGACGAGGCTCCCGTGCGCCCACGACTCCCCGGACCGCGATTCGACGTCTTCAATCACGAAGCCGTTGTCGTCGACCTCCTCCAGTGGGGCAACGTACTCCCCCGGGTAGACGATGATCGAGCGGAGCTTCGGGAAGGATCTCGATGCCCGGTGGAGAAGGAGGACGCACGCCTGGCCCGCGATCGTCACCCGCACCGCGTCGTCGATCGCCAGTCCGCCGGCGCCTTCGAACCGCTTCTCCGCGAGGAAGACCTGGACGTGCCCCTGCAGCTCCAGAAAGTCCTCGCGCGGAAGCCGCCGGCACAGAGGAACACCGTCGAGGATGGCCGTCCAGTCGTTCGGGAACGGCCGCGCCCGCAGCCTCGCCCGACGCTTCTTCGCAAGACCAAACACGACGACCTCCTTCCCAAACGAAGGATGCTATCACTCCTCGTCGTCCGTGTCCCTCCCCGGGACGAGTCGGCCGTTGGGAGGCGCCCCGTCGCGGGCCGCCGGTCCGCAACGAGAATGGGATCGCGAGGGGAGCAGCGAAGGTCGTACGCCGAGGCGCCGATCCTCGAGTGCGGAACGCGTTGTCAGACGAGCGCGGGGCCCTACCGACTCGGGGCGGTGCGGGCTGAGGCGACCGCAACGCCGGCGTCGGCCCTCGCTTCCTCGCCGAAGATCTCGCTCAACAACCGCGTGCGCCGGTCGGCGTACGGCTCGGGGACCGAATTGTGTCGAACCGCTCGGACGCACGCTTCCCGCGCATACAGCAGTTCGTCTCTCGCCGCCGCCAGGTGGAGCTCCGAGAGAACGAGTGCGGTGTAGAAGAGCGGGAAGCGCTTCCACCTGCCGTCCCCGAGCCGGTGTTGCGAGAGGGTGTGGATCCGCGGCGCGATCTCCGCGTGCGCGTCGTCCCCGACGGCCGTCGCAAGGAAACGGACGTAGCCGATGA
Organism: Candidatus Bipolaricaulota bacterium; assembly: GCA_041302745.1. Lineage (GTDB taxonomy): Bacteria > Bipolaricaulota > Bipolaricaulia > UBA7950 > UBA9294 > JAPLGD01. Next base: position 16,340 of record JBFYQP010000157.1, on the reverse strand, counting down.
AGCTTGTCGCACACTCGCCGATCGTGCAGTGTTGCACGGCGTAGCAGGTTCCCGCCAAGCGGGCGGCAGCGGCCGCCACGGATTGCCTGACCGCCGGATCGTCGCCTCCAAGCCGACACAGGAGCCGCGCGGCCTCCTGAGAGAGGACGTGCTCGGCCGCCAGTTTCGTGCGGATCGGTTCGCCGGTCCAGAGGCGAGGCCCGCACTCCCAATCGGCAAGGGAAGTCGCAAAGAGTCCAGCCTTCCGCCCTGTCCGGATCTGCCGGTCGAGGAGCGAGCGCACCAGAACGCGTCGTGTCGCGACGACCGCAGGCCCGCCTCGCTGCAGTGCAGCAGCCGCCCGCTCCAAAAGCTGCGTAAGGCTCTCGCTCGACTCCATCGCATCCCCCGCCCCGTCCCCCCGCACGGTATCATGGCAGTCGTCTCCGTTCCGTTTCCGGGGCGGTGCGGCCGTCGTATACTGGTCCTTCTCGGGCAAGGAGAGGTGAGGTGGAACCACTTCGCATACGCTTGTTCGGCTATCCTCAGGTGGAGTGCGCCGGTGAGCCGGTGACGGTTCCGCGCCGCAAGGCGCTTGCGCTTCTTGCCTACCTCGCCGTCACGCAGAGCGCCCACAGCCGCGACGCGCTGGCCGCGCTTCTCTGGCCGGAGCAGGAGAGCGCTCGCTCGTACGCGTTGCTTCGGAACGCTCTGTGGCTCCTCAATCAGACCCGCCTTGGCGAGTGGGTGACGTCGACACGGCACATGATCGGCCTGCGCCCGGGCCCCGAGCTTTGGATCGACGTCGTGGAGTTTCGACGTGCGCTCTCCCCTTGCCGAGCCCACTCCCATCCGGGCATCGCGCTGTGCGAGCGAGGGGCGGCGCAGCTGGAGGAGGCCGTCAGCCTCTACCAGGACCGCCTGTTGGCCGGTTTTGCCGTCGACGACAGCCGCTCCTACGAGGAATGGCAGTACTCCGAGGCCGACGTGCTCAGCGAGGAACTGATGGGTGCGCTCGACTCGTTGGCGGACTACTTCGAGCAGGCCGGCCGGCCCGAACGCGCTCTGGGCTACGCGCAGCGCCAACTGACCGCTCAGCCGCTGCACGAGCCGGCCCACCGCCGAGTGATGCGGCTGCGAGCCGCCATGGGCGACCGCGCCGGCGCCCTGCGGCAGTTTGACGAGTGCGTGCGCTTGCTCGAGGAGGAGTTGTCGATCTGCCCCTGCGGGGAGACGGCCGCGCTTGCCGAAGCGATCCGGACCGCGACGCTCATCGCCGCTCCCGCGCGCCCGCCGCGCCCCTCGCCGCCGACGTCGTTGCCGAGGTTCCGGACGCCCTTCTTCGGTCGAGAAGGCGATGTGAAGCACCTCATCGAACTCCTCACGCGGGAGGACTGCCGGGTCGTGACCGTAACGGGCGTCGGGGGCAGCGGCAAGACCCGACTGGCTGTGGAAGCGGCTCGTTGCGCGGCGCCGCGGTTCTCCGACGGCGTTGTGTTCGTACCCCTGGCGGCGGTCGAATCGGCGGCCCTAGCCCCCGCTGCGGTCGCCGAGGCTCTCGACGCGTCGCGCTCGCACGGCTCGCGCGTCGGCGCGGCCTCGCTGCTCGACGATCTGGTCGATCAGCTGAGGGGACGATCCATCCTGCTCATCCTGGACAACGTGGAGCACTTGGGTCGGGACGTCCGGTGGCTGCAGGCGCTGGCGGACATTCCGGACGGTCCTCGCTTCCTCGTCACGTCACGCCAGCAGCTGGACATCGACAGCGAGTGGGTCTATCCCCTCGAAGGGCTTGCGTACCCTCAGGACGAGCGTTCCGGCGAGGACTCCCGGAGCTTCCCAGCGGTTCGGATGTTTCTCCAGGCGGCCAAGCGCTCCGACGCGCGTTTCGATCCGTCCGCGGAGGAGTTGGAGTCCGTCGGCGGCATCTGCCGCCTCCTCCAGGGGCTCCCGCTCGGGATCGAGCTGGCCGCATCGTGGAGCCGGACGATGACGTGCCCGGCGATCGCCGAGGCGATCGCCCGTGGGTTGGGCTTCCTCAGCGCGAAGAAGACGCTCGCGCCTCGCCGTCACCGCAGCCTGCGCGCGGCCTTTGAGGGATCCTGGGCGCTCCTCGACCATCCTGGGCGCGAGGCATTCCGCGCTCTGTCCGTATTTCGTGGGGGGTTCAGCGCGGAAGCCGCGGAACGCGTCGCCTCGACCTCGCTTCCCACCATCGCCTCCCTGGTGGGGAAGTCGCTCGTGAGACGATCCTCGTCGGATCGATTCGAGATGCTGGAGATCGTCCGCCAGTTTTCGGAGGAGCGCCTTCAGGCGCTTCCCGAGGAACGCGCGCGTCTTGAGGCAAGACACGCCGGGTACTACCTCGCCTTGCTCTCCGGCCAGGAGAGCCGGCTCAAGGGGGCGGATCAGAAGGACGCCCTCGTGGTTGTGGGTGGCGAGGCGGCCAACGTCTACGCCGGATGGCGCCATGCGGCCGCGGAAGGGCGCTTCGCCGAGCTCCGGCAGTCGGCGATGGGACTGTACCTGCTGTGCGACATGACGACGCGGTTCGCGGAAGGCCGCGAGCTCTTCCGAGCAGCATCCGTGGCCGCCGCCGAGCACGGAGCGCCTCCGCCCGTGTGCGGATACCTCCGCGGGCTGGAGGCATGGTTCACGCGCTTCTTCGACGCCGGGGAGGCCGAGCGCCTTTTCGCCGAGAGTTACCGAGCGCTGCAGGAAGGGGCGCGCGACCGAGACAGCTCGTTCATCCATGTCCTCATCGCGTTCTCGGGATACCGCAACGTGGGACTCGCCACGGCCGAGATCGAGGAGGACCTCGCATTCCTCGAAAGCCAAGGACATCGATGGGAGTTCGCGGCGGGGGCGGAGGCCGTCAGCGGTCGATACGTCGACGGCGCGCCCGAGAAGGCCGTGAAGTCCGTCAAGCGCAGCATTGAGGTTCGAACGGAGCTCGGCGACGCGTGGGGACTTGCTCTGGGGGCCTTCTCGCTCGCGCTGTGCGATCTGCGGCTCCAGCAGTTCGAGGAAGCTCGCGCGGGGTTCTTGAAGTCGGCGGCGATTCGCAGGCGCCTGGACATCGACCCGTATGGGCAGATGGAGTGTCTCATCGAGGTCGCTCGCGTCGATCGGCGTCTGGGGCGCTTGGAGGATGCGTCGGCCCGACTGGCCGAGTCGCTCGACCTCGCGGAGCGGGTGCACCAGCGGCTGAGCGCTGCGTACTGCCATCGCGTCCTCGCCGAAATCGCCCTGGAGATGGACCGGCTCGGCGAAGCCGCGGAGCACGCCCAGGCGGCTCTCGACATCTGCGACGCGCACCCCGCGCCCGAAGAGGCGGCTCGCTGCCGTGACCTCATCGTGCGGGTCGCTGCCGCCTCCGAGTCTGGGTCCGCGGGCTAGCCGCGGACCCAAGCGCGGGCCGCTTCTCCGCTCCCTCGACATCCCCCTTGTGCGCCGCGCAGGCGCCGCGCATAGTAAGACCGTGGCGAGAGAAGAGCGCCGCGTGGAACGAGAAGGAGAGCGTATGAAGGTTGTCGTGCTCGGAGCCGGCCGCGTAGGCGGCGCGATCGCCATCGATCTCGCCAAGGACGCGGAGTTCGAGGTCCGGGTCGCCGATCGCGACCCTCGCCTGCTGGAGCGCCTGCAGGCTCGGCACGGGATCGCTGGAGATCGTGTGGACTTCTCGGTCGAGGGAGCCACAGCGCGGGCGGTGGCCAAGGCAGATCTCGTGGTCAGCGCCGTTCCGGGGTTCCTCGGATACCGCACACTGCAGACCGTGATCGAGGCGCGGAAGCGCGTTGTGGACATCGCCTTCTTCCCCGAAGACCCGTTCACGCTGAACGACCTTGCACGGGCCAACGGGGTCACCGCGCTCGTCGATTGCGGCGTCGCTCCGGGAATGAGCAACCTCCTCGTCGGGCGGGAGAGCGCTCGACTCGACCGGACGACTCGGGTGCGAATCTACGTCGGAGGACTGCCCACGGTCCGCGTGCTTCCCTACGAGTACAAGGCCGGGTTCTCGCCGATCGACGTCATCGAGGAGTACACGAGGCCGAGCCGCGTGGTCGAAGCCGGAGAGCTTCGCGTGAAGCCGGCTCTGTCGGACGTGGAGTTCATCGAGGTCGAGGGGATCGGCACGCTCGAGGCGTTCGTCACCGACGGGTTGCGCACGCTCTTGGAGACGATCCCGTGCTCCGACATGGCGGAGAAGACGCTGCGGTACCCCGGGCACGCTGAACGGATGCGCCTGCTTCGGGACTCCGGGTTTCTCGACGCGAAGCCGATCGACGTCAACGGAGCGTTGGTTCGCCCGGTCGACGTGGCGGCCGCGCTCCTCTTCCCTTTGTGGGAGATGAAGGACGGGGACGAGGATATCACGGTCATGCGGATCGTCGTCGACGGGGAAGTGGGCGGCCGTGCCGTCCGCATCGCCTACACGCTCGCGGATCGGTTCGACCGGGCGACGGCCACCTCATCCATGGCGCGAACGACCGGATACACCGCCGCGATGGCGGTTCGCATGCTGGCCAAGGGCCTCTTCCGCGAAGCGGGGGTCGTTCCCCCTGAGTCCGTTGGACGAAACGAGGATTGTGTCCGGTTCCTCCTTGCCGGGTTGGCGGAGCGCGGCATTGTCTACCACCGGACGGAGGCGCCAAGCGGGTCGTAGTCCGATGCGCAGTCCGCGAGTTGGGGAGGCCCCCATGCTCGGCGGAGGGGCCCGGCGTCGCCGTTGCCGCCGCTCCCGAATCGGATCACAATCCCTCCCAGGAGACCCGAAAGGAGTGGGCCATGTTCACCCGACGCGCCGCCGCGGCTCTGTGCGCTCTTGCCGTTCTCACCGTGGGTTCAGCCATAGGCCTGAGCCGCGACGGGATGAGTTCCTACAACATCTCGGTGACTCTGAGTCCGCAGGACGACACCCTCGCGGGCGCCGAGTGGGTCGACTACGCCAACGACACCGAGAAGCCCGTGGGCGAGGTGGTCTTTCTCCTCGTTGCGAACTGGGGAAGAGAGAGGAACCCGTACGTCGATCCTGTCCTCCTCGACGAAGGGTACGTGGCCGGGTTCGACCCGACATGGACGGTGATCGACGACGTCTCCGACGCATCCAAGGCGCCGCTCCCGTATCGATTCGAACCGTCGCCGCCGAGCCTGCAGACCTACTCTCTCGACGATGTTCTCTTGGTCGTGGATCTCCCGGAGCCGCTTCTCCCCGGCGAGCGCGTGACGCTGCACGTCGGCTTCCGGACCAAGTTCGCCCGGGCGCTCGGCGCAGACATGTGCGTCTACCGCGACACGTACGTTTGGCGATTCGGGTGGAATCCGATTGCCGTCGCGCGCCCGGAGAACGAAGACGTGTTCGCTTTGCCGGCCGCCCTGTACCACGCGGAAGTCCTGGTTCCGCCAGGATACCGAACCTTCGGCGGCGCGGATGAGCAGACCTCGTCCGCCGCGGCGACAGGCTGGACAACCACCACGCTCTCGAGCGACCGGCCGGTGCGCTCGGTGCCCCTCGTGATCGGACGCGATCTCTTCGTCGCGAGCACGACGTGGAACGGCGTTCCGATCGATGCGGTTTGCCGCCCCGGCGCCGAGGACTTCGCGCGGGTCGTCGCATCCGAGGCGACAGAGATCCTCTCGGCGTACGCCGGCCGATTCGGCGCGTTGGCGTCCCGGCGATTGGTCATCGTCGAGGACCCGACGCCGGGACTCTACGGCCTCAGTTCGGACGGGATGGTATTGCTGGGATCGCACCTGTCGCGCATGAAGGACATGCCTGCGATCGGCATGTACGACCGGCTCATCGAGTACGCCCTCGCCCACGAGTTGGCCCACCTGTGGTGGGGAATCGGGGTGGGCGCCGACTTCAACGCGGAGAACTGGATCTCGGAAGGGTTCGCGGAATACCTCTCGGTGCGCTACTTCGAGGATCGGTACGGCGCCGACGAGCCGAACCTCTTCGCCGGGCTCGGCGAGGGACTCGTGGAGGACCTGATCTCCGACGTCGTCGGATACTACAACCTTCGGCAGCACATGATGGAGGCGCCGTACGTGGCCCTGCTGAAGATGGGGTTTGACGAAGGGATCGTGAAACCGCTGCGCGACGTCTCGTACCTGAACGGAGAGTCGATCCGGACCTACAAGAAAGGATACCTCGTCCTGCGTGCCGTGGAGAGCATCCTCGGACGAGATCGGATGGACGAGGTTCTACGAGACACGGCCGCCGCGTGGACGGGGAGAACCTTGACCGTGGCCGCGCTTCGCGAGATCGTCGAGCGTGAGGCGGGAAACGCGTTGTACCCGGAGTTCTTCGACGATTGGGTCACGGGAGACGCCCAGCTCGACGTTGCCGTGGACGGATTCGAGTCGTCCCTCGGAGACGACGGGTACACGACGACGGCGTTCATGCGCCGCGCGGGTCCGCCGCTTGCGGTCACGATCGCCGCGACGCTCTCCGACGGATCAACGGTCCGCACGACCTGGATCTCAAGCGACGGGGCGACGGCCGCGGTTCCGTTTTTCGTCACGGCGCTTCCCGTCGTCCACATCCACGTCGATCCGGAGGAGATGCTTCCCGACCGGAATCGGTTCAACAACCACTGGCCGCGCCGCGTGCTCGTCGACAGCCCGCTGCGCGCCGTGGACGCGCCCCCCGTTGGGAGGCCGCTCGACGCCTACGTGATCCGGATCGAGTCGCTTTCCGTGTCCGGGTCGTTCCGGAACGACCACGAGTGGAGCATCATGGCGTTCCCCCACGTGGACGAGGACACGGACCTCTCGACCCTCGACTGGGCGGAGTGGTTCAGCCGCTGGGACGTGCTTGGCGCCTTCGCCGCGGACATCGATCGGCGTCTCTCCCTTCAGGGACGCTTCTCGGTGCTCGATCTCGACGTGACGCAAGGAGTGGGAGACGTCGACGCGAGCTTCACGGCGATCGTCTCCTTCTACACGCACCCGGACACCGGCAGTCCCGGACGCTACTGGTATCCCACGTACCGATTGGACATGACGTTCGGCATCCTCGGCCCGATGAGCAAGCTGACGCCCTATACGTCGTTCACCCTCTCGCAGTCGGCGCTTCCGCTGCGGGACCGTCAAGGGAGCGTTGCCCTCGTGCTTGGCATTCCGGGCCTCGGCGAAGCTCCCTTCGCCTCGCTGGAGTGGAACGGCACGATCCGCTACCGATGGGCCGCGCTGCTCTACCTGGAACTCTCGGCGTCCATCTCCGAGGCGCTGATCCGACCGCTGCCCAGCTCGTTCCAGTTCTCGCTCGACCGGCTCCATGGGTTCTCCGAGCTGCCCGGGGGCCAGCGCCAGGTGTTCGTCGGCGTGGACGCCGTCCTGCCGCCGTTCTACCGCGATTGGGGGTACGCCGTGCTGAACCTCGCGCGCGTCGATTCCGTCACGCCGGTGTTCTTCCTGCGCGGCGGCCGAACGTGGCTCGAGGCTCCCCCCGTCTTCGACCTCGGCTTCCGCCTTGAGACCGGCGGGGAGTTCCGCTTCGCGCTCGTCGGCCCCCTCGGACTCGGAGTCGACCTCGCGCTTGGCTACGCGTACCCGCTGATCGGCTGGGATGGCGCAGACCAGGTCTACCTGCGCATCGGCTTCGACCTGTAGGGCTCTCGCGCCCACCCAGATCTGCGGGCGCGCCGCATCGGCCTCGATCCGTGGCAGCGACCCAACGATGATGCCGGCCGTATGAAGCAAGACCGGCGACCGCGTCCCCGGCTGCGAACCGGGCTCCTGTCGGTCGGGCATCTGGTCGACGACGGGTTCGGTGGGTTCCTCGCTCCTCTCCTCCCGCTCTTGATCGATCGACTGGACCTGTTGCTCACCCTGGCCGGCGTCCTCGGTTCGATCCGAATCGTGACGAATTCCGTGCTCCAGCCGAGCCTCGGCCACAGGATCGATCGCGCCGGCCGTCCGGGTCTTGTCGTGGCCGGGCCGATCCTGACGATTGCCGCGATGTCGCTTCTCGGTCGTGCAACGAGCTTCCCGCAGCTCCTCGCCTCGTCCCCCGTGGCGATCGTCGCTGCCCAGGAGTGCGTGCCGGGTCGCGCGGGGCTCGTGTCCGGCCTCGTCATGGGGCTGGCTTGGGGCGCCGGGGGCATCGCGCTGACTCCCGTCGGATGGTTCGCCGATCGGTTCGGACTCGTGTCGGTCATGAGCGTCGCCGCGCCATCTTCTCGAGTGCTCTCTCTCGGGGCGAGTCTTGCGTAGTCCTACGATCTCCCATATGCTCTGGACTGTGCGGGGAAGGATGCCCACATCAGGACCACATGTTCTCATAGGACAGTCGTCCGTCCATGCTCGCCGAACGAGCGGGGCGTGTGGCGGGTGGAGCTCCTTCCCCGCACTGGACGAATCCAGCGCGCCGGTCACGCGCCGCGAAGCACGCGAACGGGATCGGGGAGCGCGTCGGTGAGCTCGGGGCGTCGAGCGTAGTAGTCGTCTCGCGTCAGGCTCATCGCCAGCGTGTCGAGGAGCTTCCCGTTCTTGTACACGGCCTCGCGGATCCGCACCGTGATCCGGAATCCCGACTTCTCCGCGAGGCCCACCGCGCGCGGATTCCCGCTGTGAGTCCAGAGGTGGACGACGCGCAATCCGAGTTCGGAGAAGAGGAATCGAAGCAGGGTCTCTTGAGCATCGAGCCCTACGCGGGTTCCCCAGAACGCCTTGGCCACGACAAGGCCGATCGATGCCGAGAGCCTCGGTTCGAGGTCGGTGTACGCGATGTAGCCTGCGACCTCACCCGTCGCCTTGTGAACGATAGGAAGCCGGGCGCCGGCAGGCTTGAACGAGAACTCCATTGCCTCGAACCGCTTGACGTGCATCTCCTCGGTGAAGGATGGCGGAAGCGACTGGCCCCACGCCTGCGTTGCAAGGTCGTTGCGCCACTCGGCGAACAGCTTCTGATCCCCGCGGCGTTCCTCTCTCAGAACGACCAGGTCGCCCTCAAGCGGCATGGGAGCCTCCTTGACGGGCGGTCCACTCGCGGCGCAGGAGGTCGACAACAACCTGCTCGTAGTAGCTTCCGTTGCGAACCCCCGCCCGCGGAATGCGCCCGCACTCGGCGAACCCGTGCGCTGCGGCGAACGCCAGCGCCGGCTCGTTCCAACTTGCGATCCATCCCGTGATCGTGTGCGCAGGGGTGTCGAGGAAGAGGTGGGCGACCAGGAGGCGCACGACCTCCGAGCCGTACCCCGCTCGCTGCTCGGACGGAGCGATCACGAGGGAGATCGACGGGCAGTGCGGATCCCAAGGCCACTCGCAGGTGGCGTGGCCGATGAGCCGGCCCGACGCCTTGGCGAGTACGCCGAGCGTGAAACCGGTCTTCTCCTTCCCCCATTCCTCGAGGATCCCGGCAACGTGAGAGCGCGAGAGAGGTTCCGCGTCGCGCACCGACCCTGGAACGTAGCGGCGCCCAAGAACGGCGTCGTCGTTCAGGTACGAGTGCAGAGGCGCCGCGTCGTCCGGGTCGAGCGCCCGGAGCGCGATCCGTTCGGTCTCGAAGCTCCTGCCGCCCATCGGCTCCTCCATGCCCTCAGTGTACGGCGGGCGCTGACGGCGTCCCAATCGCGGCGTCAGGCCGCCTCGTGGGCCGCCGTCGGTGACTCCGCACGCCCCGTCTGCCGGCGCTCGAGAGCGATCATCCGGGCGAGGAACACAGCGAGGATCAGCGCGAAGTGGCACATGACCGACGGAAGCGCGCCAGATGCCGTCGGAATGAACCACGACGTGACAGCCGCTGGGACGACAAATCCAAGCGTGCCGCAGAGCACCTGAGCCAGGAGTCGACGGCGATGCGGGTCGGCGCTCGTCTTCGCGCCGTACCCGGAGAAGACCACCATGCCGAAGAGGCCGATCCAGTAGAAGCCGGAGTAGACGACAAACCACGGCATGACGTGCGTGTACCGCGCGTACACCGCGGAGCACACCGAGGCCGTGGCGAAGGAGCGATCGAGGGCGATCCAGGCCGCGATCCCGAGCGCGGCAGCCAGCATCGTCCGACTGGCGACGTGGAACACGCGGGATCGCGGCCGGTGGAGTTGCGCCACGAGGACAAGGCCCAGCGGGGGAAGCCACGTCACGTCCAGAAACGCAAGGCGCGGAAGGACGCCCGACGCGCCCACGTTCGCGCAGACGGCCACCTCAACAACCTGGTACCCGGCGAGCAAGAAGAGGATCGCCGCGGTCGTACGAACGATGCTCCGGTCGCCGGGCCCCCGAAGGGCCCACACGGCGACGCCAACCTCAAAGAGCGCTGTTGTCAACGCGAGAATCGGCGAGTACTCCATACTCCCCTTCACCCCCGGGGCCCAAGTATACGACAAGGCGGGAGGGACGGAAGAAGACGCGGGGCCGGTCGCACCGGCCCCGCGAACAGCAGATTCGAACGTGTCGCTTCTAGTCCTTGTAGATGTTCCAGATCGCGATGGTCATTCTGACGTCGAGCTTGAGCCCGTGCACGTTCGCGTGCCGGCCCGTGATCATCTCGTCGGTCATCGACCAGAGCGGGATCCACGGCACATCCTGGGTGCTCAGAATCTGGAGGGCCTGGTACAGCTTCGCGCGCTTCGTCGTGTCGAGGGTCGCGCGGGCCACGTCCATGATGTCCTTGTAGGCCAGGTAGTTCGGATGGTGGTTGAAGTACGTTCCCATCGATTCCGGGCCGTCCGTGGTCCAGGGGCCGATGAAGTTCGATGTGTCAAGGTAGTCCGGGTGCCATCCGAGCAGGAACATGCCGAACGCGCCGGACGACATCTGCTGCAAGTAGGCGCCCCACTCCAGCACCTCGATGTTGACCTGGATGACGCCGGTCTCCTCGAGGCTGGCCGCGATGACCGTCGCGACGTCGGCCTCGAACGACCCGTAGTGCGAAGGGGTGTAGGGAAGGCTGAGCACGAGCGGGTTCGCCGCGTTGTAGCCGACGGTCGCCAAGAGCTCCTTGGCCTTCTCAAGATCGCGCTCCGGGAACGTCGGGTACGCGCCGAAGAACGGCGGATCGACGTTCGGAACCATCGTGTAGATGGGCTCGACGGTTCCGCCGAAGACCTGGCTGATGATCGCCGAGCGGTCGACCGCGTAGCAGATCGCCTGGCGCACGAACGGGTTGTCCACCGGCGGGTTGGTGACGTTGAACAGCAGATAGCGAATTCCCGGGGACGGCGGCCACTCCTCGATGATGATGTTCGGCTTCGTCTTCAGGTCCTTGATGTCTTCGGGGTTCAGAGTTCGGAAGACGAAATCCACGTCTCCGGCTTCGAGGGCGGCGCGCAGCGAGGACGCGTCCGAGTAGTGCTTCTCGATGACGAGTCGGGACTTCGGCTTCTCGCCGTAGTACTTGTCGAACGCCTCGAGTTTCACGTACTGATCGGGAACGTACTCGACAAGCTTGTATGGTCCGCACCCTGCGTAGCGCCCCAGGTCGAACTCGTCGCCCGGCGCGCTCTTCGGCGAGTAGATCATCGACGGCGCGATCATGTTCGTCATCGCCAGCAGGAACGTGACGTCCGGCTGCGCGATCTTGATCCGGACGGTGAGCTTGTCGATCACCGTGATCGTATCAATGACGTAGATGAGGCTGACTGCGCCCTTGGGCCCGTCCTGTCGGCGCGTGCGCTCCAACGAGAACTTCACCGCGTTCGCGTCGCAGACCTCGCCGTCCGTAAACACGATGCCGGGGCGGATGTGGAACGTGTACACCGTCCCATCGTCTGACACTTCCCACGACTGCGCGATGGCGCCTTCCAGCTCGAGCTTGTCGTTCATCTGCAGAAGGGAGCTGTTCGTCGCCTGCAGCACGTGCCAGCTGTAGAAATCCCAGCAGTTGGCGAACGACAACTCGTCGATGCTGTCAATCGTGCCCATGATGAGGGGCGTGTCCGCCGCGAACACCCCGAGCGAGAGAATTGTCGAGGCCACCAACAGCATGATTCCGACTAGCTTGGACATCTTTCCTTGCCTCCTTTCGAAAGAGCAACGAGATCCAAATCAGAGGAACCCATCCAGCCGGGTACCACCTCCCCAGGACACCAAGACCTACGAGGATGTCTCAGGGAGCACCCTACCACCAATCAAACCCGGGAGTCAAACGAAGGTGCGGGGACGGCCGATTAGCCCAACTTGCGGCGGCGTTTCGGGTTCACGAGGTCGCTGATCCCCTCGCCGATGAGGCCGAAGCCGAGCGAGAGGGCGATGATCATGAGACCGGGGAATGTGATGAGCCACCACGAGCCGGATTGCAGGTACTTCTGGCCATTCTGGATGTCGAAGCCCCAGTCGGGCGCCGGAGGCGGAAGGCCGAAGCCGAGGAAGGAGAGGGCGGCCACCGTGAGGATGGCGTCGGCCAGGTTGAACGAAGACACCGCCATGATCGCGTTCACCGTGTTCGGAGCCACGTGGCGAAGGACGATGCGAGTGCGCGATGCCCCGATGGCTTTCACCGCCTCGATGTACGTCGTCTCACGAACCTGTAGGGACTCGGCGCGGGTCACGCGGAAGTACGTGGGGATGTACACGAACCCGACGGCCCAGATCATCGGCGAGAGGCCGGAGCCGAACATCGCCACCAAGACGATGGCGAGGATCATTGACGGGAAGGAGTAGATGGCGTCCATGAAGAGCGAGAGACTGCGGTCCAGCCACCCTCCCGTGTACCCCGAGATCCAGCCGAGGATCGAGCCGGCGATCATGCTGAGCGCGACGGCCGAGAACGCGACGACGAGCGATGCGAACCCGCCGGCGATGACGCGCGTGAAGACGTCGCGCTGCAGTTGGTCGGTGCCCATCCAGTGTGTGGCGGAGGGTCCCTCCAGGCGCGGTGCGCCGCGGTACTTCGTGGGGTCGAATCCATTCATCGACGGCCACATCTGGGCCACAACCGTCATCACGATGAACGCGATCACGATGACAAGGCCAACCTTGAGCACGGTCTGACCACGCAGACCCCTCGTGACGCCTCCGGCCGTCCTGGCCAGGAGCGAACGGCGAATCGGCGTCGTCTCTCGTGTCTCGGGCATCCTAGTACCTCACCCGCGGATCGACGACCGAGTAGAGCAGGTCGACGATCAGGTTGATGACGGAGATGAAGAGGGCGATGAACACGACGCTCCCCTGGATCGCCGTGTAGTCGCGGGCGTTGATCGACCGCATCAAGTAGCTCGCGATCCCCGGCCACGAGAAGACGGTCTCCGTCAGAACGGCGCCGCCCATGAGGACCGCCAGTTCCAGCCCGAAGACCGTGATGATCGGGATGAGGGCGTTCCGAAGCGCATGGCGCGTCACGACGAGCCTCTCGCGGAGGCCCTTGGCCCGCGCGGTGGTCACGTAGTCCTGACCGAGCACCTCGAGCATGCTCGCGCGGCTCATCCGTCCGAGAAGGCCGGTCATGGCGACGCCCAGGGTCAACGCAGGCAAGATGAGATGAAGGACGATGTCGGCAAGAGACCGCCCGTCCCAACGGATGATCGCGTCGAGGACGTAGAACCCGGTGACCGGCTGGAACGTGAACGCTACGTCGCCGCCCAGACGGCCGGCGACCGGGAGCCAGCCCAGCTTCACCGCGAAGAACACCTGAAACATCAGTCCCAACCAGAACAGAGGCATCGCGAACGAGGCGATGTGGAAGATGCGGATGCCGTGGTCGATGGGCCGGTCTGCGCGGGTCGCTGCAATGATTCCGGTGGAGAACCCGAGGATCCCGGCCACGAGAAGCCCGAAGATCGCGAGCTCGATCGTGGCCGGAAACCGCGAGAACAGCTCCCGAAGCACGGGGGTGCTCGTCCGCATCGAGCTTCCGAAGTCGCCGCGGAAGACCCCGCCGATGTACGTCACGTACTGAGCGGGGATCGGCTTGTCGACCCCCATCTTCACGCGGTAGCTCTGCAGTACCTCCGGAGGCACCGGCCGCCCGCCCAGCATGGCGGAGACGGGGTCGCCGGGCAGCACGCGCAGGATGAGGAAGATCACGGTCAGGAGGATCAAGATCATCGGGACCGTGAGCACGAGGCGCTGCAGGGCGTACCGAAAGAGCCCGCTCAAGCCGCAGGACCTCCCGTCTGACCCGTGGTGCGGTCGTGAATCGGCTGAAGATGGAGGTCGTCGGCGCGGTGGCAGGCGACGAAGTGCTCGTTGCCGAGGTCACGGTAGACGGGCGCATCCTTCGAGCACACGTCGACCGCGTAGCGGCACCGCGGGTGGAAGTGACATCCCGGCGGCGGCGAGACCGGGCTCGGCACGTCTCCCTGGAGGATGATCCGGTCCACGGAGTAGTCCGGATCCGGCACCGGCACCGCCGACACGAGCGCCTCCGTGTACGGATGCTTCGGGTCGGCGAACAGCCGCTCCGTCGACGCCAGCTCGACGATCCTCCCGAGGTACATCACGGCCACACGGTTCGAGATGTGTTTCACCACCGACAGGTTGTGCGCGACGAACAAGTAGGTCAGACCGAACTCCCGCTGCAGGTCCTCGAGCAGGTTCAGCACCTGGGCCTGGATCGACACGTCGAGCGCCGACACCGGCTCGTCGCACACCACAAGCTGCGGGTCGAGCACGAGCGCCCGAGCGATGCCGATGCGCTGTCTCTGTCCGCCGGAGAACTCGTGCGGGTACCGCTTCATGTGCTCCGGCTTGAGGCCCACCGCCCCGAGCACATCCGCCACGCGCTTCTTCCGCTCCTCGCCGCGCGCCATGCCGTGCACGAGGAGAGGCTCGCCGACGATGCCTCCCACCGTCATGCGCGGATTGAGGGACGAGTACGGGTCTTGGAAGATGATCTGCATGTCGCGCCGCAGCGCCTTCATCTCGCCCCGCGACGCCTTGACGACGTCCACTTCCTTCACGCCGCCCGCCGTCCCCGCCATCCTTCGGCTGCGAAAGAGGATCTCGCCCTTCGTCGGCTCGACCAGCCGCAGGATCGATCGCCCGGCCGTCGTCTTGCCGCACCCGCTCTCCCCGACGAGACCGAGCGTCTCTCCCTCGCGGATGAACAGGTCGATCCCGTCCACCGCTCTCACCGCCGCCTTCACGCGTCGGAACGCGCCCTTGCGCACGGGGAAGTGCTTCACCAGTCCCTTGACGTCCAACAGCACCGTGTCGCTCTGCGCCATCGCCATCACCTCTTCCCCCCGTAGAGCCAGCACGCCGCCGTGTGACCCGCCGCCACTTCCTCGAGCGGCGGCATCTTCGTCTTGCAGATCTCCATCCGCTTCGGGCACCGCGGCTCGAACCCACACCCCGGCGGCGCGTCGCTCGGATCCGGCACCACCCCTTCGATCGGCACCAGGCGCTCCTTCTGCCGCCTGAGCGATGGAATCGAGTGCATCAGTCCCTGCGTGTACGGGTGCTGCGGCGCGTGAAAGATCTCCCGCACCGGCGCGGCCTCGACGATCCGCCCCAGGTACATGACCGCCACGTCGTCCGCCATCCCGGCGATCACCCCGAGGTCGTGCGTGATGAACTGAATCGCCGCTTTGAACTCCTTCCGCAGCGCGTTCATCAGCTCGAGCACCTGCGCCTGGATCGTCACGTCGAGCGCCGTCGTCGGCTCGTCGGCAATCAGGAGCTGCGGGTTGCACGACAGCGCCATCGCGATCATCGCCCGCTGCCTCATTCCTCCCGACAGCTGGTGCGGGTACTCGTCCACCCGCTGCTCGGGCAGCGGAATCCCCACTTCGTGGAGCATCCGGATCGCCTGCGTCCGCGCATCCTTCTTCTTCAATCGCTGGTGCAGGATGATCGCTTCCATGATCTGGTAGCCGATCGTGAACACCGGGTTCAACGACGTCATCGGCTCCTGGAAGATCATCGCGATCTCGTTGCCGCGGATCGCTCGCATCGCCCGCCCCTTCGGCGGCAGTTTCGCCAGGTCCGTCGTCTTCTCCCCACGGTGGTACAGGATCTCCCCGTTCGCGATCTTCCCGGGAGGCGACTGCACGAGACCCATGATGGCGAGAGCCGTCACCGTCTTCCCACACCCGCTCTCCCCCACCACCCCGAGCGTCTTCTCCCGCTCGATCGTGTACGTCACCCCGTCCACCGCACGGACGACCCCATCCTCCGTCCCGAACTGCACTTCGAGGCCCTTCACTTCAAGAAGAGGTCGGGGTGCGTCCATCGGCTGCATCCTTCGGTGTGCGCATGCTTGCGGCATCGCATCGTTCCTCCGCTGTTCGTCGATTGGGGGATCATGTCGGTGCATCCGATCTCGGGTCTCGATTGGCCCTAAGACCGCCAGGTCCCGCCCGCTGCCGCTCCGCTTCTGGTCCTCGCTTCTCCCTCTTCGTTTTCCCGTGGGCCCTGTCCTCGGCGCCTAGACAGGCGTCTCGGGAAGCCCGAGCAATCGCGAAGCCTGGCCT
>JBFYQP010000142.1:0-2560 GCA_041302745.1 Candidatus Bipolaricaulota bacterium | reverse complement strand
TCGATCCACGAGCGCAGCTTCACTTGATCGCGCCCCCCGTCAGCCCGGACACCAGGTACCGCTGCCCGAGCAGGAAGAGGACGAACACCGGCAGGGTGATCAGAAGCGCCGCCGCGGAGAGCGGCCCCCACTGGACGACCCCGCCCGAACCGAGGAAGCGGACAAGGTAGACGGGAAGCGTGTAGTGGGCGTTGTCCCGCATCAGGACGAGGGCGAAGAAGAACTCGTTCCACGACAGAAGAAGCGAGAACGTCGCCACGGCGAGGAGCCCCGGCACGGCGAGCGGGAACACGACCTTCACGAGCGACTGCAGCCGAGTGCACCCGTCGATGCGCGCCGCCTCTTCGATCTCGACCGAGATCTTGTCGAAGTAGCCTTTCAAGAGCCAGATCGAGAACGGCATGCTGAAGCTCGTGTGCATGATGATGAGCCCGGGCAGGCGGTTGATGAGGTCGTAGCGCTTCAGGACGAAGAACAGCCCGAGGACCATGATGATCCCGGGAAACGCCTGCGTGGCGAGGAGCCACATCGAGAACACGGTGCGTCCGCGGAACTTGAACCGCGACAGCGCGTACCCGGCCGGCGCCGTGACGATCACCGACAGGAGGACGGTCGCGGCCGCCACGACCGCGGAGTTCCGCAGGTTCGTGGAGAACCTCGGGTCGGTCAGCACGCGGCGGAAGTTCTCCCATGTCACGGCGTGCGGCGGACCGATCGGCGACGCAAAGATGTCCGTCTCCGTCTTCAGCGAGTTGAACACGAGGATCAAGACCGGGAAGACGAGGCCGCCGATCATCGCGAGGACCACGACGTGGAGAAGCACTTGCTTCGCGACGCTCATCCTCATTGCAGTACCTCGCGGATGTAGAGGACGACCGCCAGAAGCAGCACGGCGAGGATGACGACGCCGATCGCCGCGCCGTACCCCGCTTGGTAGTACATGAACGCGTTCTGATACGCGTAGAGCGGCAGCGTCATCGACGCCGATCCCGGCCCGCCCTTCGTCATCACGAACACGATGTCGAACGAGTTGAACGTCCAGATCGCCTCGAGCGTGAGGACGATCAGGATCACCTTCTTGATGCTCGGCATCACCACGTGAATCTGCGACTGGAGGTAGCTCGCCCCGTCGATCGCCGCCGCCTCGAGGATGTCGCCCTCGACCGACTGCAGACCGGCAAGGAGCATGATCGTTACGAACGGGAGCCCCATCCAGATGTTCGCGATGATGCACGTCCACAGCGCAAGCTGCGGGCTGGTCAGCCACGCCGGCGGGTTCGCCACGCCGACCGCCGACAGGAGCGCGTTCGCCGGCCCGTCGGACAGGAAGACGTACCGCCAGATCAGGGAAACGACGACCCCGGGGATCGCCCACGGGATCAGCGTCGTCGCTCGGAAGAACCGCCGGAACCGCAGGTAGCGCGAGTTGAGCAGCGTCGCGAGGACGTACGCAATGAAGAACATCGCGGCCACGCTCACCACGGTCCAGACCAGGCTGTTCCCAAACGCGCGGAAGAACACCGGATCCTTGAACAGGAGGACGAAGTTCTCGAACCCCGAGAAGACGTCCTGCCTGGTGAGCGCGCGGTAGACGTAGACGACGCGCGACACCCCGTGGATGAGCGGGTAGAGGCTGACGAGACAGAGCACGGCGAACGCAGGGAGAAGGAACGGGATCGCCGCTTTCTCCTCGGTCCACGATCGTCCCCGATGAGCCGACAACCTAGTGCGCGCCATCGAACCGAATCACCGTCTTCAGCGCGTCCGGCTCTCCGGCGCGAGCGAACGCAGACGCCGCGTCGCCGAACGGCACCGACGCCGTGACAACGTCGTCGAGCGCGTGCGGGTGTTCCGTCATCCACCGAACGGCGGTCTGGAAATGCTCGAGGCGGAATCCGAAGCTGCCCACGAGGGACACCTCGAGGTAGTGGATCGCAAACGCGTCGATCGAGAGGCGGTCGCCCTTCGCCAGTCCGCCGAACAGGAGCGCGGCGCCCCCCGGCGCCGTCCACCCGATCGCCGCCTCCGCCACGTCGCGGACGCCGACGGCGATGAGGACTCGGTCGGCGGTGGGCGCCCCGAACGCCGCCGCGAGCGTGTCTTCCATCGATGTCTCGGTCGGGTCGGCCACCGCGAGGCCGAGCCTCCGGAGCCGCGCGGCCCGCGGCGCGGCGATCTCGCTCACGAGGACGCGCGGCGTGATCGCCTTTGCCAAGAGCGCGAGGAGCGCGCCCATCGGGCCGCCGCCCACGACGAGGACGGAGTCGCCGGGCCGGACGTCGGCGCGTTCGATTCCGTTCACGGCGCACGCCAGCGGCTCGGCCAGCGTCGCGACGTCGTCCGAGATCCCCTCGGGGACGCGGAACGTCGCGCGATTCACCACGTCGGCGGGAACGAGAACGTACTCCTGCAAGGCTCCGGACACGAACGCCTTGTGCGGGCACAGTTCGCCCACGCCCTTGAGACACGTCGAGCACCCGCCGCACTCGACGTACGGAGCGCACACAACGCGATCCCCGACGGAGAAGGTCCGCACGCCCGCGCCCACGTCGCGGACGAC
>JBFYQP010000101.1:0-10758 GCA_041302745.1 Candidatus Bipolaricaulota bacterium | reverse complement strand
TGCTCGAGGAGGCCGGCGTCGCAACGCTGGCGGGCACGGCTTTCGGCCGCCACGGCGAGGGCTACCTCCGCCTCTCCTACGCGAACTCGCTCGACAACCTCCGCGAGGCCGTCGAGCGAATCGCCGGCACGGTCACTCGGGGCTGGTAGGACCCCGCAACGGCCCGCTACGGCTTCCCCGGGGCGCCGAACCGGAAGCCAAGTTGCATGTCCTGGCGAGCTGTGTACACCAGATCGTCCAGGGCTCGGTAGTCCTCCGGAGCAAACCAGGCTTGGGCAATGATCAGCTCTCGATGGACGGCGAGCACCCCCTCGGAGAACGCGTAGGTCGACCGGTACGTCGCAGCACCGCGGGTCTGGTCGACGCCCGGCGGGATGTAGGACTGCCACACGCCGGCCGACGTCCCCGCGGGACGCGACTCCCACGGATTCGGAAGCCAGCCCTCCGGGAGGCGCAACGTCAGGTCGTACTCCCACCATTGGGTCGTACCCACGCCGAACGGGTAGTGGCGCGAAGCCACCATGGTCTGCTGTGGGAAGACGGCCGAGTACGGCCCCCAGAGCACGTCCGGCGGACACGGAAGGACGAAGCCCCTGCTCCCCATGCGGCTCGAGCCGTCGCGGGCGGAGTAGTGGACGCGCACCTCGACGGGGTCCCACATCGAGACGACTTCGACGTCGTCCGCCGAGACGACCGGAGTCAACTCAGGCGGCAGGCCGGTGCACAGCATCTCGGAAAAGAGCATCGCCCAGTACGCCGGATCCACGCGCTGCAAGAGGAGCGTGTAGGTCGCAGCGAGGGCGCCGGTCGCCGTCATCACGCAGTCGACCTCCAGTTCTCCATTCTCATCCAGCACCGCATCGATGATCGAATGAACACGGTTCTCCGCGGGCTGCGTCTCGGGCAGGGCGACCGCCGTCCCCGGGGTTCCCTCCTCGCCGTTCTGGACCCAGACCGTATGCCCTGCATGGCCGCTGAAACCCGGCGCGCAGAACGTGCATGTCGGGTCCAGGATCCGCCAGCCTCCATCCTCGGCCTGGACTGCCACGACGGCGTGGTTCATGGCCGTGGGCAGCCAAGGGAACCCGCCGAATGAGCCCTCGAGAGAGCACGCGAGCGAGGTGAGGGCCGGGTATGCCTCGACCCCCGCGTGGCGAAGCATCGTGACCAGGAGGACGGCCAGGCCCTTGCAGTCGCCGCGCCTCTTCTGCAGCGTTTCGGCCGACGAGGCGGCGTCCATACCTCCGTCTCCGAACAGGAGAGCGTAGTAAGCGAACTCGTCGCGCACGAACGCGTACAGACGGTCGATGACCTCTTCTCGCGTCCGCAGTCCGGCGACGAGGCTGTCGGCCATGGCGAGCACCGTGGGATCACTCGGCGTGTCGTCGGCAAGCAGGACCCTAAGCCGATCGGCAAGCTCGGCCCACGATCGCAGGAACGAGTACCGGATCGACGGCCAGGCCTCTTCCGTGCAGGGCATCTGCTCCTCCGTCCACCCCGCGCGGACCTCGCCCAGGGTGAGACGGACGCTCCTGCCGTCATCGCTGCGTTCCGCCACGACGGGGTTGTCACCCAGCACCGTCCAGCTGGGCGCATGATCGGCAGGGGCCGTGAGCGCGTACGCCTGCTGCAGGATTGGGTACTTCCCGCGCAACGCGAGCTGCCCCGAGAGGCCGCTTGGAGAGCACGCCGCCGACATCCGAGTCCTCACGTCGCACTCGACCACTGAGCCCACGGAGACCGCGGGAAACCCGATCCTCCGAATCCGACGGTCGGACGACACGGGCACGTCCCCCGTCGGCGGCTGGAAGTCCGTGATGGCGGTCGCCTGAAGCTCCGTCCAGTCAGCTCGGATCGTTCTGCCCGCGGCGCTCTCGATGGTGACGCTGTCCCCGGAGTACGGGATGTCAAAGGTTCTTAGGTAGCTCACGCCCGCCGCGGTCAGGATCAGCCACCGCTGCCGGGCATGGGAAACCACCGAACCATCGGGCAGCAGCTCCAAAGAAACGTCCCGCAACAGCTCCACCGCGTCCGCCCAGTCGTACCGCGACATGTTCGGGAGCCCGGCCATGACCTCGGACCCCGAGTCCAACCACGGACCAGACAGCGCCTCCTGGTTCGCCAGGCCGATCGACCAGCCGGCGCCAAGAAGCACGACCAGCCCCACACCGATGGACGCTCGCTTCATACCTGCTCCCGCTCCTCGCTTGCCCTAGCGACTCCCGTACTATACACCCTTCTCCTTGGCTCGGCCTGCATCTAGGATACAGCGTCGCGGCGGGATCCAAGGTCTTCCGGCGCCTCCGGCGATTGGAGCGACGGTCGGCGCGGTCAGGCACGTAGGATGTCGACCCGGCGCTGCCCCGCACACTCGGCGCGGGCTTTGGCTGCGGACTCCCGCCCGGACAGGTGTCCCGCTCCCGGCTGACAAACCGCCGACATGCCGAGCGCGCCAGTCCCCTTCAGGAACTGCGATCCCCGCTACGCTCAGTCGGAATCTTCTGACGCACGAAGGAGGAAGAAGATGAAGAGAGCGCTTTCTGTCGCAACGATGACCGCCCTGACGCTTTTCGCTCTCCTGTTCGTCGGTTACGCGCAGGAAGCTACCACCACGGCGGTCCCGGCACTACTGGAACAGGAACTCACGGCCATGGAAGCCGCCTTCGGCAGCGTCCAGAACGTGATGGCGGAGCTGATCACCGAGGTCAAGGGGAACATGTCCGGGCTCGGCGACCTTTCGGCCAAGGTCAGGGACCTGAAGGACATCCTCTCGGCGGTCTCCCTTGAGCTGAAGGCCGCGGAAGGAAAGCTCGTCGGCCTCCGCTCGGACGTCGATGCCCTCGGGGCACGCGCTCAGGAGCAGAGTGCTCGGATCGTCGCCCTCGAGGCCGGGTTGTCCGAACTCGCTGCCTTCTGTGACGAGATGAAGGCCCGTCTGGACACCCAAGGCGCCGATCTCGCCGCTCTGCGTGCGGATGCCGATGCCCTTGCGATCGCGTTCGGCGCGCATGTTGACGAGTTCGCGGCGTTCAAGGCCGACATCCTCGCACAGCTCGAAGCTTTGCGCACGGGGATCTACGGCGACTTCGAGAGTCTGAAGTCCGACCTCTACGGTGCTCTGGACGGCTTCAAGGCTGACGTCTACGGCAACATCGACGGCCTGCGGAACATGTTCTATGGGGATCTCCAGACCATGGAACAGACGTTCAGCTCGGACATCACGATGCTCGAGTCTCAGTACGCCGAGTTGGCGATGCGCGTTCAGGCCCTCGAGGATGAGGACGTCGGCACGTTCAAGAGGAAAGTCCTCGAGATGGAACGCTCCATGGCCGCCCTCGCGATCAAGGTCGACAACAACCGAGCCAAGCTCGAAGGGTTCGACCAGGCGATCGCCAGCCTCTCCGCGGAGATGGCCACCACGAAAGAGGGCATCATGAAGGCGAACGAGCAGCTGCTCGCCGAGTACGATGCTCGGATCCAGGCTCTGGAGGAGCAGAACACCAAGACCGCCAGCGACATCAGCACGCTGTACTTCATCTCCATCGTCGCGTTGCTTGCGGGCGTCGGGGCTCTGATCTGGGGGTTCGTCGGAACGAACTAGCAGGATACAGGTGAGGGGATACGGTTCTCCGAGAGGGGCATGGACTGCCCCTCTCGATCTTTTTGCAGCCGGGTGTAACAAAAGTTATATTGGTACGGTGGTCGGAGGGGGGCCTCCAGGGTGGACGAACTTGGGAAGCGGCTTCAGGTCTTTCGACTCGAGAATGGGCTGAGCAAGCGGGCGACCGCCCAGCGCCTCGGAGTCTCGACCCCGTCGATCATTCGATGGGAGGAAGGGATCTCCGAGCCGAACGACTACAACCGGTTCAAGATCGACCAGTTGCTCGTCGGCTTCGAGGTGCCCGCGCGCCCTCCGGCCCGCGGAGCCATCATCCAACTGAGCCTGTTCCCGGAGCGAATCCCCAGTACCCTTTCGAAAACGTGACATGACGAAGATCAACCGGGTGGAGCTGGCAGGGTTCAAGTCGTTCCGCAAGAGAACCGAGCTTCCCTTCTTTGAAGGGATGACGGCGATCGTCGGCGAGAACGGCTCGGGGAAGTCGAACCTCTTCGACGCCATCAGCTTCGTCATGGGACGGCGGTCGTCCCAGCTCCGTGCCGACCGCCTCGAGCACCTGATCTTCAACGGAGGAGAGCGATTCGACGCGGCGGATTCGGCCGAGGTTACCCTCTTCCTCGACAACGAGGACGGTGTCTTCAACCGCTTCATCGACGCGGGCGCCAAGGTCGCCGAGATCGCCCTTGGGCGCCGCATCACGCGCAAGTCCTCAACCTACACGCTCATGGGCAAGAGCTGCCCGCGGACGACGATCGACGAGGCGCTCGAAGCCGCCCGCATCGATCCCGACGGCCAG
Organism: Candidatus Bipolaricaulota bacterium; assembly: GCA_041302745.1. Lineage (GTDB taxonomy): Bacteria > Bipolaricaulota > Bipolaricaulia > UBA7950 > UBA9294 > JAPLGD01. The sequence goes on along the minus strand of JBFYQP010000101.1, from coordinate 6,343 downwards.
CAGCTGATCGCGCAGGGGCGCGTGACCGAGATCGTGCGCCGCACGCCTCTCCGCCGCCGCGAGATTCTCGACGAAGTGAGCGGCATTGCCTCCTACGACGAGAAGCGGAACAAGGCCATCCTCGAGCTGAAGGACGTGAAGACAAAGCTCAACACCCACCGAGTCATCCTCGCCGAGCGCCGGCGACGCCTCGTCGCGCTCCAGAAGGAACGAGACGCGGCCCTCGAGTACCAAAACCTGTTGCAGGAACAGGAGCGCCTCGACCACTCGATCCGCCACCTCGAGCGGCAGCGCATCGCCGACAAGCTCAAGCAGGCGGTGACGGAACGCCAAGGAATGGACGAGCGCATCGCACAGCTTGAGAAGGAGGTCGCGCAGCTCGACGCGGAGATCGAGAACAAGGAATGGGAACTGGAAGGGATGCGCGAAGACCTCACGGGCGACACGCAGATCGCGCTGATCAAGGACGTGGAGCGCGTGCGGTCCGAGATGCTCCACAAGCAGGGCGAGCTGAACTTCAAACGTCAGCAGATCCACAACATCCAGGAGATGATCGACGAAATCTCTCGGATGCGCGCCGCGTCCCCCTCCAAGGCCGCGGACGGGACCGTGTCGGCCCGCGCCAACCCCGCCGTGGACGCGCTCATCGAACGCAAGTACGGCGGCGTGTACGGGACCGTCGCGTCCCTCGCCTCCCCCAAGGCGGGCTTCGAGGTCGCATTCGAGACGGCCGCCGGCGGGAGTCTGGGCGACCTCGTCGTCGACTCCCGTGAGACGGCCATCGACTGCATCAACTACTTGAAGGAGAAGCGACTCGGACGGGCCCGCATCCTCCCCCTCCGGCGCCTGGTCACGATGCGGAAGAGCCTCGCCTCTGCGGAGGCGCTCAAGCTCCCTGGAGTCATCGACTACGCGATCAACCTCGTTACGTTCGACGAGAAGTACCGCCGCGCCTTCGAGTACGTCCTCTCCGACACCGTCGTCGCGGAGAACCTCGAGTCCGTCAAGGCGATCGACGGCGTCCGCGTCGTGACGCTGGACGGCGACATGCAGAGCAAGGGCGGAGCGCTCTCCGGGGGCTGGAGGCCGACGCCCGGCGCGAAGTCCGAGCCCGCAGCAAGACCGAAGGACGGCGGGTTCGACGTCGCCGAGCGAAGGCAGCACATCGTCAAGCTCCGCAAGGACGCCGAGAAGCTCGAGGAAGAACTGGCGAATCTCGCGTCCAAGCTCGAGGCGAAGGAACAGGAGGCCGCCGCCGCCCAGGAGACGAAATCGCGAACCAAGGGCGAGGCCTCCAACCGCAGCGACAAGCTCCGCGACCTGCGCGAGAAGCGCCGCGAGACCTACCAGGGCTTGGAGAACCTGCGCCGTGCCATGACCCGGTACGGGCGCCAGGAGGCCGAGGCCCAGGCCGAGCTCGAGACCCTCGGCGAGGAGGAGAAAAGGCCGGCGGAGTACTACGTCGACGCCCCTCTTCGCGAGCTCGAGCGCCGCGTTGAGCAGAATCGGCGCCAGCTGAAGCACCTCGAGCCGATCAACATGCGGGCAATCGACGAGTACGCGGCCTACGAAGCGGAGTTCAACCAGTTCCACGCGCGGGTCGACGCCCTCGAGCAAGAGAAGCGCGACATCGAGCGGCTGATCGGCGAGATCGAGGAGCGGAAGAAGGAGCGTTTCCTCGAGACCCTGACGGCGGTCGGAGCGCAGTTCGATCGCCTGTTCCGCGAGCTCTTCGAGGGCGGTACCGGCACGCTCGAACTCGAGGTTCCCGGCGACATCTCGTCCGGGCTACTGATCAAGGCGAGGCCGCCCGACAAGGAGCCGCACGTCCTGGATGCGCTGTCGGGAGGCGAGCAAACCCTTGTCGCCACGGCGTTCATCTTCGCGATCCAGGAGCATCAGAACGCCCCGTTCTTCATCCTCGACGAGATTGATGCGGCACTCGACCTGATGAACGCGAGCCGCCTCGCGCGGATGCTGCAGCAGTATGCGAAGCGCATCCAGGTGATCGTTGTCTCTCACAACGAGGAAACAGTTCGTCATGCGGATCGGGCGTACGGCGTGACAATCAAGCATGGTGCGTCGGAAGTGCTGAGTCTCAAGCTGAACTGAAGGAGAACGCTGTCGTGGAAGGACTGCGGATTGCTGCGATCCCCGTCGAGGAACTCGTCGGGCAGAGTTGGGAAGGTGTGCTTCACCGCCTGACCGCCGACATGGACCCGTGGGACATCGACGTCTCCGAGCTCGCCCGACGCTACCGGGACTACTTGCAGGCGCTGCGGGAGCTGGAATTCGAGATTCCGGGCCGCATGGTCCTCACCTGCTCGATTCTCCTACGCATGAAGTCGGACCTTCTCCTCGCGCAGGAGCGGGCGACGGATCGCGACGGACTGGTCGCCGAGCTGGACGAGGCGGTGGACGAAGCGATGGAGGTCGGCAGCGACCCGGTCGACCCGGGCAGCTTCCGCCTCCCGATCCTTCGCGCGCCGCGACGTCAGGTCACGCTCCTCGACCTTCGCACCGCTCTCCAGGGAGCCATGAAAGTCAGCCGACGGCGCGCCGAACGACTCATCGACCACGTGGACATCGAGGACGAGTACGATCCGTTCCAGGCCTTCGAACTCGGCGGAGCCGACTTCTCGCAGCGCCTGCACATCTTGCTCGAGAGGATCAAGAGCCTGCTCTCCGGCCGGCGCGTCCTCAGCTTCTTCAAGCTGCTCGACCAGGGCGACAAGGAGGAGCGCGTCCACCGATTCTTCGAGGTCCTTCACCTCGCCGCGGAAGGTCAGATCTCCTGCACGCAGAAGGAGTTCCTCGGCGACATCTCGATCCGGCTCGAAGCGGAAGCCTAGCCCTCGTGCGGCCCGAAGGAGACGGACATGGATGACGCGAACCGCGGAAACGACCTCGCCGTCGTCGAGGCGGCCCTGTTCCTCGCCACGCATCCGCTGACGCGGCGTGCCCTGGCCAAGATCCTCGGAGACGTTCCGCTCGCCTACGTCGACCGCCTCCTCGAGGACCTGCAGAGCGTCTACGCCGACCCGGCGAGGGGAATCGAGCTCCACGCCGAAGAAGGCCGCGCCCTCCTCCGAGTCAAGTCGGCGTACGTCGAACGCGTCGCGCACCTCGCCCCGCAGCAGGACATTCCCCAACCCGCGCTCCGCACCCTCGCCGTCATCGCCTACAACCAGCCGATCACGCAGGCCGACGTCGTCCGCGTGCGTGGGAACAAGGCCTACGAGCACATCAAGGAGCTCGAGGAGCGCGGGCTCGTGCGCGGCGAGGAGCAAGGACGGACCGTCCTCCTCTCCGTCACGGAGGACTTCCTCCGCCATTTCGGGCTGAGTACAATTGACGAGTTTCGGTTCCACGCAGCCGGCGCGCCGACCGTCCAGGAGGCGGGGAGCCCGGAAGCGGAAGCGTCCGGTCCTCTAGACCAGGAGGTAAGGGATGGACAAGACAGCTAAGTGGGAATGCACGGTCTGCGGGTATATCTATGACCCTGCGGTCGGCGATCCGACCACCGGGGTCAAGCCCGGCACGCCGTTCGAGAAGCTCCCCGACGGATGGACGTGCCCCGACTGCGGAGCCGGGGCGGAGTTGTTCGAACAGATCTAAATCACGAGCCCAGCGGAACCGCCCGCCCCGACGCGGGCGGTTTCTTCTTGCGTAAGTCGGACTCTTTTGGTAGGATTTTGGCGGTGATCAATCATGTCCGACCGAGTCTATCTGGACAACAGCGCGACAACGCCCGTCGCCCCTGCGGTCCTGGACGCGATGCGGCCGTACTTCGACTCCCTCTACGGCAATCCGTCCAGCCTCCATGCGTTCGGGCGTGAGGCTCGCCGAGCCGTGGAGGCAAGCCGGGCGACGATCGCCGAGTTCCTTGGCGTCCTCCCCGAGGAGATTGTGTTCACGTCCGGCGCGACGGAGGCCGACAACCTCGCGATCCTCGGATCGGCGTACGCACCTCGCCGGAGCGGCGGGCATGTGGTATCGACAAAGATCGAGCACCACGCCGTCCTCCATTCCGTCAACTGGCTCACCTCCCACGGCTTCGACGCGACCCTCCTCGACGTCGACGGCTCAGGGCGCGTCGAACCCGATCAGGTCCGAGCCGCGCTCCGCAAGGACACCTTCCTCGTGTCCATCATCGCTGGAAGCAACGAGATCGGGACGCTCGAACCGATCGCCGAGATCGGCGCGATCTGCCGCGAGCGGGGGGTCGCCTTCCACACCGACGCTGTTCAGGCCTTCGGGAAGATCGACCTTCCGACGCCGTCGGTCGACCTTCTGTCGGCGTCGGCCCACAAGCTGCACGGGCCGAAGGGCGTAGGCCTCCTCGTCGTTCGCAAGAAGACGCGAATCTCTCCGACCCTGCACGGCGGGGGTCACGAGAACGGGCGCCGAAGCGGGACGGAGAACGTGCCGGGAATCGTTGGGTTCGCCGCCGCGACCCGCCTTGCCGCGCAGGAGCGTGACGAAGTTGTCGCCCGCATGCGGCGGTTCCGCGCCCGCATGATCGAAGGGGTTGGCTCCATCCCGGGAACCCGCCTTAACGGACACCCGATGGACAGCCTTCCCCACATCGCGAACTTCAGTTTCCAGGGAATCGAAGGCGAAAGCCTCGTGATGCGCCTCGACGAGCAAGGGATCGCGGCGTCGACCGGGTCGGCCTGTTCGTCGCCCGACCTCGAGCCGAGCCACGTCCTCGTGGCGATCGGCGTGCCGCTGTCGATGGCGCACGGCAGCCTGCGCATCAGCACCGGCCGGCAGACAACGGACGCCGACATCGATCGGCTGCTCGACGTCCTCCCCCGCGTCGTCAAGGATCTGCGCGACTTGTCTCCGTTCAAGGTAGGTGAGGTGACGTGTACACCGAAAGAGTGATCGAGCACTTCCGCCACCCCCACAACATGGGGAAGCTGGCCAACCCATCGGCTATCGGGAAGGTTGGAAACATCGTGTGCGGCGACGTCATGTGGCTATACATCCGAGTGGAGAAGGACAGCCAAGGACGGGACGTCATCGCCGACGTGTCGTGGGAGACGTTCGGGTGCACGGCGGCCATCGCCACCTCGTCGATGGTGTCGGATCTGGCAAAGGGAAAGACGCTTCTGGAGGCCATTGCGATCACCAACCAGGACGTCGCTCAGGAGCTTGGCGGCCTTCCCCCGGTGAAGATGCACTGCTCGGCGCTCGCCGCCGACGCGCTGAACGAAGCGATCCACAACTACCTGTCCGAGCACGGGATGCCCATTCCCGATGCCCTGCGGCGCCGGCACGAGAAGGTCGAGAAAGACGTGGCGGCACTCGACAAGCGCTACAAGGCCTTCCTCGACCGCGAGCAGGCAAAGGGCGACGTCGCCGCGGCCGGAGAGCCTAGCTCATGCAACTGACGAAGAAGGCAAGCTACGGTCTGATCCTCATGCTCGAGCTCGCCCGCCTGCCGGCCGACGAGTCGCTCTCCGCGGCCGTGGTGGCCGAGCGATGCTCCCTTCCGTCCCCGTTCGTCGAGAAGATCCTCCACCGCCTGAGGACCGCCGGGCTGGTCGAGTCCCGGCAAGGCCGGGCCGGCGGCTACCGCCTCTCCATGGCGCCGGAACAGCTGTCCGTTCGCCGCGTCCTCGGGGCGCTCGCCGAGCCGATCGCCCTCGTACCTTGCCTCGGGGAGGAGCCCCGCTGCAATCTCGTCTCGATCTGCCCAACGAAGAAGGCGTGGGCGCGGATCAACGCAAAACTGTCCGACCTCCTTGAGTCCCTCTCTGTGGGCGACCTGCTCCGAGACTGATCTGCGTCCCGCGTGAAGGCCAACGATGCTTCGTTGCTGCATTACAGCTCGTCAGTAATGCACATTACTGACGCTCCGCGCCGCATGTGGTATAGTCACCCGGAGCGAAAAAGAACCCCCTCATCTTTTTCACCACCCGGAGAGGGCGGCCGAGCGAACCTAGCGCGGCCGCCCTACACTTTGTCCTTCGCTTCGAGGTTCCCCTCTCCTCCGCCATCGGGCGAGTTCACAAGAACCGCAGGATGTAGTGGAAGTAGAAATAGAAGACGGGCAGAGCGAACAGGAGGCCGTCGATACGGTCGAGGGCGCCCCCGTGGCCGGGGAGGAAGGTGCCCGAGTCCTTGACGTCCGCCGCGCGCTTCAACTTCGACGCGAACACGTCGCCCAGCTGCGTCGCACAGCTCACGAAGAGCCCGGAGATGAGGATGTGATGGAACCCGTTCCAGAAGACGAGTTCCCTCCATACGGGGGACAGCGTAGCGCCGACGACGCCTCCCGCGATTGCCACAACCAGCCCTCCGGCCACTCCCTCCCACGTCTTCTTCGGGCTGA
>JBFYQP010000070.1:0-5357 GCA_041302745.1 Candidatus Bipolaricaulota bacterium | reverse complement strand
TGACGTGCGCGGGCAGTGCGAGTCGCGAGTCCACCGGAAGGGTCATCTTGAAGCCGACGCCGGTCACGGTCATGGTGCCGTCTTGCCGAGCCGCGGTCGCCGGGAGGAAGTTCATCGCCGGACTGCCGATGAACCCGGCGACGAACTGATTGGCCGGGCGGTCATACGTTTCCTGCGGCGGCGCGTATTGATGGATCACGCCGTCCTTCATCACGGCGATGCGGTCGCCAAGGGTCATGGCTTCGACTTGATCGTGCGTGACATAGATGGTCGTCGTCTTCAGCTTGTGGTGCAGCTGCTCGAGCTCGGTGCGCATCTGGACGCGCAGCTTGGCGTCGAGGTTGGAGAGAGGCTCGTCGAACAGAAAGACCTTCGGGTTGCGAACAATGGCGCGACCGACGGCGACGCGCTGGCGCTGGCCGCCGGAGAGCTCGCGCGGCTTGCTCTTGAGCTTCGCCTCGATGCCGAGCATGGCCGCAGCCTCGGTGACGCGTTTCTTGATCTCCTCTTTGGGGTACTTGCGTAGCTTGAGGCCGAACGCCATGTTGTTGTACACGTCCATGTGCGGGTACAGGGCGTAGTTCTGGAAAACCATCGCGATGTCGCGATCCTTCGGCGGGACATCGTTGACGACGCGGTCGCCGATGCGGATCTCGCCACTCGTGGCATCCTCGAGGCCGGCGACCATCCGGAGGGTCGTCGTCTTGCCGCATCCCGATGGTCCAACGAGGACCGTGAACTTACCGTCTTCGATGACTATAGACACGTAGTTCACGGCCGCAAAATCGCCAAACGTCTTCGTTACATGAGCCAGCAACACCTGCGCCATGCTTCTCACCCTGCCCTATGGATTACATTCCCAAGCGCAGCGGAAACCTGCCGGCCCGCCGCGACCAGCTCATCCGCGAACATGGTCAAGGGCTCCGCGTCGAGCCGCGGCTTGGCGATCGAGATCGACATCGCGGCCACCAATCGCGCCTGGAAGTCCCGCACCGGGACCGCGACGCAGACCTGCCCGAGATGGAACTCCTCGTCATCAATGCTGTATCCCCGCGCGCGCGTTGCCTCGATGTCATCGCGCAGCGCCCTGGGAGTTGTAAGAGTCTTCGGCGTTACGGGAGCGAGCTGCGCGCTCGATATCTCGTCCACGAGAGGCGCTGCATCAAACGCCAAGAAGACCTTGCCCAATGCGGTGCAGTAGAGCGGTGCGCGTCGCCCAATGATCGACTGAAGTACAACGGCGGGAGCAGCCTCCTCACGGTGGACGTAGAGGACCTCGGAATCGTATCGGACGGCAAGATGCGCATTCACCCGTAACTCACTCGCCAATGCTCTCAGGACGGGCTTTGCGGCCTCGCTCACGTCGAGCGAGACAAGGACGCAGTTCGCTCGTTCGAGGATTGTCAGCCCGAGGCGGTACCTCTTCGACTCTGGATCCCGCGCCAGGAACCCGTGTTTCTCGAGCGTGTTCAGGATCGGCGTGGACCCGCCCGGCGTCGACCCGATGCGGCGAGCGATCTCGCTCAACGTGAGGCTGCGGTTCTCGGCGTCGAACAGCCGAAGCACGCGCAGACTCCGTTCGAGAGACGAGCTCAAGTACTCGCGCTTCCCCTCAGGCTTCGCCACCATAGAATAGTATTCTACATGATCGAAAGCCAAGCGGCAACGAAGGCACCAGCGCGCGGGCGGCGACCTGATCTCCCGGAACAGGCTTGCCGATCGGATCTACACTCACCCAGGCTGGATCACGCCGATTGCCGAGCCCTTCGGATCAAGAGAGCCTGGAGCTTCTGGTCGGAGACAGTGCGCGCCTCGGCCTTCTGCTGCATGGCAACGCTCTGCGAGAGATGAATGCCGGCAAAGCCTGCCTTGCCCCAAGGCGCGAGCAGGTCAGTCTCTCAAGCAGACGAATCCGGGAGACTTCTGTTGGGCAACCCGCGACGAGGTCGAGCGCGTGCTGAGCGGCGGGAGTCTCCGTGTCGTACGACAGAGCAGTGGCCTACCTGCCGCGGACTCGCCCAAAGTGAGTGTTTGGATCAGGAAGCGGGAGGACGCGTTGCTGACCGAGATGGTTCTAAGCCTGCTTAGTGGTGTCGTGCCAGACAGTCCAGTAGCAGGCTGATTCCTGCACCTGTACCCCCGACAGGAGTCGTGAACCTGGGCCGCCCCGCGGGGCGGCTTGGGAGTTCGCTGACGCGAACTCCCACAAGCTCTCACCAGCGGGGGGCAAAGCTGAGGCGGGCACAGAGGCCCGCCTCAACTTTACCCCCGACAGGAGTCGAACCTGTGACCTACGGTTTAGGAAACCGGCGCTCTATCCATCTGAGCTACGGGGGTCTAGAACTCTTCGAGGATCAAGTATAGCTGCTTGGCGGCGGCCTGCTCAGCTTCTTTCTTCGTCCGGCCGCGGCCGATGCTGCGGTGGCCGGCGACGGAGACGCTGACAGCGAACTCCTTGCTGTGCTCTTTACCGCGCGACTCGGCGAGCGAGTACGCGGGCCGGCAGTCGAACAGGCGCTGCGCGGTCTCCTGCAGCAGGCTCTTGTAGTCGCCGGTCGTCGACTCTTCCGCGAGATAGCGCTCGATGTCGGCCTCGAGACAGCGGATCACGAACTTCTGGGCGTACGCGAAGCCTCGCTCGAGGTAGAGAACGGCGACGAGCGCCTCGAAGGCGTTGCCGCGGTTGTTGGGTCGCTCGCGGCCGTTGTTCGCTTCTTCGCCCTTTCCGAGCCGCAGGTAGTCGGCGAGGCCGAGCTCGTCGGCCTTCTCGGCGAGCGTGGGCCGGCTGACCGCGACGGACTTGGCCTTCGTCAGGCGGCCCTCGTCGGCGTCGGGGAACGCTTCGTAAAGGTGAGACGTGACGGCGAGATCGATCACGGCGTCGCCGAGGAACTCGAGCCGCTCGTTGGAGCCGCGCGGATCGCCAACCTCGTTCGAGTACGAGCTGTGCAGAAACGCGCGCTCCAGACTCTCCGGCTCAATGCGCAGCTTGAGATCTCGCGCAAGCTGTTCGATCGGTTTTTGCCTCATTCTTTCTCTCCGCGCCAACCGCTTCTGCAAATCAGGTCAGGCGCACCGCAGCCTCGCATGATACTGCGCGGGGAGCCCGTCGGCCACAGGGCTCTGTGCGCATCGGCGACGGACTCCGGAGCCGGCTAGCCGACTGGTCGGCGCGCCGACTGGTCGGCTAGTCGAGCTCGATGTGCCTCGTCGAACGCGCCGCGACGTGGTACGTCACAAGCGTGTCCTCGGACAGGTGGTAGCTGAGGATGATCGCGTACCGCTCGCCAGGCTCGAGCTTCCTGTCCTGCGGATCGCGGCTGTTCATCGGAATCGAGAACTCCATCATCGTCTTCCCACCAGCCTCGCGGCCGCCCGAGCTGAGGATGTCGTCGTGCGCATCGGCAGTGTGGTTCTGCGGCCCCGAGCCGTATTGGTCCTCGATCGTGAGAACCCCTCCGCTCACGTACCCGATGATGATGTTGGCGCCTTCCATCCTGTTCACCGGATCGAAGCCGATCGCCAGCCACCCCTCGCCAGGAGAGACGAGGCCGACGTAGAGCGTGGTCGCGTCGTTCTGCCATGAGACCGTCATGCTGGTCGTGGGATCGGTCATCGTGTGGCGATACTCGCCGACGGCAATGAGGCCGTTCGCCACGGGCGTAGTGGCAGCCGGCACGGGGAAGTCGATGTCGGTGAACGCGCCGCCCGGCGTGAACGGCAGCGTCGTGTCTGCATCCATCGCCGGCACGTCGAGGCGCCAGGCGTGGTCCGTCGGCGGCGCGTCGTACCGCCCATTCTCGTTCACGTCGACATAGAAGTCGGCGCGGAACGCCCTCCCTGATTCCAGTCCCGGGAACGAAACGCTGAACTGTGAAGACGAGATCGATGCGATCGTCTCTCGCGCGACTTCGGTCCCGCCAATGGTGACGATGCGGATTTCGAACAGGTCTCCGGCGTAGGCGCCCATGGTGCCGAACGTGATCGTCAGGCGAACTGTCGATGCCGGGGGAGTACAGCCGACGATCAGCGCCGCAACGCACGCGACGCAGGCAATCACAAGACCACAGCGCGCAGTCATAGGGCCCTCCTCGGACATCGCCGAGCCGGTCTAGCGGCTGAGTGCAACGAACCCGCCGACTACGATCACGAGGAAGAACCCGATCATGAAGACGAGGATCCCTGGCATCGACGTCACCTCCCGCCATCCGGCGCGATGTCGCTGAGACAAGAGGGGCTCGCGCGCGCGAGCCCCCACACCGCACGCACCATAGCACCGATGCGCGGAGCCGTCAAACCGTCCGCAGCTCGTTGGACGGCGAGAGCGGCGCTGGAGAAGATGGACCGCGGTTTCGGTAAGCAAACTGGAGAGCGGGGGGACGATGACCTCGATTGCAGATCGAATCAGACAATGCGAGGAGCGAGCGGACAAGGCCCTCTGGTCGCTCGAGGTGCCCGGCAGGAGTGCGGAAGCGCTCGCCGTCTACGAGCAGGCATCCGCGGACCTCGAACAGGTTCTGGCCCAGTGCGAGCCCGCGGCCGAACGAGAGGCCCAGCGCGCCCTGGCCTACTGCCTGATGCGCCAGGGCAACATGCTGCGAGTCCTGGGCCGTGCCGAGGATGCCGCCCGGGTGAGCGAGCGCGAGATCGCGGCGGCTCGCGCCTCGGGCGACGCGCTCACTCTCGCCCGCAGCCTGATGTCGCACGGAACGAACGTGCTCGTCTCGGGCGGCCGCGAGCGCGGACTCGCTCTGCTTTCCGAGGCTCAGGACCTCTTTGCGAGAGGCGACGGCTCGGACTTCCGGCAGGGACTCGGCTGGTGTTGGATCCTTCGGGCAGACCTCATCAATGCCGGACTGATTTCAGGAGACCCTGCCGGGGTCGCAACGGCCGCCGGCCGCGCGCTCGAGGCGCTCCTTCCGATCGACAACTGGCCCGGGATCGCCCGCGCCTACGCCGCACGAGCGAAGGCTCGCGAGCGTCTTGGAGATGCGGCGGGGTCGACTGCAGATCTGGAGGCCCAGCGAGAGGCGGAGACGAGGATTCCTGTGGAAGAGCCCGGAGAGCGGAGGTAGGTCGGGCGAATGGCGCAGCCTCGCATCGCGAGCAGGTACTCGTACTTGCCGACGAGTGTGAAGCATCCCCTTCCCAAGCGGAGCAGTCTTCCGGCACTGAGGCCGCGTCTCCCATTGGAAGGCAGAGTCCCTCAATGGTATTCTTAGTGGTAGTCAGTTTGTCCCATAAGGTGTGTGGCTACGAGGCAGTGTCCCGAGGAGGACGGATGAAGCGGTGGATCGTCTTTGTCGTGCTGGCTTTGCTCTCGTTCGCGGCATTCGCGGACTCGGTAGTGACCATCG
>JBFYQP010000065.1:0-2931 GCA_041302745.1 Candidatus Bipolaricaulota bacterium | reverse complement strand
CGGTGGAACCGGCAACCCCTCCGCCTCCAACCAGTCCATCGCATCCGGCTCCGACAAGACCAGGTCATGCCCCGGAAGTGAGCCCTCATTCGGCTCGATCGGAGAAACGCATTGCGTTTCTCCTGTAAGCGAGGCCCCGGTTGGCCTCGCGGCAACGCCATGCGCCTCTCCTGGTCGCAAGGCCGCCCGCTCCCGCCGAGCCCGGTCGCTCGCGAGAAGCGCAAGAGCGGCGACTGCCCGCTCTCCGGTCGGGAAATCGGGTACTCGCCCGGAGATCAAGACGGGAAGCGCCGCGGCGGCCGTCCGGCCCGCCATGAACGTCGCGGCGATCGGCTTCCCGGTGGCGCTCGCCGCAGCCACGATCCCGCGTGCGACGAGCGCTGCGTCGAGATACGGCGTGTTGACGTCGATCGCCACGGCCGCGTCGTATTCCTCAAGAGCCATCGTGAGAACGTCTCGGTATGCCGCCTCATCGCCCTGCACCGTCAGATCGATCGGGTTCCCGAGACTGCAGAACGACGGGAGCCTCTCGGCCAGACGCGCGCGTAGAGCCGCGCTCGGAGGAGGGACTTCGAGTCCCGCGACTTCGGCGCGATCCGCCGTCAGCACGCCAGGACCGCCGGAGTTCGTGACGATGACGACGCGACGGCCGCGCACGGGCGGGAACGAGGCCAGTCCACGACAGACGTCGAACATCTCCTCGATCCCGTCGACGCGGATCGCGCCGGCCTGTCGGAGCGCCGCGTCGTAGACGACATCGGCACCGGCAAGCGAGCCCGTGTGGGACAACGCGGCGCGGCCGCCCGCCAGCGAGCGGCCCGCCTTGATCACGATGAGCGGCTTCACGGCGGTCAGGCGCCGCGCCGCGGCGAGGAACGCCCGCCCGTCCGAGACCGTCTCGACGTAGAGCGCGACGACCTTCGTCTCCTCGTCCTCGCGCAGGGAGTCGAGGAAGTCCACGTCGGTCAGGTCGGCGCCGTTCCCGTAGGACACGAACACGGAGAACCCGACGCCCTGCTCCTCGGCCCAGGACAAGATCGCACCGCCGATCGCGCCGCTCTGCGACACGAGAGCGACGTCGCCCTTGGGCGGCCGCGTCTCGAGCGTCGGGAAGAGGCTCCACTTCGTGTTGACCAACCCGGCGCAGTTCGGGCCGATGAAACGCAGGCCTGTGGCGCGCGCGGCGCGGACGACGGCCTGTTCCTTGGCGGTCTCGCCGCACTCCGAGAATCCCGACGCGATGACCGCTGCGGCGCGAACGCCAGAGCGGCCGGCATCTTCGATCACCCCGGCCACCGAAGTTGCCGGCGAAGCGACCACGGCCAGGTCGACGAGCGCGCCGGCCTTCGCGAGTTCGGCGAACGTGCGCGCCGCGCCGGCCGTCCCGGGCGCCCCCTTCGCGTGGGGATTCACGGCGTAGACGGGCGAATAACCGCCCGCGACGAGTTGGTCGATCAAGACGCGAGCGAGCTTGCCTTCAGTGACCGACCCGACGACGGCGACGCCGCGCGGCCGGAAGAACGCATCGAGGTTCATCAGCGTTTTGCCAGCTCTCGTCCGATCCGGAAGGCCGCGACGTTCGCGGAAGCCACGGCCGGCCATCGAGCGGCGACTGTCGCCTCGACCGTCGCCGCATCGACGAGCGCCGCCAATGCGGGCGTACCGCACGCCGCGCCGAGGACGACGAGGTTCGCCGCGGCCGGTCGCCCACCCACGAGCGGGATCTGCGCCGGCAAGAGGATGGTCGCTCTCGCGCCTGCGGCCTCGATCGCGGCCACGACGGCATCTCGCTCGGGGTAGGTCGCCTTGCCGAGCATGACTCCTGTCGGCGCCCAGACGTCGTCGTAGAGGACGAAGTCCCCGCCCCGTTTGGCGTACGGGATTCCGCGCAAGGCCTCGGAACGCTCGGTGGCGAGGACGAGGTCCGCGGATCCGGCCGCAATTCTGGGCCCGACTCCATCCTTTCCAAGACGCAGCTCGGCCTTGACGAACCCGCCGCGCTGAGCCATGCCCTTTGTCGGAGCGAACGAGGCCGAGATGCCCTTCTCAAGCGCGGCGCGCAACAGGAGGTCGCCGATCGTCAGGATCCCCTGCCCGCCAACGCCAACGAGGACGATGTCACAGGTGGCAATGCCACAGGCGGCATAGCCGCCAGCAGCCTTGCCGTGTGCCGAGCTTCCAGATGTCATCGAGCGTCACCACCCCGGCTGAGAGTCGGCCGGGTCAGAGCGGAAGTCGGGCAGACTGCCGCGCAGAGTCCGCAGCCATTGCAGAGGGCTGCATCGATCGCGATCGATGCAGCTTGGGAGAAGTCGCCCGACTCGGCGGAGGAAGCACGCCCAAGAGACTCCGTCCCTAGCGACTCGCCAGCCGGCGAGTCGCCGTTCTGCCCCAGCTGTCCTGCACTCAGCAAGCTGAGTGCAGGACAGCCAGTGATCTGGATGCAGCGCTTGCAGAGGACGCACTTCGTCGTATCGAGCTGGATCGCCGGGCCAGTCTCTCCCCTCCGCCGCGCCTGGATCGCGCACTCTTGACGCGCGAGGAGCACGCGCACGCCCTCCGTCTCTTTCAAGAACCCCGTCAGGATCGCGGTCGTCGCCGCCAGGTCGAACGGGTCGGAGACGGCGAGTCGATCGACACCAAGCGCCGGGATGAGCGTCGCGAGGTCGATCCGTCGCCCGCCCTTCTGCTCTTCCTCACCCGTCCCCGGGTTCACCTGCATGCCGGTCATCGCCGTCCAACCGTTGTCCATGACGACCACGACGAGCGGCGTGCGGTGCTGTACAGCGTTCAAGACACCGGGGATCCCGCCGTGGAAGAACGTCGAGTCGCCGATCGTCGCGATGACCGGCGTCTTCATCCCAGCGTGGACATAGCCCTGCGCGAGGCTGACGCTCGAGCCCATCGAGACCTCGTTCCAGAGAAGATCGA
>JBFYQP010000063.1:0-9948 GCA_041302745.1 Candidatus Bipolaricaulota bacterium | reverse complement strand
CCGCTTCCGCGCGAGATGATGTAGTAGAGAATCACGCCGAGAGCCAACAGCCCGACCAGCATCGCCGCGCCGAGCAGAGAGAACGCGACGATCTCGGTGATCCGTCTCGTCCTCGCGCCACGACGAGCCTTCACTCGCCCCTCCTCGCGACGCGGCCGCAAAGCCACTCGGCGAGGCCGTTCGTCGCCAGGGTGATGAGGAGGAGGATCGCTCCCAGCGCGAACAACGCGTGGTAGTGAGCGCCGCCCTGAGGAGCTTCCGCCATCTCGAGCGCGATCCCCGCCGTCAGCGTTCGCACGGGGCGGAGGATTGACCACGTCAAGGCCGGCGAGTTCCCCGCGACCATCAGGACGGCCATGGTCTCTCCGACGGCCCGCCCCATCCCGAGGACGGCCGCACTGAACAGCCCGGAGAACGCGGACGGGAACACGACGCGCCACGTGGTCTCCCAGCGCGACGCGCCCAGGGCCAGGGCAGCCTCCCGATGCGCCTTGGGCACGGCGGCCAGCGCATCCTCGGCCAGGCTCGCCACAGTGGGCAGCGCCATCAGTCCGAGGATGAGCGATGCGGTAAGCGCGTTCTGTCCCGTCGCAAGACCGAAGGCGCGCTGAACGAACGGAGCGAGCACCGTCAGGCCGAGGAACCCGTACACGACGGAAGGGATCGCTGCGAGAAGCTCGAGCAGCGACTTCGCCACGTCGCGAAGCGCCGGCGGAGTGACTTCGGCAACGAAGCCGGCCGCGGCGAAGCCGAGGGGGATCGCGACGACCAGCGCCCCCACCGTCACCAGAAGGGTTGCAGCGATCATCGGCATCGCCCCGAACGCCGGCGGCTCGCTCGTCGGGTACCACCTCGGGCCGAGGAATTCGGCCGGCGACACAAACCGGAACACCGGAAGCGCCTCGCGCAGCACGAAGAAGACGATCACGGCGAGGGCAGCCAAGCTCACAAGACCGAACGCAAAGAAGATTGGTCGATCCGCCCGTTCAGCCAGGCGGGCCAGAGGGGATCGCCGCCTGGAAGTTGGTAGGTACTGGCTGTGGTTCATACGCACGTCGGAACTATATACTTCGCCGAGCGTCCTAGCAAGCCCCTCCCTAGAACGTGCCGACCCAAGAGCGAGAGGCCGGCCTGACTTGCTTCCCCAGGCCGGCCCTCTCCGAGGGGGAGGGTGACCAGCTACGTCTTACGGAAGGGCGCGGATCGGAGCAAAGCCTGCCTCAACGACAAGCCGCTGACCTGCGTCGGACAGCACGAACTTGACGATCTGGGCGACCTCGCCCTTCGGGTAGCCGCTCGTGATCAGGAACAGCGGCCGAGCGAGGGGGTACTCCAGCGAGACGGCCGTCGCGACGCTCGGCAGCACGAAAGGACCTCCAGCGCTCTTCGCGACGGCCACGGCCTTTAGGCTCGCCTGAAGGTACCCCAACCCGACGTAGCCGACGGCTCCCGGGGTCGACGCCACCGTCGTGGCGACGGCGCCGTTCGAGGCCTGGAAAAGAGCACGGGCCGTGACTTCCTGGTTCTCAAGAACGAGCTCCTTGAACGTGCCGTACGTGCCCGACGACGTGTCGCGGGAAACAACGACGATCTCGCGGTTGGGGCCTCCAAGCTCGGCCCAGTTCGTTACAAGGCCGAGGTAGATCCTCCGGAGATCCTCGTAGGTGAGCTGCTGGATCGGGTTCGAGGGGTGGACCACGATCGACAAGGCATCGATCGCGACTTCCCAGATGTACGGGATCACGCCATTCGCCACGGCCTTCTGAAACTCCTCGAGCTTCATGTAGCGGGACGATCCGGCGACGTCCGTAGTCCCGTCGATGATCGCCGCAATGCCGGTGCCCGAACCGCCGCCCTGGACAGAGAAGACGACGCCGGGGGCGAGTTCCTCCGAGATGAACTGCGCGATCGGGAGAACGGTCGTCGACCCCTTGTACGTGACGTCGGCCGCAGCCGAGACAGCGAGCCCGAGGAGCGCCACGACCACCGTTGACCAGGTGCAGAGCTTCTTCACATTGACCGCCTTTCTCGTTGTTTTTTGGTGACCGGAGTATATATTTGTAACGCGATCTATGCAACTGGCGACGAAAGATATACCGGCTCGCAATTCCCGCTCCACGCACGGCCACATCACCGTGCCCGTGTATACTCCGCGCGCGATGAAACAAGCAGACCGCGGTTCCGAACGGCGCCAGGCGGTGTTGTTTCTTTGCCACCACAATGCCGTTCGTTCGCAGATGGCGGAGGCGCTTCTCCGCGCGCGGTTCCCCCATCGATACGAAGCGGCAAGCGCCGGCACGGAGCCTGCCGGAGTCCACCCGCTGGCGATCCTCGCCCTAGAGGAAATCGGCGTCTCAACGTCGGAGTTGCGCTCGAAGCATGTCGAAGAGCTCGTCGGACATGGTTTCGACCTTGTCGTCACCGTGTGCGGACACGACGAGCCAACGTGCCCGTTCTTCCCGGGCGGTCGCCAGATCCATCGGTCGTTCGACGATCCGAGCACGGTGATCGGCTCGAAGGAGCACCGCCTCGCCGCGTTCCGCCGCGTTCGCGACGAGATCGATGCGTGGATTCGAGAGGCGTTCGGGACGCACGCCCGATAGGGCTGTGACCGTCCGGCCCGGAAGGGACGCCGGGTGCGAAGCGCCGGGGTTGACCGACGGCCTCGCTCCGCCCTATAACCGACCGTTCACTCCCAAACCCAAGGAGGAAGGAATGCCGAACACGCTCTCCGAGATCCAGGAAGAGGTCTGGAGGCGCCTGAAGCCGAGCCAGTGCGTCTACCTCGCGACGGCCGAAGCCGAGCAGCCGCGCGTCCGCCCCGTGACGCTCCTCAACATCGATCAGAAGTTTTGGATCGCCACGAGCACTCGGAGCGCCAAGGCCCGCCAGATGCGCCGCAATCCGAACGTGGAGTTCTGTCTCCCCCTCGATGCCGAATGCGGCAACGGCTACCTGCGGATCGCGGGACTCGCGGCGCCGGTCACCGATCCCTCGACCCGCGAGGCAATCGGGAAGGAGATTCCTTTCCTGCGGGAGTTTTGGACCGGTAGCGACGACCCTCAGTTCGCCCTGTTCCGCATCACGCGCGTCGAGATCGAGTACCTCCGGCCGGGGGAAATGACGGCGTTCACGTTCCTCGTGTAACCGAACGCCTGCGGATTCGCTCGTCACAAGATTCGCAGCCGAGGCTCTCTCCCTGTCAGGCGGCTTGGCAGACAGACGTCGCGCCCCTATGATCATCGAGCCGACGGCGTCGAACTCCCCAAGGGTGAGCGCGCCGTCCTGTGTTTCGCGATGGCGTTCCAGGAGGAAGGAGTTCTCCGGTGCTAGGTCGATTCGAGTACGCCCGCCCGAAGACCGTGGACGAGGCGTGCCGCCTCCTCGCAGAGGCTGGCCGCGATGCCGCCATCCTCTCCGGCGGCACCGACCTCCTCGTCGATCTGCGCAACGGCTCCCGCTCCCCATTGCTGCTCGTCGACGTGAAGCGACTCGAAGAACTGCAGGCGCTCAGGACGGGACCCGACGAGGCCGTCATCGGCGCCGCGGTGCCGCTGAACGTGGTGGTGGAACACCGGGAGCTGCGGAAAGCCTACGCGGGGCTTTCCGACGCAGCACTGTCCATCGCCACGTACCAACTCCGGAATCGGGCGACCGTCGCCGGGAACCTGTGCAACGCCTCGCCGGCCGCCGACATGGCGCCCATCCTCCTCGTCCTCGACGCGAAGCTCACCGTGCAAAGCCCACAGGGAACCCGCGCTGTGCGTGTCGCGAAGCTGTTCACGGGCGTGAAGCGAACGTGCCTTGCCCCCGGCGATGTGGTGGTTGACGTCCGGATGCCGCCCCTCGACGGGGAACTGCGGACGGCGTTCCGGAAGCAGCAGCGGATCCGCGGACATGACCTCGCCGTCGTGAACGCCGCCGCCGCGTATGCGCCGTCTCGCGCAACCTTGCGCGTCGCGGTCGGGAGCTGTGCCCCCACGCCCGTGCTTCTCGAGCCCTTCGACACGAAGGGAACCTCGCCTGAGGCTCTCGCTGCAGAGGTCCTTCGCGCCGCCGCCGCGGCGACGGCGCCGATCGACGACGTTCGCGCCTCGGCCGCCTACCGTCGCGCCGTGCTGCCGGCCCTTCTGCGCCGGCTTCTCGCCGACGTGGTGTCTGCACGGAGGGCCGTCTGATGGTCGACATCGAGCTCCGCGTCAACGGCCAAGCAGAGCGCGCCTCGGTTCCCGCCGGGATGACGCTTCTCGAGTTCTTGCGCGACCGCCTCGCCCTCACGGGCGCCAAGGAAGGGTGCGGCATCGGCGAGTGCGGCGCGTGCACCGTGCTCCTCGACGGAAGGCCCGTCACGGCGTGCCTCGTTCTCGCCGTCGAGGCCGACGGCCTCGACGTCCGGACGATCGAGGGGGAGGCGACGGACGGCGAGCTGTCGGCGCTCCAGCGCGCGTTCGTCGACGCCGGCGCCGTGCAGTGCGGCTTCTGCACTCCCGGAATGATCATGTCCGCGCGCGCCCTCTTGCTGCGATCTCCGCATCCGACCGACGAGGAGATCGTCGAAGCGATCGCGGGGAACCTCTGCCGCTGCACCGGCTACGAGGCGATCCTCGCTGCCATCCGTGCGGCCTCCGAGGAAGGAGGCAAGCTATGACGCGCGCGCTCGTCTACGTCGGGAAGTCGGTGCCCCGCGACGACGCGGTCGAGAAGGTCACAGGCTCCGCGCGCTACACGCACGACCTCGCGTTTCCCGGCATGCTCCACGCGGCCCTCGTGACGTCGCCGCACGCGTCGGCGCGCATCGTGCGGGTCGACGTCGCGGACGCCGCGGCCTTGCCCGGAGTCCGCGCGGTCCTGGCCGGTGCGAACCTGGATGTCCGCCTGGGCCTCTACATGCGCGACAAGCGGATCCTCGCGCGCGACGTCGTCCGGTACCAGGGAGAGCCGGTTGTCGCCGTCGCCGCTGATACGCTCGACATCGCCCGCGACGCCTGCCGCCGGGTCCGCGTCGAGTACGAGCCGACGGCGGCCGTCTTCGATCCGCGCGACGCCATGAAGAGCGGAGCCCCCCTCGTTCACCCCGACCTCGGTTCGTACGCCCACCTGGAGGGGGTCTTCTTCCCAAGACCGAACACGAACATCGCCCACCATCAGAAGATCCGCAAGGGCGACTTCGACGCCGCGATCGCCTCGGCCGAGGTCCTGCTCGAGGCTCGCTTCGACAACCCGCCGGTTCAGCACGTTCCGATGGAGACGCACGCCTCGATCGCACAGGCTCTCCCCGATGGGCGAGTCGAGATCTGGACGTCGAGCCAGTCGCCGTACACGGTCCGCCACCTGATGAGCGTCGCCTTCGGCCTTCCGCACGCGGCGATCCGCGTGCACGTTCCGTACGTGGGCGGCGGGTTCGGCGGCAAGGCGGGCCTCAACCTCGAGCCGCTCGTCTACGTCCTGTCAAAGGCCGCGGGTGGACGACCGGTGAAGTTCGTCGCGACGCGGGAGCAGGAGTTCAACACACTCCCCTCCCGCCAGGGCCTTCACTCGACGATCAAGATCGGCGCGACGCGAGCCGGCAAGATCGTGGCGCTGAAAGCGACCTACGTCTGGGACGCCGGCGCCTACGCCGACTACGGCGTCAACGTCGGGCGCGCCGCCGCGTACTCCGGCGCCGGACCGTACGCCGTTCCCAACTGCTGGATCGACTCGTTCGTCGTCTACACGAACAAGGTTTACGGCACCGCGTACCGCGGCTTCGGCCACCTCGAGGTTCTGTGGGGGATCGAGCGGGCGATCGATCAGACGGCGCGGAAGCTCGGCCTCGACCCCGCCGAGTTCCGCCGCCGAAACCTGCTCACGTTGGGAGACGCGACGATCACCGGCGAGACGTTCACGGCCGGGCACGGGAAACCGGTTGAGTGTCTCGACGCGGTGGCGAAGGCTATCGACTGGGGCACGCCCTCGTCCTCCCCTGCGTCATCGACCAAGCGTCGCGGCAAGGGGATCGCGATGCTCCACAAGGCCCCGGCGATGCCGACGTCGACGTCCTGCTCGGCGATCATCAAGCTCGACGAGGACGGCGCGGCCGACATCCTCGTCTCCGGCGTGGACTACGGGCAGGGGACGTACACCGTCCTCCGTCAGATCGCGGCCGAGGAACTGCGTGTTCCCATCGATGCGGTGCACATCAACTCCGACTGCGACACCGCCTTCACGCCCTACGACTGGCAGACCGTGGCAAGCCGGTTCTCGTACATGGGAGGGCACGCGGTGATCGAGGCCGCCGCCGACTGCCTGCGCCAGATCCGCGCCGTCGCGGCGCAGATCTTCGGCGTCGCGCCCGAGAAGATCGTCTGCGAGAACGCGTCCGCCTATCCGGATGGCGAGCCGAAGCGCGCCATTCCCTACAGGCTCCTAGCGCTGGGCTACGTGTATCCGAACGGCAACGCGATCGGCGGGCCGGTCATCGGCCACGGCCGGTTCATCGCCCACGGCCTGACGCACCTCGATCCCGACACCGGCCAGGGTCGTCCTGCGCAGTTCTGGACCTACGGCGCACACGGCGTCGAGCTCGAAGTGGACGCGGAGACCGGCGAGATCGAGATCCTGCGGATCGCGACCGCCGTCGACGCCGGGAAGGTGCTGAACGCGGGGCTTGCCCGCGGGCAGGTGATCGGCGGCGTCGTTCAGGGAATCGGCTCGGCCCTGTGGGAGGGGTTCCGGTTCGACAAGGAAGGGCGCCTGAAGAACCCGAGCTTCGTCGACTACAAGATCCCGACGGCCAAGGACCTGCCGCGGGAGATGGTGCCGATCCTCCTCGAGAACCCCCAGCCGGACGGACCGTACGGCGCCCGCGGCGTCGCCGAGCACCCGATGATCTCGGTCCCCTCAGCGATCGGAAACGCGCTCTACGACGCGCTCGGCATCGAGTTCACGTCCCTCCCGCTCTCTCCCGAGCACGTCCTCGCCCGGCTCGCCGAGAAAGGCGTGAAGCCATGAAGGACGTCCTCGTCGAGAAGAACCGCTACTTCGACTCCGTCTTCCTCTTGCGGATCAGCCGCGAACTCGAGGACGTTCCGGGGATCGCGAAGGCCGTCGTCGCAATGGGTACGCCGGCCAACCTCGAGAGCCTTGAGCGCGTCGGCTTCGTCGCCGAGACCTCCGGAGAGCGCATCACTCCAACCGACCTCGTGATCGCCGTCGACGCGGCGTCCGGAGATGCGCTCGCGAAGGCGAGGATCCGTCTCGCGGGACTGCTTGCGGGGTCTCAGGATTCCACTCCTGCGGCCGTCGCTCGACCCTCGACGCTCGCCGAGGCTCTCGACGTCGATCCCCAGATCAACCTTGCTCTCATCTCTGTTCCCGGCCCGTACGCGGCCCGTGAGGCGCGCCAGGCGCTTCGCCGCGGGCTCCACGTGATGCTCTTCTCCGACAACGTCTCCGTCGATGACGAGATCGCGCTCAAGGACGAGGCGGCGGGCCGCGGCCTCCTCCTCATGGGTCCCGACTGCGGCACCGCCATCCTGAACGGCGTTCCCGTCGGTTTCGCCAACGTCGTCCGACGCGGCTCCATCGGCATCGTCGGCGCTTCGGGCACCGGCATCCAAGAAGTCTCCTCGCTCATCGATCGCCTCGGGGGCGGCGTCTCCCAGGCGATCGGCAGCGGCGGGCGAGACCTCTCGGAGCCCGTGGCCGCGCGATCGACCCTCGCGGCGATCGACGCCCTGGCCGAGGATGCCGGGACCGCGGTTCTCGTCGTCGTGTCGAAGTCCCCGAGCCCGGTTGTCGCCGACCTCGTCCTCGCCCGCCTGCGCAACACGGGCAAGCCGGCGGTCGTTCAGTTCGTCGCGGCGGCGGCGCGCAAGGCCGAGCAGGACCTTACGTTTGCCGCGACCCTCGATGAGGCGGCTCGCCGCGCTTGTCGGCTCGGCGGCATCGACGTCTCGGAGGAGCCACGCCTGCCGAAGCTGCCCCCCGTCGCGTTCCCGCCCGAACAGCGCTCGATCCGCGGCCTCTTCTGCGGTGGAACGCTCTGCCAGGAGGCGTGGGCCATCCTCCGCGCCGCCGGGCTCGACGTCCGTTCGAACGTCGCCGCGGACAAGCGATTTCGGGTCGGCGCCGAAGCGGCCACGGCGGGCGGCCCCGCCGCAGGCGGCCACGTCCTGTGGGACCTCGGCGACGACGCGTTCACCGTCGGCCGCCCTCACCCGATGATCGAGCCCGACCTCCGCGACCGGTACGTGGCCGCTGCGGGCGCCGATCCGTCCGTCGCCGTCGTCCTCGCCGACTGCGTCATCGGCTACGGCGCGCACCCCGACCCCGCTCGAAGCCTTGCCAACACCGCAACGGAGGCGCTCGCGGCGGCTCGCAAGGCGAAGCGGCGGCTCCTCATCATTGCCTCCGTCACGGGCACTCGCCGCGACCCACAGGACTACGGCGCGCAGCGGCGAACCCTCGAGAACGCCGGGATCGTCGTCGCGGAAACCAATGCCCTCGCCGCGCAATGTGCAGCCAAGGTCGCGCAAGGAGACGCCCGATGAGGCGCCGAACGAACGAGCCGATCCGCAGCCTCTTCGCAGGCGAGCTGCGCGTCGCGAATCTGGGGCTTGCCTCGTTCGGCGAGGCGCTGCGCGCCGCCGGCTGCCCGGTCGTCGATGTCGACTGGAGGCCGCCGGCGGGCGGCGATCCCGAGCTGGCGCGCCTCCTCGACGGGTTGCGCGCCGAGAGCGGCGACGGCTGGGTCGAAGAGATCGAGCGCGCGAACCGGACGGCCATGGAGAGGCTCCTCGCTGCACAGCCCACGCTGATCGGAATCGGCGTCGCCCAGGATGTCATCCCGGGCATGACGTCGGACACCATCCTTCATGCCGGGCCTCCTGTGGCGTGGGAGCGCATGTGCGGACCCATGCGAGGCGCCGTCATCGGAGGCCTCCTCTACGAAGGCCTCGCCGCGTCTCCTGCGGACGCCGAACGCCTCGCCGCGTCGGGCGACATCCGCTTCGACCCGTGTCATCATCACCAAGCCGTTGGGCCGATGGCCGGCGTCATCACGGCGACGATGCCCGTCTGGATCGTCGAGAACGTCGCGTTCGGCAACCGCGCCTTCGCGACCCTGAACGAGGGCCTCGGCAAGGTGCTCCGCTACGGCGCGTACTCCGACGAGGTCATCGACCGTCTCGTCTGGATGCGCGACGTCCTCGCGCCGATCCTTGCCAAAGCGTTGCGGAAGCACGGCCCGCTCGATCTGCGAACCCTCATCGCCCAAGCGCTCCAGATGGGCGACGAGGGCCACAACCGCAACCGCGCCGCGACGTCGCTCTTCATCCGCGGGCTCGCCCCACACCTCGCCCGCATCTCCGAGCCTGGCGACGCCGTCGCCCGCATCTTCGAGTTCCTGAACGGGAACGACCACTTCACCCTCAACCTCTCGATGCCGGCGGGGAAGTGCTCGCTCGACGCCGCGGCCGATGTGCTCGGAAGCTCGCTCGTCACGGTCATGGCGCGGAACGGCACCGAGTTCGGCATCCGCGTCTCCGGCACGGGCGATCGCTGGTTCACGGCGCCGGCGCCCAAGGTCGCAGGCCTCTACCTCCCCGGCTTTTCCGAGGCCGACGCCGCGCCGGACATCGGCGACTCGGCGATCACGGAGACCGCCGGGTACGGCGGGTTCGCCATGGCCGCCGCGCCCGCCATCGTCCAGTTCGTCGGCGGGAGCCCCGAGCGCGCGCTCGAGACCACGCGCCGGATGCGCCGCATCACCCTCGCCGAGAGCCCCGCGTACCGCATTCCCGCCCTCGGCTTCGCCGGCACTCCCACAGGCATCGACGTTCTCAAGGTCGTCGACACCGGAATCCTTCCCGCCATCAACACCGGCATTGCGCACAAAGAGCCGGGCGTCGGCATGGTCGGCGCCGGCCTCGTCGAGCCCCCGTTCAACTGCTTCGCCCAGGCCGCCCG
>JBFYQP010000057.1:0-3096 GCA_041302745.1 Candidatus Bipolaricaulota bacterium | reverse complement strand
CGAAGGGTGGGCGGCGCCGTCGGGCCTGCGTCCGTTCGGTTGGCCTACGGCAACTTCAGGCCCATCGCCCGGTACGTCCTCGTGCGGACGAAGCCGCACGCCCCCGCGTTGCAGAGCGCGCTCCGCGGTGAGTCTGTTGCGCTCGTCAGATCGTGATGACGACCTTGCCGCGGGCGTGGCCCTCCTCGAGATAGCGGATCGCCTCGGGAACCTGGTCGAGCGTGTAGGTCCGGTCAATCACGGGCCTGACCTTGCCGGCCTCGATGAGCCCCGCCAGGAACTCGAGATCCGCCGAGCTCCGCTTCGCCACGACGGCCTTCACGTCTTGGCTCACGAAGGGGCGCACGAGCATCGAGGCCGCCAGATGGCGCATCCGCCCGCCGATGAAGACGTAGACGGCCTTCGGAGCGAGTACGCGCCGGCACTCGCGCAGCGACCGGTTCCCAATCGTGTCCAGCATGAGGTCGTAACGCGCGGCGCTTCGCGTGAAGTCGTCGCGCGTGTAGTCGACGACACAATCCGCGCCAAGCGACTTCACCATCTCGACGTTCTTCGTGCTGCAAACGCCGGTGACGTCGGCGCCGAGCGCCTTACCGATCTGCACCGCGAACGTCCCCACGCCGCCCGACGCGCCGTGGATGAGGACCTTCTGCCCCGTCTGGATCTGGCCACCGTCGCGCAGACCCTGGAGGGCCGTGCAGGCCGCCATCGGCACCGCGGCCACCTGCTCAAACGTGAGATTGGCCGGCTTCTGCGCCAGCCAGCGCTCCGGCACGCACGTGTACTCGGCGAACGCGCCGACGCCTTCGCCAAAGACGCTGTCGCCGACGCGGAACCGCGTGACGTCTTTCCCGACCGCCTCGACCTCGCCGGCCAGGTCCGCGCCCAGCCTGTGGTCCTTCGGCCTGAGGAGCCCGAACATCAACCGCGTGAACGCCGGTTTCGCGCGCATGAAGTGCCAGTCGTAGGGATTCGTCGCCGCGGCGCGGATCCGCACCAGGACGCCGTCGTCTGTGAGCGCCGGCTTGTCGACGTCGCGGAGCTCCAATACATCCGGAGACCCGTACCTCTCGTAGATGATCGCCTTCATCGAGCCCTCCTCACGACCGTCCGCCCACAGAACCGCAGGCGCGCAACGCACGAGCCCTCGTCCGTCTGACACGCGCGGTCAGCGATCTCCACCTCTCGGCCCCGCCACAAGAGCACTCCCATGACTGGCGCCCGGGCTACAAGCCGGGTTTCGTGGCCACGAACCGCTTCTTGTCCCGCGCACACAGGAGCTGAATGACCTGCCTCCCCGCCTGCGCGGCGCCGGGGATCCCGCCCGGAGGCAGCGTCCACATGCTGGCAATGTACAGGTTGTCCAGCCCAGGAACGGTCTTCCGCACGTAGCCGTAGCGCTTCTCGAACTCGGGCGTGAGGCGCCAGGTCATGAACGTCCCCCTCCAACTCCCTGTGTAGCGCTCGAACGTCACAGGCGTCGCGACGTCAATCGCCTCGATCGCGGCTCGGAACCCGGGATAGCGCCGATCGATGGCCTCAGCGCACACAGCGGCGACTCGCTCCTTCTCCGCGGCGTAGGCCGCGCGATCGGTTCGCAGGGCACTCCAGTACTCCCACGTCGCATCGAGGATCGACGTGACGACCGAGCACCCCGGAGGAGCGAGGGATGGGTCGAGGGCGTAGCTTCGCACCGTCATCCACTCGACGTCCTCGCCACCCAGCCGGAGCGGCGCGTCGAGCTCGAACGCCTCGCCTAGGCACTCGTCCAGTTCATGGAAGGCGCGCCGGACTCCGTAACTGACCTGCACACAGGAGGGATAGAGCTCTCCGGTCTCCAGCAGAGACCGGTGCGTATCGTCCTGCCGGCGGCCGTCGAGGAGCGAAGTCAGCGTGTGGCGGAGATCGGCGGCCGACACGACGTAGTCGGCGCGGACTTCGGCCCCATCGGCCAGGCGGACGCCGACTGCCTTGCCGTCCGATTCGAGGATCTGTGCGACCTTCGCACCGTAGCGGATCTCGCCGCCGAGTTCCTTGTAGCGATGCTCGATCGCTTGGGCAAAGGCGAGCGACCCGCCGACCGGGAAGCCGGCGGCGCGTCGACTCATCGGCGCGAGCGTCATCACAAGCCCGATCAGGGGCGTCGACTCGCCGACCGCGAGGCGCATCCCTGCCGCGAGAAGCGGATCCTTGAACCGCTTCGAGAACTCGCCCAGGCTCATTGACGAGAGGATCCTGAGGTCCTTGAGCTTGCCTCCCATGCGGACGACGAGCTTGAGCACGTCCAGGCCCGACATCAGCTCACGCGGCTTGTCCATCACCATCGAGAACCGCCTGAACTTGCGGATCCACCCGCAGAGCTCCGCCGCCGGCGCGGCATCCTGCGGTGAGAGTCCCCTCATGTGCCGCAGGAGCCGATCTGGGTCGGCGTACAGCGAGAAGGCTCGTCCGTCCGCGCCAACCACCCGCCAGAACACGTCGTGGTCGACCATCGGCCGCCCCTGCACGGCGCCCAGCTCCTCCCAGACCTCGTAGAGCGAGTCGCCGGGAGCGGAGCTCGTCAGCCAGTGGATGCAGCCATCGAACGTGTAGCCTTTCCGGGTCCACGCTGTGCACAGACCGCCCGAGAGGCCGTGCCTCTCGAGGATGATCGTTCGGTAGCCGTTCAGCCGCCCGTAGCAGCCGGCCGAGAGGCCCGAGATTCCCGCTCCGATGATCGCCAGTGTCTTCTCTGCCATCTGCTCTCTCCTGTCGGGGCCGAAGACGCCCCGCTCCGAAGTGATCTTAGCGGAGTCGGCGCCCAGGCAGTGCGCCCTTGCTCTGGCCATCCCGGGGCGTCGGGGTCAGGCGTCGGGGTCAGGTCTTGCTATCACGCATGGCGCCGACTGCCGACACGTCGCAGGCTCCTTCGGTTGCGGTGCCGAAAGCTTCCTGCGACCCTACGGTGCGGCTCCGCAACATCATCCTTGCGAGGCTGCTCAGGGATCCGGTCGGCGAGCCTACTCCTACACTGCCTTGGCCATTTGCAGGTCGGTCTCACGATAGCCAAGGCCGGCGTAGAGCTTGCGCGCGACGGCGTTGTCGCCGAAGACGTGA
>JBFYQP010000053.1:0-3373 GCA_041302745.1 Candidatus Bipolaricaulota bacterium | reverse complement strand
GGATGTCGAAGTCCTTCTTGGAGATAACCTCCAACGGACTGAAATACAGGCGGGTGCTAAGACACGCGTAGAGCGCCGCATCCGTCCCGCACAGCTCTTGAAGCAAAGTCCGCTCGCGCTGCCCTTGTGCATCGCTCCCCATAGCTGGCCCTCCTAGTAACTCGCGGCGCCTTGGGATCGGCTTGACCCAGGCCAATCTACTACGCCACGAGCACTGCCATCCAATCTGCCGAAAGCCGGCGGCGGAATCTGGCGTCGTGGCGCGTGCGCTGGCGTCGGTGGCTAGCGAGCCGTCCCTCCCCAGATGCGGTGCGCGATCCTGTGGCCGGGGACTAGCACGCGGCCCTCTGGGTGCCCTTCCTCAGTAGGCTCCCCGGGTCCGCCCGCAGACGCCGTCTCCTCCCCCAGCCTCGGCACAACTGCCGACATGGACGGCAATCCAGTGACACGCGATCCAGGACATCTCCGCAGGTGAGCAGCCGCCCAGGCACCACTGGTGACCACGAAACGCAGGGCGAGGAGAGACCCTCGAGCGTCAGACGATGGAGCGCGAGGTCGTTGGCGCGGGGAGCGGGTTGCTATGAAGGTTGTCGCCGAGCAGGCCGAATGAGGCCGCGCACCCACAAGATCCCGGCATATTCACGTCGAGCGATCAGGGCACGCCGACAGCCTTCGTCAGGCAGCCGAGGCGCTGCGGTCTCCGTAGACCATCCGTCCGCCTGTGACGCCGGCCGAGAGCACTGGCGGTCAACTGCGAGACGCTGGGGAAGCTCGTCAAGCGCAGCGCGCTTCTCCCGCAACGAGTCTTGGGCGCCCGCCTGAGCCAGGTGAGACCCACCTATGTCGCCTGACGGAAGAGCTGCGAGAACAGGATGTCAAGATCCTCTGGCCCTGCCAGCTCTATCCAAGGGATTCCAAGCTCGCCGGAGAGAAGATCGATTGTCGCCCTCCCAGTCATCGCGCAGCAGGTGATGATGAGATCTGCCCAAGGGGCGAGCGAAAGGAGCAGCTCGAGCTCCACCTCGTTCGCAGCCTGCGGCGGCTCGCGCATCCGCGCTAGTATGATGACCATGCCAAGTTCTCTCGCGCGCTCGAGCAGCGCACGGCAACGATCGGCCTCGTACGTGATGTCGATATCCAGGGCGCGCAGGGCTTCGTCGTTGATCCCAATCTCGACGAGCAGAACGCCGCCGAACGGGCATCCTGCTTCGGCGCAGCAAATGGCTCCAAGATCCCCCATGCGAAGCTGCGGCCTATCCCAGCAGACGATTCCCAGTCGCTCGCAGCTCTCCCGAACTTGAGCTGTCCCTGTGCCTTGGCCGCAGGATGTCGCAAAGACTGGGGGGATGAACGCGGTCAGATCGCCCCACGGGACGCTGTCCGGTTTGGCACTGGCCGGCGCGAGCACCAACATCAGGCACGCCGCGGCGAAGATCCTGCGGCCTCCTCCCGACATCGCGATCTCCCTGTCAAGGCGTGGAAGAAGAGAGGGTGGGGCAGCAAGCGTTGCCCCACCCGAGCGTCTAGAGTTTGAACAGCAGTGTTTCAAACAACTCCCAGTACACGTTCTCTGATTTCGTCATCATGTTGTACGTGAAGCTGGTCAGGATCTGCCGGGCCAGCGCTGGATTCTCCGCGTACACGGCGGCCGCCGCTTGCTCGATGGCCGGCGCTGTGGAGTCGATTTCCGCCTGCAATGGCAAGTGTACCGCGTTCAGGACCGGCAGCAAGTCGCCATACCGCTGGTTGACGAGGTTGTCCACGATCTCGAACGCCCACCATGCTGAATTGGTGTCGAACTTCTTGCGATCGAGGACGGTCCACGAGACGGGAACCTCCTCAACGCCTACCCATAGAGGGATCCAAGTGCTCGTGGCTGGAGCACTCAACCCAAACCACAACACACCGCCGATTTCGTCCGGGAGCCAACCACGGCACTGCCCGACGAAGAAGTACGAGCAGGTATTGCCGGCAATCTTGCGGGGGACGCTGAATCCCAGCCAGGCGCTGTAGCCCCCGGGCACGGGAGTGGCGAACGGCGTCTTTACCCGGTTTCCCTTGCTGTCCGTGTAGTACCAGGCTTCGTTCTCATAGGCGTCGTAGGGTGTTCCGGCCATCTGGTCGTGATAGAAGACGTTGATGACATCCTGAAGGGAGAGCTTCGCGTCGGGTTTCACCGAGAACGGGTAGTTCGCGACGTCTTCGTACACCCAGTTGCCTGACGGATTGAGCAGGCTGAAGCCCCGCCACAGGCGGTCGTCGACGAGTCCGCGGCAGTCTTTGTAGGCGTACTTCCAGACAAACGGCTGCCCGCTCGCCGGGTCGTACAGACCGCAGTCAATCGCAGCCTGCATGTAGTTGCTGCTGAACATGAAGTTCTCGGTATCCGTCGGATCGATTTGGCCAATGCGGCTCTTGTTGCACGTGATGCTGGCATGGTCATCCGGCAGCCTCTGGGCGCACCAGACTGCTCCAGGCTTCCCGCTGTCCTTTGTCCAAAGCGGCCCAACAGAGTAGATCTCGAACAGCCACACCTCGTTCTCATCCGCGACCGCCAGGCCTTCGCCGCCGTCCGCGTAGCCATATTCCTCCGCGAGTTGCCCCATGATCTGGATGACCTCGCGGGCCGTCTTGCCGCGCTGCAGCCCGAAGATTTCGAGCTGCTCGATGTACATGATCGCCTCGTCCAGGTTCGGCGCGGCCTTCTTGTTCGTGCCGATCGTCTGCTCGCCGATCAGGACCTGATACTCGTTGGCGAAGGGGTACCCGATCTGGAAGATCTTGTACGTGTGCGCAACCTCGGGAATTTCGCCAAGTTGGACCATTGGCGCGTAGCGCTCGATGGGGAACTCCGGATAGGCGCGGATGATCCCTTTGTAGACCGGCGCCATCGTGCCCGGCGCGTGGTCCGCGGCAGGAATGATCACCAGCCTCGAATCGTACGCGCCGTCGCACGTGTGCGACGTGATGGTCGATCCGTCGGTTGTCGCCAGTCTTCCTACAAAGACATCTGTGCACGCCGCCGCAGCGAACGTCATGCCAACAACTGCGACAAACGCTACCCAGAAAAGCCTCCTGCTCTGCATGCCGAAAACCTCCTTGGTGCCTCCAACGACTTGCCACCGAAGCCTCAGGACAGCGGCCTGCGTGTTCGCCTAACCACCACCTCCCAAAGAGCAAGCGGAGCGACGAACGCCGCTCCGCTTGCTCCGCTCTTCTTCTCCATGCCTTGCCAACGGCAAGCCCAAATCTCCCCCTTCACCTACTCGTACGCGACCCGGCTCCTGTCGACGCTGTCGGGGTTTGCGAAGTAGCGGCCGACCCCCTTGTCGATCATCTCTTCGTATCCAGGAAGACCTGTCAAGACGATCGG
>JBFYQP010000024.1:0-11800 GCA_041302745.1 Candidatus Bipolaricaulota bacterium | reverse complement strand
TGGGGGCTCACCTCTCGATCGCCGGCGGGCGGGCTCGAGGATTCCCCGGCGCGGTCGACGAAGCTCGAGCGCTTGGCGCGACGGCGCTGCAGATCTTCACGCGCTCCCCGTCGGTCTGGCGAGCGCGGGCGATCGAGGCCGCCGAGGCGGCGACATTCAGGAGCTCCGCCGCGGCCTGCGGCCTTCGCTTTGTCGCCGTGCATGCCATCTACCTTCTGAACCTCGCGACGCCGGACGACGCGCTGTACGAGCGATCGATCGCCGCTCTCGTCGAGGACGTGCAGCGGGCTGAACTGCTGGGGGTGACCTGCGTCGTGACGCACCTCGGCGCGCACCGCGGGGCGGGAGCGAAAGAGGGCGTCGCCCGAGTCGCCGAGGGCATCGGGCGCGTCCTCGCGGCGACGTGCCGCGTCGGACTTCTGCTCGAAACCTCGTCGGGGTCCGGCACGACGGTCGGCGGGCGGTTCGAGGAGATCGCGACGATTGCGGAGCGCGTCGCCGACGAGCGAGTCGGCGTCTGCTTCGACACCTGTCACGCGTTCGCCGCGGGCTACGACCTCAGAACCCCGAGGGCTGTGGAGGCGACCCTTCGGCGGTTCGACCATGCCGTCGGCCTCGAGCGCCTGCGCCTCGTGCACCTGAACGACTCCGCGCATGGCCTCGGAAGCCGCAGGGACCGGCACGAGCACCTCGGCCGCGGCGCGATCGGCTCCGGACTCGCGGCCCTCGTCCGCCACCCTGCGCTCGAACGCGTGCCGTTCATCCTGGAGACGCCGAAGACGCTCGATGGGCGCCGCGACGCCGACGCAGTAAACTTGCGATGGGCACGCAACGCACGACGAGGCGAGGAGGGATCATGAGGCTCTTTCTGGATACGGCGAACGTCGAGGAAATCCGAGACCTGGCCTGGTTGATCGACGGAGTGACGACGAACCCGTCGCTCGTCGCGAAGGAGAAGCGTCCGTTCGAGAAGGTGATCAAGGAGATCTGCGACCTGGTCGACGGCCCGGTGAGCGCCGAGGTGACGGCCATGGACGCCGACGGGATGGTGGCCCAGGCCAGACCCCTTGCGGCGCTTCACGAGAACGTCGTGATCAAGGTCCCGATGACCGAGAACGGGCTGAAGGCGGCGCAGGTTCTTGCCGCGGACGGCATCCGCACCAACGTGACTCTCGTCTTCTCCGCGAATCAGGCTCTCCTCGCCGCGAAGTGCGGTGCATCGTTCGTGTCTCCGTTCGTGGGCCGCGTCGACGACGTGGGCGGCGGCGGAATGGACCTCGTCGCGGAGATCCTCGAGGCGCTTCAGAACTACGCGTTCGGGACCGAGGTGATCGTCGCGAGCGTGCGCCACCCGCGTCACGTCCTCGAGGCGGCGCTCCTCGGAGCGGAGATCGCGACGGTCCCGTATACCGTGCTGAAGCAGATGTTCCGTCACCCGCTGACCGACGTCGGAATCGAGCGGTTTCTGAAGGATTGGGAGGGCGTGCCGAAGTCCGGGCGATGACGCGCGGCCCGGGACACTCAGGTCCGCTCTTGCGTGCCCGCTTTCTAGGCGCGCTCCTGCGCGCCCAGCGAAGCGAGGATCGAGTCCACGAGCTGGTCTCGGTTCCCGAGACGGACGCGAACGAGGGAGAGCTCCTGCCGCACGCGGTGGGCAACGGGGCAGTCGGCGTGGGCGTGGGTGGAAATGAGGAGTCCTTTCGAGCTCGCGAGCGCGGCCTCGACGGCCGGAACGAAGTGAGGCGACGACATCTCCATCGGGGCGACCTCGTCGATCACGACGAGGTCGTTCTCTTGGATGGCGCGGAGAATCGCCGGGATTCCGAACTCCTCCAGCGACTTGAGGTTCACCGTGTAGGCGCCGACCCTGGGGCCGATGCGTTGGTGGATGTGGGCAAGGACCTCCTCGCGGCGGGTGGCGACGTCGACGATGGCAAACCCGACCCGGTGACCGCACACGCGGATCTCCTTCGTCAGCATCCCGCCGGCCGAGACGGGAAGCCGCTCGAGCAGGCGTTCGATGAGGGTCGTCTTCCCGACGCCGGGGCGCCCGGTGAGGGCGATTCGGCCCTTGAAGCCCATGGGATCTGATTCTATCCTGTCGCCGGCGGCCTCGCCCAGGAAGCCGCCGGCGGGGCCGGGCCTTGCCCGTGCGAGGAGGCGGCAGCCGTGAGCGGCGAGAGCGAGCGGTGGATCGGGCACCTCGACATGGACGCGTTCTTCGCCTCGGTTGAGCAGCTCGACGAGCCTGCCTATCGCGGGAAGCCCGTGATCGTTGGAGGCCTCGGACCGCGGGGCGTCGTTGCGACCGCATCGTACGAGGCGCGCCCGTACGGGGTTCACAGCGCCATGCCGATGGCGCTCGCGCACCGGCGCTGTCCGGACGGCATCTTCCTTCCCGGACGATTCGAGCGGTATCACGAGGTGTCCGAACGGGTTCGCGCCGTCATCCTGCGTGCGACCTCGGTCATGGAGACGATCTCGCTCGACGAGGCGTTCTTCGACCTGTCCCATCACGGCGACGCGGTCGAGCTGGCGGCACGTGAGATCAAGCGCGCCGTGGAGTCGGAGACCGGGCTGACGTGCTCGGTTGGCTTGGCGCCGAACCGGTTCCTCGCCAAGCTTGCCTCCGAACTCAACAAGCCGAACGGATTCCGAGTGATCGAGCCGGCCGCGGTTCGGGAAACGCTCGACCCCCTGCCGGTCGGCAGGATCTGGGGCGTCGGCGAGGTGACCGGGAAGAGGCTCCGCAGCCTCGGGCTTCTGCGCGTCGCAGACCTGCGCCAGGCCGACATCGAGCTCCTCGTCCGCGAATTTGGGTCGTACGGGGAGAGGCTGTTCGAACTCGCCCACGGACGCGACGACACCCCGCTTGCCGGGGAGACGGAGTCTCGGTCGATCTCCCGCGAGACGACGTACGCGTTCGACGTGATCTCAGCGGACGAGATCCAGAGCGAAGTCGAGCGCATGGCCCGGATCGTGGCGGCGAGCCTAGAGGAGGAGTCTCTCCTGTGCCGCACGGTGCGGGTCAAGATCCGCTACCCGGACTTTCGCACGGTGACGCGGCAGCTCCGGCTGGGCGTCGCCGTCGACTCGGCGAGCGTGATCGAGGCGGTCGCCGTCCACCTGCTGCGGCGCCGCGTCGATCTCGACGAGCGGGGTGTCCGGCTGATCGGCGTCGGTGTGGGAAACCTCGTCGGGACGACGGCGCGCCAGCTGCCGCTCTTCTAAGAGGACGAGGCGGGGCCGCAAACGCACGGAGTGCGGGCCACAAGTGGACGGTGTGCGGGTCGCGAGTGGACGGGCGGCAAACGCGCACGGAGGGCCGCGTGCGGGCCGCAAGGCGGACGGGCGGCAAACGCGCACGGACGGCCGCGTGCGGGTTGCGAGAGCACGGGCGGCAAACGCGCACGGAGGGCCGCGTACGGTGTCGCGGCGCGATGGGGGACAACCGGCACCTCGGGAGCGGAAGGATTCGGCGGCCGCGGCTCGATCGTCGCTCTACGCTCTACGTTGAGGTGATGGGGATGAGGGGGTTCCTGCTCGGTCTTCTTGTCGCCGCTCTGGGCCCGGCGCTTGCGGCCTATGCCGTGCCTCTGTGCAGTTACCAATCGCCCTTGACGGATCTGTCGGACCTGGCGCTCTCCTTCTCCTACGAATACCACAACGATCCCTACGGACTCGCAGCCGAGGACAAGAGCAACGGCGACTTCGCCGTGAGCTACGTTCGGTTGTACGACCGGCCCGAGTACGGCTTTGACATCGACGTGGACGGAGAGATGGCGGTCGTGAGGGACAAGCTCTCCTACACCCTGCGCGCCGACGGGAACTACAAGCGGTACTTCGCCTCGGAAGAGGACCTGTTCGCGTTCACGGGGGCGAGCGCGCGCAGCCTGTCGTCGAGCGGAGCTCTGGGGCTGACGGCGAGCGCGGGAGTGGGGTACGGGCGCTTCACCGACGTGACGCCGCTGGCCACCGCGACGCGAATCGACACCTACCTCGTACGCCGGGGAAGCCTCATCGACCATCTCCACGCCGTCGATCTGCAGATCCTCGCCTACGAGATCAGCAGTGCCGCGGAGTACGACTCGACTGCCGACCTGCTGACCGTAGTGCAGGACATCATCGAGGACTCCGGACTGGTGCGAGAGGGTGGATTGGACGCGATCGACATTTCGGAGATGACGAGCTACATCCAGGACGATTCGTTCTCGCGTTACTGCGGATGGGATGGGAAGATCGGCCTTGGATACGAGATCCTGGACTCGTCCGGCGGCGCGAACGAGTTCCTGGTCACCGCGGCGTTCAACTACGCGTTCTCCACGGCGCCGAACACCCAGTTCCTTGTCCAGGGGACTCTGTCCGGTCCCCCGGCGCTCGCGACCACAAATCGGATCGACGTGTCGACCTCGTACGACTACATGGCCTACGAGTTCGTGACGCTGCGCGCGGCCTACGACTTCGTCCGCGAGACGAACGCCGGAACGCCCACGGACATCCACAAGCTGTCTCTGGACGTTGTCGTTACGCCGCTTAACACGGCCTCCGTGGTCGTGGGTTTCGTCTTCGAGCATCGACCGTACTACACCGAGTGGAACGTCGACGCGACGCTCGCGATCGAGATCGAGCTTCTCTAGACTCCTACGTTTGAAGCCGGCTCTCCCGCCGCACGGCCTCAGCCATCGCGGGATCGTGAAGCATCCCCGGCGCGTCGCGAAGGTCCACGAACCGCGCTTCCGCGATCTCGTCCGGGTCCGGGTGCGGCGTCCCACAGAGCTCGAATCGATAGAAGAACATGATCCAGTGCAGGAGCGTCTTCGGACCCAGTTTGGCGTGAACGCCCGCGGGGCGAAGGATCGTTGCCGGGGCGCCGACTTCTTCGTCGACCTCTCGGAGCAAACCCTCCTCCGGAGACTCGCCGTACCGCAGGAATCCGCCCGGCAAAGACCAGCGGCCCTCGTTGAGGCCCCGGCTTCCTAGAACGAGGAGCGCTCGACTGTCCTCGATGCAAATCCCCTCGACGACCACGCGGGGCATCGAGGCGTGGACCGCCGAACGGACCCTCGGTGTGACGTCGGTCAGGAGGGGGACGTCGTCCTTGCTCGGCCACGCGGCCGGGTGGGCGTCGAGCTTGGGGACGCAGAACCAGGTGTCCGGGTCGGGCCCCAGCGGCGCGATGCAATCGACCGGGAACGGGAGCTCGTCGAGGGTCGGAAGATCGCGAAGCCCGTTCCGCCTCACCAGATAGATCCGTCCGTCGCTCTCCACATAGCAGCGCATTGAACCACCGTGGCGATTGTACGGTTGCGGAGGTCGCTGCGCAGCTTGCGGCAGGTTACGGCGGCCGGCAAAATGCCGACGCCGTAGCAGTGGCGACCCTGGTCTAGGAGGAAGAGGAAGCGTGTACAGGATACTGAGCAAGCGGACCCTCGGTCCGAAGATCCGGGAGTACGTCATCGAGGCCCCCGACGTGGCGAAGGTTGGGAAGGCGGGGCAGTTTGTCGTTCTCCGGCTGCACGAGCGCGGGGAGCGGATTCCGCTCACGATTGTCGAGTGCGACCGCAAGACGGGGGGGGTCACCCTCGTCGTCCAGGAAGTTGGCAAGAGCACGCAAGAGATGGGTGACCGTTTCCAGGAGGGCGACTCGGTTCTCGACGTCGCAGGCCCGCTCGGCCTCCCCTCCGAGATTGCGCGGTACGGGACGGTCATCTGCATCGGCGGTGGTCTCGGCATCGCTCCGCTGTACCCGATTGCCCGCGACCTCAAGGCCGCCGGGAATGAGGTCATCGGGATTCTCGGGGCGCGGAGCCGGGACCTTCTCTTCTACGAGGATCGGCTCGCCGCCGTCTGCGACGAACTCCACGTCATGACGGACGACGGGACCTACGGGCGGAAGGGATTCGTGAGCGACCCGTTGCGCGAGATCCTGGCGGGTGGCCGGAAGATCGCTCGGGTCTGGGCCATCGGGCCGGCGATCATGATGAAAGTGTGCGCCGGCGTGACCCGGGAATTCGGAGTGCCCACCCTGGTCAGCCTGAACTCCGTGATGATCGACGGGACCGGGATGTGCGGCGGTTGCCGCGTCGAAGTCGCCGGAGAAGCGAAGTTCGCGTGCGTCGACGGCCCCGAGTTCGACGCGCACAAGGTGGACTTCGACCTTCTGATCTCACGCCAGCGGTTCTACGCCGAAGAGGAGGCGTGCGCCGTGGAGAAGTACCTTGCGCAGAAGCGCGGCGAGGGGGTTACGCGGTGATCGAGCCGAAGGCCACACCGATGAGAGAGCAGGCTCCCGACGTTCGGATTCGCAATTTCGACGAGGTGCCCCTCGGGTACTCCGAGGACGAGGCGATCCGCGAGGCGTCGCGCTGCCTGCAGTGCAAGAACGCGCCGTGCGTGGGCGGATGCCCGGTCGGCATTGACATCCCGGGCTTCATCCAGGCCGTCAAGGAACGGAAGCACGACGCCGCGATCGCGCGCATCAAAGAGTCGAACGCGCTTCCGGCCGTGTGTGGACGCGTGTGTCCGCAGGAAACCCAGTGCCAGGGCGTCTGCACCCTCGGAAAGAAGCTCGAGCCCGTGGCGATTGGGCGGTTGGAGCGGTTCTGCGCCGATTGGGAGGCCACTCACGAAGCGTGCACCCCGGCGGTGCAGCCGGCAACCGGGAAGCGAATTGCGGTGGTGGGCTCCGGGCCCGCGGGGCTGACGGCGGCCGGCGAGCTGCGGCGCCGCGGGCACGACGTCACGGTGTTTGAGCTCCTCCACGTCGCCGGGGGCGTGTTGATGTACGGGATTCCCGAGTTCCGCCTACCGAAGGCGATCGTGCAGCGCGAGATCGACGCGCTTCGCAGGCTGGGAGTCCGCATCGAAGTCAACAAGGTCGTGGGCCGGGTCGCCACGATCAGCGAACTCCTGCGCGACGGCTACGACGCGGTGTTCGTAGGAACGGGCGCCGGCCTCCCGCAGTTCCTCGGCGTTCCCGGCGAGAACCTGAACGGTGTGTACTCGGCGAACGAGTTCCTCACCCGCACGAATCTCATGCGCGCGTACCGCTTCCCGGAGTACGACACCCCGATCAAGGTCGGGCGACGCGTCGTGACGGTCGGCGGCGGCAACGTGGCAATGGACTCAGCGCGCACCGCGCTGCGGCTGGGCGCCGAGGAGTCGGTCATCGTCTATCGGCGTAGCGAGGCCGAGCTGCCGGCGAGGAAGGAGGAGGTCCACCACGCGAAGGAGGAAGGAGTCCAACTCCAACTCTTGACGAATCCTGTTGAGTTCCTCGGCGACAAGGGGCGCGTTCGCGCGGTGCGCTGCCTCCGCATGGAGCTTGGCGAGCCGGACGCAAGCGGCCGCCGGCGCCCGGTTCCGGTCAAGGGATCGGAGTTCGAGATCGAGACCGACACCGTCGTCATCGCCATCGGGAACGGACCTCACCCGCTCATTCCACAGACGACGCCCGACCTCGCGCTCACGAAGTCGGGGAATATCGCTGCCGATGCGACGACCGGGGCGACGAACCTGCGCGGCGTCTACGCGGGCGGCGACATCGTCACCGGGGCGGCGACCGTCATCGAAGCGATGGGGGCCGGGAAGCGCGCCGCGGCAGCAATCCATGAGTACGTGAGCCGCTAGCGGCAGTCCCCCTGAGGGTGAGGGACGTCACACGCCGGCGACCTGCGCTGGCGTGAGGCGCCGGAGGCCCTAGGGTTCGCGCTGTCCGGGAGATGGTGGACACATGGCCGGGTCCGAGAAGGTGGCGTGTGTCATGATCCTTGCCACAGACAGCTAGCACCACCCGGTGCCCAGTCGAGTGGAGGGGCGTCGCCTCTCCACTCGCCCCTTTGAGGGAAGAGAAGCGGGCAGAGGCGCGCTCGCTTCGGAGTATGCTCGCTTGCAGAGAGGCAACATGGACTGGAAACCGTACTACCGCCGCGAGTGTGCGGCCCTGGGGGCGCGGGACACGATGGCGCGCTGGATTCTTGAGGGCGCCGACGCGCCGCTCGTCGCCGCCGTGCGGCGAGGCGCCGTGCTGTCGTTTCCTCACACCGCGCTCGCGCACGCGGGGCCGCTGCAGGCCCGGGTCGTGAGGAGCCTTCTCGATGCCGGGGTCGAACGGGTTCTCGCGCTCGGCGTCCTCCATAGCGGGGGGATCGGCGTGTATCGAACGGCCCTCGACGTGCGGGAAACCGTGAGCCGACGGGCGGAGGCGTTTCGCGTCGTTCGGGGGGCGTTCTTCCGCCCGGACGCAGAGGCGATCACGCCCCTCGGTCCCGTCCCTCTGGGACGGCCGTGCGGCGAGACTGGGACAGCGCGCGTCGAGTCGGGCGGCCTCCTCGAGGCCGAGTTCTCGCTCGACACGTTCCTCACGATGAGCCGCGCCGGGGCGGACGCCCTCGGCCGGCGCCCGATTCCCGTCCTCGCAGCGTACGTCGGCATGACGCGCGATCCGGTGAGCGGATCGTTCTCGGCGGCGGAGGACCTTGCGGCGTGGATTCGAACAGAGCGCGACGCGAAGACGGCCGTGGTGACGACCGGGGACCTCGTCCACTACGGGACGGGGTACGGCGAGGCGTGGGTCGCGGGGGCTCCGGCCGGCCGGGAGGCCCTTGTCGCGGCGCTCCGCCCCGAGGTCGAGGGCTGCCTCGACGCGGCGTTCTCCCGCGGAGACCGGGCCGAGGCGTATGCATTGTCTCGCGGCAGGCTCCTGAACGACCAGCGGGAGATCCTCCCCGTCGTTGCCGCGTACCTCGGAGTTCCCGCGCCGTTCGAGGTCTTGTCGTTCGACCTGGCGGACTACGCTCCCATTGTCGGCGCGGCGCCGCCTTGTTTCGTCGCGTCCGCGCTCGTCCGCTACGGCGCGTGACGCGTTCGAGGAACGGAGCGGGCAGGGATTGCGGCGCGCCGCGGACCGATTGCGCCGAGGGCCGCGACCTTCTACGCTTCACCGACAGGATCGAAAGGGGGCTTGGAGTCGGACGATGAACAGGCCGAAGACGGTGGGCGTGATCGGAGGGATGGGACCTGCGGCGACCGCCGAGTTCTTCCGTCGGCTGATCGTCGCGACTCCCGCGAGGCGTGACGACGAGCATCTGCGGGTTCTCATCGACAGCGATCCACGCATCCCTGAGCGGACGGCGGCCATCCTCCACGGCGGCCCCGATCCCGCGCCGCAGCTGCGCGAGATCGCGCGCGGCCTGGAGGCGGCAGGCGCGGAGCTTCTCGCCATGCCGTGCAACACGGCCCACGCCTACCTGGACGCCATTCGAGACGCCGTGGCGATTCCGGTCCTCGACATGCTGGACGAGGCGACGGCGAAGGTCGAGACGGGACCCGTTGGACTCCTCGCCACGGCGGCGACGGCGCGTCTCGGTCTCTACCAGGACGTCGGCCGGCGCCGAGGCCTCGAGGTGCTGGTCCCCGACGCAGACGGCCAAGCGGACGTCACACGCGTCATCGCCGCGCTGAAGGCGCATCCTTCGCCGGGGCCGCTCCGGGAGGAGATCGGACGCGTCGTGGACGCGCTCAAGGCGCGCGGAGCGAGGGCGATTCTCGTCGGGTGCACGGAGCTGTCGCTTCTCGGGAGGGTCGACGAATCCCTCGTGTGGATCGACGCGCTCGACGCCCTGGTCGAGGCCACGGTCCGCGCCGCGCTCGCGGGGCGTGGAAACTAGGCTTGGAGAGGAGGGAGTGAGATGGGCGACGCGAAGACGCGTGCAGTCGAGGCCGTCGACGCTCTGGAGGGCCGGCTTCGGTCGATCAGCCGAGAGATCTTCGAGCACCCGGAGGAGAAGTTCGAGGAGGTCCGGGCCTCGAAGCTTCTTGCCGACGAGTTGCGGGCGGCGGGGTTCGAGGTCGAGGTCGGAACGGCCGGCCTCGCCACGGCGATTCGAGCGGTCCACCCGTCGGCGGCGCCCGGGCCGACGGTGGCCATCCTCGGCGAGTACGACGCTCTTCCCGAGCTCGGCCACGCCTGCGGCCACAACCTCATCGCCGCCGGCGCGCTCGGCGCGGCGCTCGCCGTGGCGAGCGTCAAGCGGGACGTGCCCGGGCGGCTCGTGTTCCTCGGCACGCCCGCCGAGGAGGGCGGGGGCGGCAAGGTCGTGATGATCGAGGCCGGCACGTTCCGAGGCGTCGACGCCGCGATGATGTTCCATCCCTCATCGTTCACCGCCGTCGAGCACGGCAGTCTCGCGATCACCGAGGTGAGGCTGGAGTTCCGCGGCGTCGCCGCGCACGCGTCGGCGTCTCCGGAGAAAGGCATCAACGCGCTCGACGCCGTGATCCAGACGTTCAACGGAATCAATGCGCTGCGGCAGCACATTCGCGACGGTGCGCGAATCCACGGAATCATCACGAACGGCGGTGCGAAGCCGAACATCGTCCCCGAGTACGCGGCGGCGGAGTTCTACGTCCGCGCGGCCGAAACGGCGTACCGCGACGAGCTGCTCGGGAAGCTGGAGCGGTGCGCGAAGGGAGCCGCGCTCGCTGCCGGAGCCACGTTCTCGATGAGCGAGATCTCGCCCCCGTACAAGGCGATGCGCCCCAATCGGGCCCTCGGCGCGGCGTTCACCCGGAACCTCGAAAGCCTTGGGTGGGCGTTCGACGCGGACGATCTGCCGTTCGGCTCGACGGACATGGGCGACGTCAGCCAGGCCGTGCCCGCCATCCACGCCTACGTCGCGATCTGCGACCGAGCGATCGCCTTCCATTCGCGGGGCTTCGCCGAGGCGTCGCAGTCTGAGCGGGGGCATCAGGGGATGCTGGCCGCGGCGAAGGCGATGGCGATGACGGCGGTCGACGTCCTGACCTCAGCCGACCTGGTGCGCACGATGCAGCGGGAGTTCCGCGGGGAGTGACCTCTAGCTCCCCGCGGAGCCCCGGCGCTCGGTTCAGGCCCAGTCCGGCCTGAGCTTTTCTCGTCCCGAGAGGTAGCGATCGGCGGCGACGGCCGCGCTGGCTCCCTCGGCGGCGGCGATCACGGCCTGTTTCAAGTGCTTGCACAGCACGTCTCCGGCTGCGAAGACTCCGGGAACCTGCGTTTGGAAGAGCGAGTCCACGGCCAGGCAGCCGTCGGCGGTGAGCGGGACCTGTCCGCCGAGGAAGTCGACGATCGGGCGTCCTCCCTGGAGGTAGAGGAAGACAGCGGCGACGGGGAGGACCGTCGGGACGCCGCCGCGGGTGCGAACCCGGACAGCGTCGACCGAGTCGCTCCCGAGGATCTCCTCGAGCGTGGTGGACGGATGGAGCGTGACCGACGGCGACCGGGCGGCCTCGTCGGCGAGGCTCGGCGAGCACCGCAGGGCCTCGCTGGGCGAGAGGACGTGGACCTGAGCCGCAAACCTCGTCAGGAACAGCGCCTCCTCGATCGCCTCGTCCGTCGCGCCGGCCACGGCCACGGCCTTGCCTTGGAAGAAGAATCCGTCGCAGGTCGCGCAGTACGAGACGCCGCGGCCGACGAGGCGATCTTCGCCTGGAAGGGAGCGTGCCCGTCCCATCGCCCCGGAGGCGACGATCACCGCACGTCCTCGGTACGATCCGCGCGTTCCATACGCGCTCTTGACCTCTCCGGCGAGGTCGGTTGCGGACACCTTGTCGGCCACAAACCGCGCCCCGAAGCGCTCCGCCTGAGTCCGGATGCGCTGGACCACGTCGGCGCCCGGCGTTTCCCCAGGGATTCCCGGGTAGTTGGCGATCTCGCGGCTGATGCCGAGCGCTCCGGACGTGATTCCCTTGTCGACGACGAGCGTGGAGAGCCCGGCTCGAGCCGAGTAGATCGCGGCCGACGCGCCCGCGGGACCGCCCC
>JBFYQP010000207.1:0-30848 GCA_041302745.1 Candidatus Bipolaricaulota bacterium | reverse complement strand
GACGACCGGCTTCACCGTGTCGAGGTCGAACTCGCCCACGGGGATGTAGTTCTCCTGCGTGTTTCGTGCCGCATCCCGTGTTCCGGCGACATCGACGGTGACGCCGGCGACCTCTTGGTTTGCGTCCGTCACGGTGTAGGTGCGGACCCACTCGGTCGTCGTGTTCCAGACGCCGGCGAGGCCGGGAGTCCACGAGCCGGCGCTGAAGGTGATCGTCGGAGCGACCGCCGTGTCCATCGGCTCGTCGAACGTCACGGTGACCTGTTGGGTCAGGTCGCTCTCGTAGACGGGGTCGGTGTCGACGGCGACAGCACTGACGACCGGCTTCACCGTGTCGAGGTCGAACTCGCCCACGGGGATGTAGTTCTCCTGCGTGTTTCGTGCCGCATCCCGTGTTCCGGCGACATCGACGGTGACGCCGGCGAACTCCTCGTTTGCGTCCGTCACGGTGTAGGTGCGAACCCACTCGGTCGCCGTATTCCAGACGCCGACGGCGCCGGGAGTCCACGAGCCGGCGCTGAAGGTGATCGTCGGGGCGACCGCCGTGTCCATCGCTTCGTCGAACGTCACGGTGACCTGTTGGGTCAGGTCGCCCTCGTGGACGGGGTCAGTGTCGGCATCCACGGCGAGAACCGAAGGGCCCACCGTGTCGATGTCGAACTCGCCCGCCTCCTCGGGGACGTAGTTCTCTTGGGCGTTGCCGGCGGCGTCCCTTGCGCCCTGGACGTCGACGACCACGCCGCGGACCTCCAGGTCGGTGTCGGAGAGCGTGTACACCCTCGTCCACTCGGTATCGGACCCCCAGACGCCAACAGCGCCCGGGGTCCACGAGCCGTCGTAGAACGTGATGCTCGGTGCCACGGATGTGTCCATCGCTTCGTCGAACGTCACGGTGACCTGTTGCGTCAGATCGCTCTCACAGACGGGGTCAGTGTCAACCTCGACCGAGGTCACGGAGGGTTTGACGGTGTCGATGTCGAACTCGGCTTCGGGCGTGTAGTCGTTCTGTGGAACGCCAGAGGCGTTCTGTGCGCCGGTGACATCGACGGTGACGCCCGCGACCTCTTGGTTTGCGTCCGTCACGGTATAGGTGCGGAACCACTCGGTCGCCGTATTCCAGACGCCGGCAGCGCCGGGAGTCCACGAGCCGTTGCTGAAGGTGATCGTCGGCGCGACCGCCGTGTCCATCGCTTCGTCGAACGTCACGGTGACCTGTTGGGTTGGGTCGCCTTCGTAGACGGGGTCGGTGTCGACATCGACGCTGGCGACGCTCGGCGCAGCCGCAGTGGCTACGCTGAGGCAGACGACGGCGAGCGCTGTGAGGAGAAGAGAGTGACCGAACGGACCCCCTGGTAGCGGAACGGCTCTCGGGCAGCCGTTATGACGCGTCATCGCTCTTCCTCCTCCCTCTCGGCTAGTCAGTCTAGGAGAGATCCAGTAGCACTTCTGCAGGAGAACCGGAGTCTCCTATGATGGCTACATTGTAGAAGGAAGAGGCTGATCCGCATGTGATAGGCGTTACAGATGCGCAGGATTACCGGCTCGGC
Source organism: Candidatus Bipolaricaulota bacterium (assembly GCA_041302745.1). Taxonomy (GTDB): domain Bacteria; phylum Bipolaricaulota; class Bipolaricaulia; order UBA7950; family UBA9294; genus JAPLGD01. The sequence goes on along the minus strand of JBFYQP010000207.1, from coordinate 29,301 downwards.
CGTCGGTGTGTGCCGCCCGTGGCGAGTAGGGCGGCGCCCGCCTTCGTTGACGGAGTCGACGTCCCGACGTACCATCGCTACAGAAGCGAGGCCAGAGTGGCGGAATCGGCAGACGCGCGGGACTCAAAATCCCGTGTCCCGTGAGGGACGTGTGGGTTCGACCCCCTCCTCTGGTACCAAACGACCAGGGGCCCTCTTGGGCCCCTGGCCGTTTGGCGCCCGGGAGCCGCGTTGCCCCACGGAGTCCGCGACGTCCAGACTGGCGGACTCCACAGCCGCGCGAAGCGCGGCCTGGGTTCACGACCCCCTCCTCTGGACCCACGGCTGCCCGAAGTACGAAGAGAGAAGCCCCCGTGGGGGCTTCGTTGCTTATGGCTCTCGCAGGGGAGGCCGGATGGCTCGGGACTTCGCGCGTTCCCGGCTAGCGCTTGCGTCGGTCGCGGTCTCGCTCCCAGTCCCACTCGCGCTTCGGTTCCGGCTTGGCGGCCTTTTCGCCCCACGGCAGGCGAGATGCCTCCTCCTCGCGACCCTTGCGGGTGCGACGGAGGAACGTGGGAATATCGAAGTCGTCGCTTCCGACGCGGCTCTCCTGCTCGAGTTTGGAGAGCATCGTCTCGCTCGAAAGCGGGGCGCCCTCTTCATCCTCCCCCGCGTAGGGCACGGCGAAGCCGGTGGCGATGACGGTGAGGCGCACCTTCTCCATCCCATCCCGAATCGCGGTCCCGAAAATGATGTCGGCCCGGTCGGACACGGCTTCGCGGATCAACGAGGCTGCTGCCGTGACCTCTTCGAGGGTCAGATCCGCGCCGCCGGTGATGTTCATGATCACCTTGCGCGCCCCGTGGATCGATCCGTCGAGGAGCGGGGACGAGATGGCGTTGCGCGCCGCCTCCTTCGTCTTCCCTTCGCCCTCACCCTCGCCGATCCCCATCATGGCAGTCCCCGCGTCGCGCATGACGCTGTCGACGTCGGCGAAGTCGAGGTTGATCATGCCGGGGACCGTGATGAGGTCGGAGATTCCTTCAACGCCCTTGCGGAGGACCTCGTCGGCCATCTCGAACGCCTTCGTGATCGGCGTGTCGGCGGATGCGACCTTGAGGAGCTTGTCGTTTGAGATGCAGATAAGGGCGTCGACGCTCTGGGAGAGCCGCGCAATCCCCGCCTCGGCCTTCTCGGCGCGCGCAATCCCCTCGAACGAAAACGGGCGCGTGACGATGGCCGTCGTCAGAACGCCGGCCTCCTTGGCCATGGCGGCGATCACCGGGGCCGCACCGGTTCCGGTTCCGCCCCCCATTCCGGCGGTGATGAACACCATGTCGACCCCGTGGAGCATGTCGGCGATTTCCTCGCGGCTCTCCTCGGCAGCAAGCTTCCCGATCTCGGGGTTCCCTCCCGCGCCGAGCCCGTGCGTGAGTTTCCGCCCGATCTGAAGCGTCTGGTGCGCGCGGACGACCTCGAGGACCTGGGCGTCGGTGTTGACGACGACCAAGTCGACGCCCTGAACGCGGGTGTCGAACATGCGGTCGACCACGTTCCCGCCGCCGCCGCCCACGCCGACGACCATGAGGCGCGCCGGTGGGGTGAGGTTCATCTGCTCAGCCATGGCCTACCCCCGGAAGAACCGGTTGAACCACGCGACCAGCTTCCCGACGATCGATCCGCCCGCGGATCCGCCGCCCCTTCTTCGGTCGGCGTACTCGGGCTTCTTGAAGTCCTTGGTCTCGATGGCGTAACGCAGGAGGCCGATCGCGGTCGCGTAGATCGGCGACTCGACGATGTCCCGCAGCCCGTGAATCCCCTGCGGGATCTTGCCTCGGCGCACCGGGAGATCGTAGCGCTGGGCGGCGAACTCGGTGATCCCGTTCAGGAGAGACGTTCCGCCGGTCAGCACCAACCCGGCGGGGACGAGGTCACGGTAGCCGGCGTCCTCGACCTCCTGCATGGCGAGGTCGAGCAGCTCCTCGACGCGCGGCTCGATGATCTTCGCAAGCTTCTTCTTCGAGACGAGCTTCTTCTCGTCTCCGCCGATCGTGGCGACCTCGATCTTCTCCTCCTCGCCCACGCTGTCGACGAGTGCGGTTCCGTGCTGCTTCTTGATGAGCTCCGCCTCCTCGATCGGGGTCTGCAGTCCCACGGTGATGTCGTTCGTGATGTGCTCTCCGGCGATCGGAATGACCTTGGAGAACCAGATGTCGCCGCCGCGGAACACGCTGATGTCGGTCGTTCCGCCACCGATGTCCATGAGGATGACGCCCAACTCCTTCTCGGCGGAGGAGAGCACGGCGAGGGAGGACGCGATCGGCTCGAGCACGATCTGCCGGATGCCAATCCCGAGACTCTCGACGCATCGGACGAGGTTGTGCACGGCCGTGATCGCCCCGGTGACGATGTGAACGTCAACCTCCAACCGCGTTCCTGTCATCCCGATGGGGTCCGTGATCCCGTCCTGTCCGTCGACGATGTACTGCCGCGGAATGATGTGGATCACTTCGCTCTCCGGAGGGATCTGGATCGCCTGCGCCGTCTCAACGACTCGGCGAACGTCGTCCTCCGTGATGATGCGGTCCGGACGGTTGATCGAGACCGTTCCGCTGTTGTTGATCGACGTGATGTGCTTGCCCGCGATTCCCACGTACACCGAATCGATCTTCACGTCGGCCATGTTCTCGGCCTCTTCGATGGCCTTCCGAATCGACGTGACCGTGCGGCCGATGTCGACAACCACGCCTTTCTCCAGCCCGTGAGACTCGGCCTTCCCCATGCCGATGACTTCGATCGACCCGTTGACGATGTTTCCCACCAAGGCGACGACCTTGGTGGTTCCCACGTCAAGACCTACGACAACCTTCTCTTTTTTCATCCCTTCACCGCCTTACCCGAGGCACTAGCGTCGCCTCCCCCCCGAATCGAAGGTCAATCTGTTCGTAGTTGCCAACCTTCACCGCGCGGCAGAGAGCCTCAAGGGGCCGAATCCGGCTGGCCGCACCATCCAAGGCTCCGAGCAGCACCCTCGTCCCCGAGTCGTCGACCAAGATGACCGACGCCGCATTGGAGACATCCAGCTTGCGTACCGTCATTCCGGTAAGCGTGGCCCGCAAGAGCCCATCAAGCAGCCTTACCAAGGCAGGTTCCAGGACATGGGCTCCGGGGATTGTTCCCGACACGGATCCTCCCGACAGGAGGATCGTTTCACTCCAACCGTCGCACTTCTCCGAGACGACGATTCCACCTTCTCCGATCAGAAGGCACTTGCCGTCCGTAGATGTTCGGCGGGCGGCGGGGACGCGCTCGGTGATCTCAATCCGCACCCCGTGGGGAAACTCCCGCACGAGCAGAGCGCTCTTGACCCAAGGTAGGGCGGCGATTCGCGTCGCCGCGGCGCGGAGATGAAGGGAAGGAAGGGCCGCCCCACGCTTGAGGCCCGAAACACGAACGACGTCAGGTCCGGTCGTATGGCGGTTCCCGACGATGGAAACGTGTCGCAGGTCAAAAATGGGCAACCATGGTGTATATAGGGCGATGATGGCAGCAGTAATAAGAACCCCCCCCATGCCGACAACCCCAAGGACAGCTCTGCGTTTGCTCTTTCCCTCCTTCACCCGGTGACGACCTCTACCTCCAGATCGAGTGAGACCTGGTATGTGTTATACACCTTTTGACGCACAATGTCAATTAGCTTGCAGATCTCCGCGCTTGTCGCTCCGCCCAGGTTGACAATGAAGTTGGCGTGTTTCTCGGACACTTGCGCGCGTCCAACGGTAAACCCCTTGAGCCCCGCCCGGTCGATCAAGGCGCCTGCGCTCTCGCCTGGAGGGTTGCGAAAGACGCATCCGGCGCTCGCTTGGCCGATCGGTTGACTGAGCCTCCTGCGGGCAAGAAGAGCGGCAGGATCGTAGATCTCGTCGTCGAATCGAAGCTTGGCCGACACGACGACCAGTCGCCGGTCGCGGATTCGACTCGTTCGGTAGCCGAACCCGCACTCCAAGGGAGCGAGTTCGGCTGACCGGTTCGCATCGTCGATGACGGACACGCTCTCGATGACGTCGGACATTGCCCGACCGGGGATGCCGGCGTTGGTTGCCGTGGCTCCGCCGACCGTACCGGGGATTCCGGCGAGGAACCCGAGGCTCCTTGAGCCCTTCTCTTCGGCGGACGCGACAACGCTCGACAATGGCTCGCCCGCGGCGATATCAAGCCCCGTCGAGGATGCCACGACTCCACGGATCAACCGTGTGGAGATGACAAGACCGCGGCGCCCGCCGTCAGGGAAGAGGACGTTCGATCCCGCGCCCAGGACGAAGAACGGGATCGCTTCCAGTCGGCTGAGACGGACGGCCTCAGCCAGCGAAGGGGGGGATTCGGGTTCGCAGAATCCGTCCGCCGGCCCCCCGACCCGAAACGTCGTGTGAGCCGAGAGCGGCTCGTCGGAGCGGAACTCGATCCCGGCCGCGCGAAGACCGCGAGCGACGGCCGCGAGGGTCATACGACGCAGAAACTGCCTTCCTTGAGGAAGTGCGCGAGCTCGTCGGTGACGGTCCAGATGTCGCCCGCCCCGAAGCTGATAATGAAGTCACCGGGACGAATCGTCTCCTTGAGGAAGGCGATGACGGCGGGCTTGTCGGGGATGGAGTAGACGGCGGCGTGTGCTTCCGTGGAGGCAACCTCGACGATCTCGTGCGACGAGACGCCGGCCACCGGGGTCTCACAGGCCGCGTAGATGCTCGTCACGATGGCGACGTCGGCCTGAGCGAGCGCTCGCCCGAAATCGCGGCCGAGGATCTGCGTCCGCGAGTACCGGTGAGGCTGGAAGATGGCGACGATCCGGCGGCTCGGCCACCCAGCGCGGATGGCGTCGAGCGTTGCCTTGACTTCCTCGGGAGTGTGGGCGAAGTCATCGACGACGGTCACTCCATTCTCCTCAAGGATTTCGAAGCGGCGGTGCGGGAGAGCGAGCGACGGGATCGCCTCCGCGGCGGCGCGCGGGTCCGCGCCGGCGGCGATTGCCGCGCCGACGGCGCAGAGGGCGTTGCGCACGTTGTGGAGGCCGGGAGCGTTGAGGCGGAACCGTCCGAGATCCTGTCCGCGGTACGACAGGTCGAACACAGTCTCGAACCGGTCCGGCGTCACGTTGGTCGCCCGAACGGACGCGTCCGGGTCGAGCCCGACGGTGATCGCGCGGTCGACAAGCGCCGCAAACCCCTTCACCTGGGGGTCGTCGATCGAGAGCACGACGCGCTCGGCCTGCTGGACATAGCGTAGGAATGCCGCGCGAATCGCTTCTTCGTGCCGGTACGTGGGAAGGTGGTCGCGTCCGATGTTCGTCAGCACAGCCACGAAGGGGCGGATGTCGGTGAAGAGGCCATCGCTTTCGTCGACCTCGGCGACGAACCACCTGCCGCGGCCGAGGTGGGCGTTCCCTTCCAGGCCGGGGCAGTGGGCGCCAAGCAGGTAGCTCGGATCCATGCCGGCGGCACGAAGGATGGTCGCCGTCATGGCCGTCGTCGTCGTCTTGCCGTGCGTCCCGACGACGCCGACGCTCGAGTACTGCTGCATGACGGAAGCCATCGCATGGAGTCGGCGGACGACGGGGACTTTGCGCTCGCGCGCCGCCACGACTTCAACGTTGTCCATCGGGATGGCGGACGAGACGATCACGCCGTCGAGATCGCCGGAGATCCACTCGGCAGCGTGTCCGACGTGGACGTCGACTCCGGCGCTGCGAAGCAGCTGCATCTGGGAGCTCGGGCGCAAGTCCGAGCCCGAGACCTTGGCCCCATGAGCGACGAGGATGGAAGCCAAGCCGCTCATCCCCGACCCGCCGATTCCTACCAGGTGGTACCGTTGTCCAAGAGCGGTCACGCTCGCGCCCCTCTCACCAGCGTCTGGATTTCTCCGAGGATCAATGAGTTGGCCTGCCGTTGCCCCAGGCGCCGCGCGTTCCCAGCCAGGCGCGTCAGGGCCGCGTCATCTCGTGCCAGTCGCAGAATCTGGTTCACCAGCTCGCCTTTCCCGGCCGTCTGCGCGTCGGCCAGGCGGCATGCTTCCGCCCTCTCCAGCACCCGCGCGTTCTGCCACTGATGGTCGTCCGCGGCGCCCCGCCACGGGACCAACACGGCGGGCTTTCCGCACGTCGTGATCTCGGCCAGCGTCGTCGCGCCGGCTCGGGCGACGATGAGGTCGGCGATCGCGAACGCCGTCGCCATTCGGTCGATGTACTTCCGCACCTGGACGTTGGCCGCCCCCGCTTCCCGCAACTCGCGCCGAACCTCGTCCTCGGAGCGCGCTCCTCCGGTCACGAGGAGGACCTGGAGGTCGTCCCGCCGGGCGAGGTCGGCCTTCGCCGCGAGAATCTGGTCGACGAGCTCCGGAGAGCCGTTGGATCCTCCGAACACGAGGACGGTGCGCCGGCGCGGATCGAGGCCGAACTCGCGGTACGCGGCCTCACATCGGCGCTCGCGGAGGAACTCCTGACGAATGGGGTTCCCTGTGACCACGACCTTGTGCGCGCGCGGAAAGGCGCTCGCGGCCATCGGGTACGAGACGAGCACGACGTCGACGAAGCGCGACAGCCAGCGGTTGGCCAGGCCCGGAATGGCGTTCTGTTCATGGATGGCCGTGCGGATCGGCAGAACCCGCCCAAGTATGGCGGCGAGCAGGACGGGCGGGAACGAGCTGTACCCCCCCACGCCCACGACGACCCGCGGGCGGAACCGGGCGAAGATGAGCAGCGTCTCCGCGAAGCCTGCGAGAGTCCAGAAGGCGGCTCGCAGCGAGGCGGCGCGACCGCCTCGATCGAGCCCCCGCGCGTGGGTCGCGAAGAAGCGCACCCACGGGAACTCCCGAATCGCGCGCGACTCGAGCCCGCGGCGCGTTCCGATGTACGCGACGCGCGCCTCCGGCATGCTCTGACGGAGGCCTTGAATCATGGCCATGGCGGGGTAGACGTGCCCGCCCGTGCCTCCGCCGGCGATCATGACGCTTCTCATCCGTGACTCCCTTGCTTCGAGACGTTCAGCAGGACTCCGACCATCCCCAGCGTGACCAGGAGCGACGAGCCTCCGTTGCTGACGAACGGGAGGGTCAGTCCGGTGACGGGGAACACCCCGACGGCGACGCCCGCGTTGACGAGGGCCTGGAATCCGACGGAGAAACCGATTCCGTAGCAGACGAAGCGGCCGAGGCGGTCGGGGGCATGCTCGGCGATCTGGAACGCCCGCCAGACGAGGAGCCCGAGGAGCGCCAGGATGGCGACGGTCCCGAGGAGCCCGGTTTCCTCGCCGACGACCGCGAGAATGAAGTCGTTGTGCGCCTGAGGCAGGTAGAAGAGCTTCGCCCGCGACGCGCCCAGTCCGCGGCCGAAGAGGCCTCCAGACCCGATGGCGGTGAGCGACTGCATGATCTGATACCCGGAGGAGGTGCTGTAGGCCTTCGGGTTGAGGAACGACAACAGCCGGGCGAATCGGTACGGCGCGATCCAGACCAGCGCAAGGATCGCCGGGACGCAGAAGGCGCCGACGACGGCCAGGTGCTTGATCTGTGCTCCCCCGACGAACAGCATGGCGGCGACCAGCGCTCCGTACATGATGAGCATGCCGAGATCGGGTTGACTCATCACGATGGCGGCGAGGATTCCGAGGAGGATGAGAAACGGCAGCACACCCTGAGCGAACGAGCTCATTCGATCCCTCTTCCGATCGATCGTCGTCGCCAGGTAGAAGACGAGCGCGAACTTGACGAACTCCGTCGGCTGAAGAGGAAAGGGTCCCAGGTTGAGCCAGAGTCCGTCGCTGATGCCGAGGGGAAGAAGCGTGAGCAGGGACAGCCCGACGGATCCGACGAGCAGGAGTTCGTTCATCTGCGCGATGCGGTGGTAGTCGAAGCGTGCGAAGAAGACCAGGGCGATAAGGCCGACTCCCGCGGCGATCAGCTGGCGCAGCAGCATGTGCAGGTCGCTGCCGTAGTGGCGGAGGGAGAAGGGCGCGCTCGCGCTGTACAGGACAATCAGCCCGACCAAGAGAAGGAGCGACGTCGTGAGTATCGTCGCGTAGTCGCTCCGTCCGTTCACACCCTCGCTCCTTTGTCCGCGTGCATCCGATTGACCCGACACCATGCGTACGGCATCTGTCCTGGGAGCCAAAGGAACCGCGTACGGCGAAAAGCGAAGCTCGGTTCAGTGAGAACAGGACGAATGTCCCAGAGACTGAGGTTAGAGGTCCTTGGAGAGGGGAGAGGCGAACCCGGTCTTCTCCTGGCAGAGTCGAGTGAAGGCTTCCCCGCGTTCTTCGTAGCTTGAGAACGCGTCGAAGCTTGAACAGGCCGGGGACAGAAGCAGAGCGTCGCCCGGACGGGCGAGAGCGAGGCCCGCACCGAGCGCCGCGTGGAGGGTGTCAGTCATCTGGAAGGGAACCCGGGCGGCGCGCAGGTGTCCGGCGATCTCGTCTCGGGCCTCTCCGAAGACGATGACGGCCCGCAGGTCGAACCCCGACACGGCGTGAGCGAGATCCTCGTAGCCGCCCTTCTTCGAGCGCCCTCCGAGGAGAAGCACGACGGGTCCCCGAACGGAGTGAAGGGCGGCGAGCGTGGCGGCGGGGCTCGTGGCCTTCGAGTCGTTAATGATGCGGACTCCGGCGATCGATCCGATCTCCTGCTGACGGAACGGCAGATGGAGGGCCTCGTCGAACTCCTCGACTCGTTGAGACGAGGCGTCGAAACCTGGTAAGAGTGCCGCGCAGGCCGCGACGGCGGCCGCGAAGTTGAGGCGGTTGACGTGAGTCAGCCTCTCGCTTCCCCGTGGGAGCGGAGGGAGGGGGCGATCGTAGAGCACGAGGCGAGCCTCGCCGTGATCGATCTCCGAGACGAGTTCCTCCGGGAGGATCGCGACGTCCGACGCTGCCTGCTCGGCGAAAATCCTCTCCTTGGCGGCCTTGTACGCGGCCATGGACCCGTGGCGCTCGAGGTGGTTCGGCGCGAGGTTGAGGAGGACGGCGACGTGGGGGCGGAAGAGCCGGCTCTGCTCAAGTTGGAAACTGGACACCTCGAGGACGACGGCGTCAGCGTGCCGGGCGCTGTCGACGACGGCGATGAACGGCAGTCCGATGTTCCCCGCGACGAGGGCTTCGAGGCCGGCTCGGCGGAGGAGTTGACCGATCAGGGTGACCGTCGTGCTCTTGCCGTTCGTCCCCGTGACCGCGACGATCGGCGGCGGCGTTCCCGAGGCCATCGCGAGGTCGAGCTCCGAGAGAACTAGGACTCCGCACTCCGCCGCGCCGCGCAGAAGCGGTGCGTCGCAGGGGATGCCCGGGCTTGGGACGAGCGCGTCCACGCCGTCCAGCAAACGCAGCGTGTGCCCGCCAACCTCATGGTCGAACGCGTGGGTGCGCAGCCACGCTTCGTCCGTCTCGGCCAGAGCGTGCGATTCCGAGACGGCGAAGCGAATGTCGTGCAACGTGCAGAACCGGGCGATGGCCTTCCCGGTGAGCCCGAAGCCCCCGATGAGGAGCCGGTCGATCCGGGTTCCGAGGGCGAACACGCTCACGCGGGCTTCACCTCCGCAAGCCTCGCTTCGAGGACGTGGGCGGAAGGCTCGTCGTCGAGGCGGAGGTTTTGGCGCGTCGCCTCCTCCAGAGCCGCAGAGGGCGCCAGGCCCACCAGCTCGCTGGCCGTCACGGAGACCCCGGAGGAGTGGGCAAGCTCGCGGACGCGCCGAAACACGTCCACCACCCGGGGGAGACTCGGCCCGATCAGGTTCATCGAAACCTGAGTGCATCCGCGCGTCGCGAGGGGCAGACCGAGCGCCTGGACGCCGCGCATGCCGCCGTGGGATTCTCGGATGGCCGCGGCGATCCGCCGGGCGACGGCAACGTCGGTTGTGTCGAGGCGCACGTTGTAGGCGACCAGGGCGCCGCGTGCCCCCACGGCGGTTGCTCCCGCCGTCGGATGCAGCCGAGAGGGTCCGAAGTCGGGCGCGAATCCCTCGTTTCGCATCCTCGCCGCGAGGGCCTCGAGGCCGCGTCCGCGGACGACGGACAGCGAGCGCCGCTCGGGACGCGACGCGGCTTCAGCGTAGAGATAGACAGGGACTCCAAGTTCCGCGGCGATCCGGGCTCCGGCGCGCCGTGCGACCTGCACGCAGTCGGCCATCGACGACGCGGCAAGCGGCACGAACGGCAGAACGTCGAGGGCTCCCATTCGAGGATGGACGCCGGAGTGCCGTCGGAGGTCGATGCGCGCCACGCACTCCTGGGCCAAGGCAAACGCTGCGTCTTCTACGGCGGGCGGATCTCCGGCCAGGGTGAGGACGGAGCGGTGATGGTCGGGATCTACGTGCACGTCGAGGAGAGCCGCTTGGGTCAAGCGAAGCGCGGCGGCGATCTTCTCGATCACCGCCGCGCTTCGGCCTTCGCTGATGTTCGCGACGCACTCGATCACGTCCGGCCGTACCTCACGGTTTCGCGGGCAGGAGGGAGATCTGCGCGCAAGCCACCTCGGAATCCTCGACCGTCGCCACGACGTCGGCGACCAAGAGCCCCTGGCGGCGGCGCGACGTCGAGGCCTGGATGCGGAGCTGGTCTCCGGGGACGACGTGCTTCCGGAAGCGCGCCTTGTCGACGCCGACCAAGTAGCCAAGCCCTTGCGGCGCTTCGCCGGACAGGAGGAGGAACGCCGCGACCTGCGCCATGGCTTCGAGGATCAGCGTCCCCGGCATGAGCGCCGGAAGCGGCTCCGGGAAGTGGCCTTGGAAGAACGGCTCGTTCACCGAGACGTTCTTCAGGCCCACGACGCGATCCGGAGCCTCCTCCAGGATCCGATCGACCATCAAGTACGGGAAGCGGAGAGGGATGAGCCTCCGAATCTCCTCGATGTCGCGCATGGCAGGACGAGTCCCCGCTTGCTGTTAGAGGTAGTTGGCGATCTCGGTCTTGACCGCTTCCGTGATGTCGGGGAGCGCGGACTGGTTCACGTAGACGATCACGTTCTTGGTCGGGATGACGAGGTCGTACCCCTTCTGCACGGCGATCTTCGTTGCGGCCTGTTGGATCTTCAGCGTCGCGGCCTGCGTCAACAGCGTGTCGAACTGCTGGAACGCGCTCTGGACTTGGCCGAGTCGGCTCTGGAACTCCGCGGCGTCTGCGACGCCGAGTTTGGCGGTCGCAACCAGATTCCTGACTTCCTCGACGACCGGTTGCGCGGCGTCTCGGAGCTTCTGGAGGTCGGCGCGGAGGTCGGCGAACCCTTCCGACGCGATCATGCGGTCGATCGTGCCCACGTCGATGTCGAGCTGCGCTTCGATGAGCTGGACATTGAGTTCGTTGAGCCGCCGCTGGTACTGATCCTTCGACATCGTACCCTGCATGAAGTCGCCCTGGAGTTTCACGATCTCGTTGCGCTTGTCCATGGCCTTCTGGCGAAGGCTGGACACGGCGCTTGTGAAGACGGTGAAAGCCTCCTCGGCGTTGAGGTAGGCGACTTTCAGGCCGCCGCCTGCGGAAGCCGATCGCTGCAGCGCGGCGACGTCGCTGCGGAGTGCAGCGATCTCGGTCTTGCTGCCGCCGTCTCCCCCCGATGGGAGAGCGAACTGAAGGACGAGCGCACCGGCGGCGAGGACAAGCGCCACGGCCGCGACGACGAGAGTGCTACGAGACATGCCATTCCCTCCTTGTGGTCCGGACCCGAACCACAGTGTACCGAATCCCGACGCGCTGCGTCACCCTCTAGAACATCGACCCGAAAGCGAAATCGAATCGCGGAGCCCACCCGGCGTCGTCGCCGAACACCCACACAACGTCGAGACGAACGAAGATCCCGACGACCAGGATCCCGAGTTCGAATCCGGCCGAGGCAAGCATCTCGTCCGCCTGGACGCGCTCCAAATCCACACCCCAATCGAAGAACGGGGATGCGGTGAACCCATCGGCCGGCTCCAACCGGAACTCGACGTTCGTCACGAAGATGCGGTCGATCTCCTGCGTCTCGTCGGAGAACCCGCGCACCGACGTCGAGCCTCCGAAGTCGTAGGCATACGTGGAGCTCAAGTCCTGCGTGCCCCACCCGAATCGGAACCGGGTTGCCAGCGTGCACTCGACGTCCGTGCTGAACAGACCCGTGTAGACCGGGGTGAATCGCACCCAAGAGATGTCGAGCTTGGTGAACTGCTCTCCCGTCGAGAAGCCTCCCGCCTTCTGAATGGACACGGAGCGGCGGGCTCCGCGATTCGGGGTGTATGGGTCATCGCTCGAGTCTTCGTTGAGCGCGAAACCGATGATCTCGACGGGAGTCCACTCGACGTCTTCGACATCGCGGTACTTCTCGTGGACGTAGGAGAGTTCGAGATCGGTGTAGTCCGCCACGGGGTATCCGAAGGTCATGTTGCCGCCGACGGTCAGGTACGTCGTCGTCTCGCCGTCGTCGTTCTCATTGTCGGTCAGCGCCCGGTAAACGCTCGCCTGGACCTTGTCGAAGCCGGAGAAGTAGGCGACCGTGCTGTATCCGAGTCGCCACGTGCTGTCGCTAACCCCGTCCTGGTCAGCCAGCTCGCGGTTGTAGCTGATCGAGATGTCCTGTCCTGTTCCGAGGAGGTTCTTCTGATTCACCGCCAGCTCGCCGGTCAGCGCGCCCGTCGAGGGATCGACGGCGACCGAGCCGTTGAACCCGCCGCGGCTCTTCTTGTCGGTGACGGAGACTCGCACGTGGACGCCGTCGTCCGCCCAGACGGGGTCAATGGCCACGCTGTCGAAGTACCCGAGCGAATTCAGCTTCTGATACGAGACCTTGAGGTCGTTGTAGGTGAGGACGCGACCGACGTGGAGGGCGAGGTTCCTGCGGAGGACGCGGCCTTGGGTCTCCGTCCCTTCCGCGATGTCGATGGCTGCGATGAGGCCCTCGTGCACGCGGAGGTAGAGCGTCTCGCCTTCGACGCGGTCGACGTCGAACGTGATCATCATGAAGCCCGCATCGTAGTAGAGGTTGAAGAGGGGCTCCAGCATCTGCAGCACCGCGTAGTTGTCCGCCTCTCCCTCCGGCATGGGGCCCAGGGTTTGGGCGGCCACGTCCACGGGGAACTCGCTGACCCCGTCGACGGCGACGGTCCGGAACGCCACAGGGGAGTCGACGATCGGTCGCTCGGTCACCGTCCACTCGAGAACGACGGAGTCGGTCTCCGAGCCCTGCAGGGGCTTGACGTCGATTTGCGAGAAGTAGACGGTCTTTCGGAGCGCCGCCATGACGCGTTGAAGCTCGGATTGCTTCAGCGGTTGGTCGAGGGGAAGATCGACCATCGCGACGGCGATGTCCTGGGGAACCGTTCGCAGACCCTGCACGACGTTGCCCACGACGCGCATCTCCACGATCTGGATCTTCAAGATCGGCTCCGGCTTCACCTCAGCGATCGAGATGAGGAGGTAGCCACGGTCCTTGTACTTCTCGACCACCTTCTCGAGGGCGGTCTTGAGCGAGGGCAGGTGCAGGATCTGCCCCTTCCTCACGCCGTTCTCGCGCAGGATGCTGCGCACCACCGACGCCGTGACGATCGGGGCGTCGAACAACGTGACTCCAAAAAGGCCGTACGGCTTCCGGTAGAGGTTCCCCGTGACTTCGAACCCTTCGATCACCGGGGTCTCCGTGACGCGGAACGTGATGGATCCGTCGTCGCCTATGAGCGGCAGGACCTCGGTGAACCAGCCGAGGTCGTAGATCGCCTGGGACGCCCCTCGGATGTCCTCCTCCCGCACGACATCTCCCACGTCGAACGTGACTTCGCGGAGGATCTTGTTTGCCTCGACCTCCTGGTTTCCCTCGACGCCCAGCGCCGTCACCTCAAGAGGAAACTCCGCAGCGGCGCACGCCGCTCCGGCAAGGGCGAGGCAAACAAACAGAACCCCTAACAACCGCTTCTCCATCCCTGTCCTCCTCGTTCGACAAGAACCGGATCGTTCGGTGAATCCAGGCGAACCGCCATTTCGTCGCCAGCCACCGACTCTACCCATGCCGTGTGTTTTTTTCGTGAACCGGTCTGGCTGGAACTCACTCCTCGCGCACTCGCCCCGCGGCTCGATACTGGAGGGCCTCCGCCACGTGGGCCGCGCGGATGCTCTCGTCTCCGGCGAGGTCGGCGATCGTGCGCGCAACGCGAAGGACCCGGGCGTGCCCGCGTCCGGAGAGCGCAAAGCGCGCGATCGCTCTTCGGAGGAGTTGCGTCGCCTCGGGGTCGAGGCGGCAGTGCTCGCGGAGGCTCGCCCCTTCCAGGTCAGCGTTCGAGAGGATTCCGGGCCTTGTTGCCCACTGGGTTTGCCGCGCACGGCCGACGCGGGCGCGAGCCGCGGCCGACGGCTCTGCGAAAGCCGTGTCGAGCAACTCGCCCACGGCCAGGCGAGGAACCTCGACGAACAGGTCCACGCGGTCGAGGAGCGGTCCGGAAAGGTGTTGGCGGTAGCGGCGGATGTCGTGGAGCGTGCACGTGCACGGTTGGAGTTCGTCGCCGAGGTGGCCGCATGGGCACGGGTTCATGGCGGCGACGAGTGTGAACGCGGCGGGGTATCGAATCGAGACCTCCGCGCGAGCGATCAGGATCGACCGGTCCTCGAGCGGCTGGCGAAGCGTTTCGAGGACGCGGCGGTCGAACTCCGATACCTCATCGAGGAAGAGGACCCCGCGGTGAGCGAGGGTGATCTCGCCGGGGCCGGGAGTGCCATGGCCTCCGCCCACCATCCCGGCGTAGGAGATCGTGTGGTGCGGAGCGCGGAACGGGCGATGCTCGACCAAGGATTCCCCCCGCGCGAGAAGACCGGCGACGCTGTAGATCTTGGTGACCTCCAGCGCTTCGTCGAACGAGAGAGGCGGCAGGAGCCCCGGCAGGCACCGGGCGAGAAGCGTCTTGCCTGCTCCCGGCGGACCGACCATGAGGAGGTTGTGTCCGCCCGCCGCAGCGATCTCGAGCGCGCGTTTGGCCGTGCACTGGCCGCGAACCTCCGATAGGTCGCGCGCCGGCGGAACCGATGTGGGTCCCCAGCGTGGGGGTGGGGGAGCGGGAGACATGGAGCGTTCGCCGCGGAACAGCGCCGCCGCGTCCGCGAGCGACGCCACAGGGAAGACAGCTGCGTTCGGCACCAAGGCCGCCTCGGCGAGGTTGTCGATCGGAACGACCGCCCCCGCCATTCCCTCCGCCACGGCCTGCAGCGTGAGGGGCAGTACGCCGGCGACCGGGCGAACCGCGCCGTCGAGGGCCAGTTCGCCGACGACGAGGAGAAGATCCTTGGGAGCGGGGATTTGGCCCGAAGCGATGAGAATCGCCAAGGCGATGGGGAGGTCGAAGCCCACGCCGTGCTTTCGAACGTCGGCCGGCGCGAGGTTCGCGGTGATTCGTCCGGCGGGGAAAGAGTACCCGGCGTTCCGAAGGGCGCTACGGATCCTCTCGCGACTCTCGGAGACTTCCTTGTCGGGCAGGCCGACGATCTGGAAGCACGGGAGACCGCCCGAGACGTCGCACTCGATATCGATGCGCTGCGCTTCGACGCCGAGGATGGCGCCGCTAGTCAGTCGGCCAAACATCGTCCAATGAGAAGGCCGCCCGGTGGATCCGGACGTCGTCTCCCTCCAAAGCAATCACGTCGAATCGCGCGGGGAGATCGGCATCCGTGCGGGCCATGAAGGCTTTCGCCGCCACGGCAATGCGTCGCTGCTTTGCGCGGCTCACGGCAGCTTCGGGGCCGCCGAAGCCGCTCCCCGAGCGGGCCTTGACCTCGACGAACACGAGGATGTCTCCGTCCCGCGCGACGATGTCCAGCTCTCCTCCCCGGGAAGACCAGTTCCGCGCGACGATGGCGTACCCCAAACCTCGTAGGAGCTTGCAGGCATTGTCCTCAGCCTGCCGTCCGGGAGCGTCGCGTCGATGCATGTCTTATAGTAGCTTATACGTTGGGCGTCCGTCAATCCTGCTCGATCCGGAACGAGGGAATGGAGGATCCCGCGCGATGGAGGTACAATCGGAGCAATGCAAAGGGCGCAAAGGACTGAATGGGGATCCTTCTGAGGGACGTTCGCCTTCCCGAGCGCGGAGCAGCCAGTTTCTGGATTCGCATCCGCGCCGACCGCATCGATGCCGTCTCGAGCGAGCCGCTTGCCCCGGATCTCGGAGATGAGATGGTGGACGCCGGAGGGAAGCTGGCTATACCTGGCTTCGTCAATGCTCATACCCACTTGCCGATGGTGCTCCTCCGGGGGCTGGCGGACGACGTTCCGCTGGAGGAGTGGCTCGAACGGCATGTCTGGCCTATGGAGCGGAAGCTCAGTCCGGAGGACGTGTACTGGTGCACGCTGCTCGCTCTGGCGGAGGCCGTCCGCGGCGGGACGGTGGCCGTCGCGGACATGTACTTCCACACCGACCGGGTCGCGCAGGCGGTCGAGGAGAGCGGAGTCCGAGGGGTCTTGTCGTACGGCATGATCGCCCGGTCGATGTCCGAGGGCGGCGAGAAAGAGCTTCGCACGACAGAGAGGATCGCCGCGGCGTGGCAGGGGGCCGCGGGAGGCCGGATCGGCGTTGCCGTAAGTCCACACTCGACGTACACGTGCGGAGAGGACGTCTGGAGAGCCGCCAAGGAGTTCGCCCAAGAACGCGGCCTGAGGATCCACACCCACGTCTCAGAGTCGCGCCGCGAGGTGGCCACGGTCCGAGCGCAGACAGGAGGAAGTCCGCCCGAGTACCTCGAACGGCTCGGGGTTTTCGAGGTCCCCGTTCTGGCGGCGCACTGCGTTCACGTCACCGAGTCGGACCTCGACCTTCTGGCGCGGGGCGGTGTGGTCGTGGCCCACTGCCCGAAGAGCAACGCGAAGCTTGGCAGTGGGCTCGCCCCGGTGGCGGCCATGCGCGCCCGCGGCATCCGCGTAGCCTTGGGAACGGACGGGGCGGCGTCGAACAACCGGCTGGACATGATCGAAGAGCTGCGCGCCGCGTGGCTCCTCGCTCGGGGACCTTCGGAAGATCCCCTGGCGCTGTCCGCCAAGGACGCTGTCTCGATGGCCACCGAGGAGGGGCGAGTGGCCTTAGGGCTTCCACCGGCCCGCCTCAGGCCTGGAGACGCAGCGGATGTCGTGCTGCTTTCTCTGGACGGCGCGCATACGACGCCCGCCCGCGAAGGCATCTCGACGATCGCGTTTGCGTCGCAGTCAAGCGACGTCACGGACGTCCTGGTTGCGGGGCGGTGGCTCATGCGGGAAGGTCGGCTCCTCACCATCGACGAGGAGCGGGTACAATCAGAGGTTGGACGCCTGCTGCGCAGGCACATGAACTAGCACCCCGCCTGGGAGAGTGGAGCATCCCTCGCTCGGACGTGGGAGGAGGAACCATGGGTTTGTCGACGGAGAAGAAAGCGGAGATCGTTCGAGAATTCGGCCAAGGAACTGGGGACACAGGGTCCCAAGCGGTGCAGATCGCACTCCTGACCGCCCAGATCCAGGAACTCACGGGGCATCTCAACCTACACAAGAAGGACTTCAGCTCACAGCGAGGTCTGCGACGAATGGTCGGCCAACGCCGACGGATGTTGAAGTACATCAAGCGCCGTGACTTGTCGGCGTACAAGGCGCTGTCCGAGCGCCTCGAAATCAGAGGAGTCTGAACGTTCCATGTACATTCGCGAAAGCATAGACTTCAACGGGAAAGAGCTTGCGCTCGAAACAGGGCAGCTCGCCCGTCAGGCCGGCGGGGCGGTCCTCGCCATCTGTGGGGATACCCACGTTCTCGTGACGGCCGTCACGGCGCCTGCGGCGCAGAACGCCGGGTATTTTCCGCTGCGTGTCGACTACGAAGAGCGGTTCTACGCCAGCGGCAAGATCCCTGGCGGCTTCTTCAAGCGAGAAGGGAAGCCGAGCGACAGCGCTGTTCTGATTGGTCGGATGATCGATCGTCCGATTCGGCCGCTGTTCCCGGACGGCTACAACGACGAAGTGCAGATCGTGGCGACGGTGCTGTCGGCCGAGCCGGACTGCGCGCCGGGCGTCCTCGCCATCACGGGAGCGTCGGCGGCCCTCATGATCTCCGAGGCTCCGTTCGGGGGCCCGATTGCGGCCGTGAAGGTGGGTCGCAAGGACGGACGCTTCGTCGTCAATCCGGACGCCGAGACGCTGGCGGCGAGCGGCGTCGACATCACGGTGGCGGGAACCGAGAAGACCGTCACGATGGTCGAAGGCATGATGGACGAGTTGTCGGAGGCCGAGGTCGTCGAGGCCATCGAGCTCGCTCACGACGCGATTCGCGAGCTGATCGCGCTCCAAGTGCGATTCGCCGCGCGGGTCCAACCCATCAAGAAGGCCATCGAGGCTCCCGCGCCGACCGCGGGCGAGCTCGTCGAGCGCGCGAAGAGCTTGATCTGGAACGATCTGCCCGGCATCCATGACGTGGGAACTAAGCAAGGCCGCGGGGAGTTCATTGAACGACTGCGGGAGAAGGCCGTTGCGCAGCTCCTGACGGTCGAGGCGACAAGCCCCGAGGCGGTCGTGCAGACCGCGGCGATCTCCGCAGCGGTCGATGTGGTGCTCCGGGAGTACATGCGAAAGCAGATCCTCGACCGCGGACTCCGCCTAGATGGGCGCCGGCCGGAGGAGATCCGGCCGATCTCGTGTCGGGTCGGAGTGCTTCCTCGAACGCACGGATCGTCCCTATTCACGCGAGGAGAGACGCAGAGCCTTGGGATCGTGACGCTCGGCGCTGCCCGCGGGGACGAGCAGATCATCGACCAGATGATGTTCGACGGCCGGAAGCGGTTCATGCTCCACTACAACTTCCCGCCGTTCTGCGTCGGCGAAGTGGGGCGGATCGGGTCGCCGAGCCGCCGGTCGATCGGGCACGGATACCTGGCCGAGAACTCGCTCCAAGCCATCCTGCCCACCGAGGAGGCGTTTCCGTACGTCGTCCGCGTCGTGTCCGAGATCCTCGAGTCGAACGGATCGTCGTCCATGGCGACGGTGTGCAGCGCGTCCCTCGCCATGATGGACGCCGGCGTTCCGGTCAAGAAGGCCGTGGCCGGGATCGCTATGGGGATGATCGAAGAGCCGAGCTCCGGCCGCCGAGTCATCCTAACGGACATCCAAGGCGCCGAGGACCACGACGGCGACATGGACTTCAAGGTCGTCGGAACGCGGGACGGCGTCACGGGCTTCCAGCTCGACGTGAAGGTCGGAGGCATCGATAGCAACACGCTGCGGCAAGCGCTCGAACAGGCCAAGCGCGGGCGTCTCACGATCCTTGACGAGATGGAGCGCGCGATCTCCGCGCCGCGCGCGGAGCTGTCTCCGTACGCTCCCAAGTTGATCACCATGACGATTTCGGTCGACAAGATCGGCCTCGTCATCGGACCGGGAGGGAAGACCATCCGGCAGATCATCGAGGAGACGGGGGCCGAGATCGACATCTCCGACGACGGGACGGTGAAGATCGCCGCCGTCGACGAGAACTCCGCCGTCGCCGCGAAGCAGCGGATCGAGGACCTGACCATGGAACTCGAGGTCGGGACCAGGATCAAGACGCACGTCACGCGCATCGTCGACTTCGGCGCGTTCGTCGAACTGCGTGGCGGCGGCGAGGGACTTGTGCACGTCTCGAACCTCTCTTCGGGGTACGTGGCCAACGTTCGCGACGTCGTGAGCGTCGGCGACGAGATGACGATCGAGGTCATCGGCGAGGACAAGATGGGGCGCCCGGACCTTCGGAGGGTTGAGGAGGGCGAGCCTGCGGGTTCCGTCGAAGAGCGGGAGCCGAGGGAGAAACGCGGCCGCCGGGACCGCGGCGAACGCGATGGCGGACGCCGCGGCGGCAGTGAGCGCAAGGCGCCGGCCGCTGCGCCTCCGGTTGAGATCAAGGCCGGCGACATCATCGAGGGCAAGGTCTCCAATACCACCGACTACGGCGCGTTCGTCGAGCTCGCTCCGGACGTGACGGGACTCATCCACATCTCCGCCCTGTCCGACGACTACGTCCGTCGTGTCACGGACGTCGTTCGCACGGGGGACCTCGTCAAGGTCGAGGTGCTCAACATCGACGAGCGGGGACGCTACAAGCTGCAGAGGATCGTGCCGGAAGGAGAAAAGCGCCGCGAGCCGCAGCACGACGGGGGCGAAGAGCCTCGTGAGCGGGAGCGGCGTCCCGAGCGAGAGCCTCGCGGAGATCACGAGCCTCCTCGGGCGGAGCGAGAGCCCCGCGAAGATCGCGAGCCTACCCGGGCGGAGCGAGAGCCCCGCGAGGATCGCGAGCCTGCCCGGGCGGAGCGAGAGCCCCGCGAGGATCGCGAGCCGCGTCGACGCTCCCAGCCTCGGAAGGAAGAGGCGCCTCCTCCGGTCGAGACCGAGCCGCTTCAGCCTGAAGAGGAGACGGCGCGGGAATTCGAGGATCGGTGGTAGTTCAGACCCTCTACGAGGGGATGAGAAGCGTCACCCTGTCGAACGGACTGCGGATCCTCGTGGAAGAGGTTCCGCAGTCCCGTTCTGTCAGTGTGAGCGTGTGGGTGAACGCCGGGTCGCGTGACGACCCGGCGCCGTTTCCCGGCCTCGCTCACTTCGTCGAGCACCTCATTTTCAAGGGGTCGACGACGCGAACCGGGCTCGCGATCTCCCAGGAGATCGACGCCGTCGGCGGGTTCCTCGACGCCGCGACGGGGAAGGAGTCGACGTTCGTCTACGCGGACGTGCCGGCGGACGGTCTGGCGACCGCGACGGAGCTGCTCCTCGATGTCGTCCTCCATCCGGCGTTCGCGACGGACAAGCTCGAACTGGAGCGGGCCGTCGTCTTGGAGGAGATCCGCGGATACGACGATGACCCCGAGCAGCGGGCGTTCGATCAATTCGTACGGGGTGTATGGCCGGACGACCATCCGCTGTCGCGCAACATCCTTGGCACGCGGCGATCGATCGAGACCGTCACGCGGGACGATATCGCGGCGTTTCACGCGCAGGTCTATCGCCCTGCGAACCTCGTGATTGCCGCAGCCGGGGCGTTGGACGCGGATCGTCTCGTCGCCGACGTCGAGCGGCTGACGGGGGCGGACGGTCGCGAGGCGACGGCGACGCCATCGAGGGTTCCGCCGCGCTTTCGGCCCGCCCGGGAGCACCACGTGCAACCGACCGGGCAGACGCACGTCTACCTCGCGCTCCCCGGTCCCCTCTCCGACGACCCGCACCGGTACCCGCTCGAGATCGCGAACGCCGTCCTCGGAGACGGCACGAGCTCCCGCCTGTTTTGTGCCATTCGCGAGGATCGCGGACTGGCCTACGCCGTGCACAGCACGATCAGCCGGTACAGCGACGCGGGACTGTGGATGGCGTACGCCGGCGTGGCCCCCGAGACGGCGAACGCCGTGGCAGACCTTCTCCTTGCGGAACTCAATCGACTGCGCAGCGAGCCGATCCCTGTCGATGAGATTGCGCTCGCCAAGGCCCGGATCCGGGGGTCCTTCATCCTCGGGCTCGAGTCGAACGCAAACCGCGCCATGCGCCTCGGGACAGCGGCGATCAACGGGCGCGAGATCCTCTCCCCGGAGCAGATCTTGGCGAAGCTCGCGGCGATCGACGTGGAGTCGGTTCACGACGCCGTGGAGCGCTTCGTGGAGCCCGAGAACGTCCACCTCGCGACGATCGGTCCGAAGGCGTAGTTTGGACGACCCCGCGAGGTCGGGTACGATCAGAACATCATGGCGATTGCGATCTACCCTGGGAGCTTCGATCCGATCACCTACGGGCACATCGACATCGTGCGTCGGGCGCGGAAGCTGTTCAGCAAGCTCTACGTCGCCATCGTCGCCAACCCGCACAAGCACCCGCTGTTCACCGCCGAGGAGAGGCAGGAGATCACCGTCGCCGCGCTGGCCGAGGAGGGCCTGAACGGACTCGAAGTGCTGAGCTTCGACGGCCTGCTCGTCGACTGCGCGCGAACGTGCGGCGCCGATGCGATTGTTCGCGGCCTGCGCGCCAACTCCGATTTCGAGAACGAGTTCCAGATGGCGCTCACGAACCGTGACCTCGCGCCCGAGTTCGAAAGCGTCTTCTTCATGACGGCGGGCAAGTACAGCTTCCTCTCCTCGTCGATGGTCAAAGAGGTCTGCACCTACGGCGGAGACGTCTCGAGCTTCGTGCCGCAATCGGTTGCGCGCGCGCTGCGGGCGAAGCTTCGCGTCGCCGGCTAGTCGATCGGCGCGCCTTCGCCTCGCCGCAAGGAACTCCTTTCCGGCACGCGTTGCCCGACTCGACCTTCCGTCCGAGCTCCTAGAGATGAAGAGGTCTTCGCGCCGCGTACGCCAAAGCGAATGTCGCCGGGATGCTGACGGCCGTCACGAGCGCGAACTTCGCCAGGGGCGGGATCGGAAGCTTCAGCACGGCGTACTGGAAGGCGAGGATCACCGGCACGTGGATGATGTAGGCCGCGTACTGACTCTTCGCGAGGGCTCGGGCGAGTCGTCCGTGTGTGTTCATCCGGTCGCGGAAGAGGACGAGAAGCCCGACGCACGCGGCACAGCAGAACACCGACTCCCAGAACACGTACAGGGTGCCCCACGCCGGCTCTCCGATGGGAAGGACGCGGTACAGTCCGAGATCGTAGACCGCGATGAGCGCCGCGAGGAGCACCGCGACGGCGAGCCACGCCCGCCCGGCGCGCGAGGAGAATCGCGAGAGCCATTGACGTCGGTACGCAACCAGACCGAGGACAAAGAAGGCAAGGTCGCGCGGGACGTCGGCGAACGCAACACGGAAGAAACCGAGGAGGTAGACCCATCGGTCGACCGGGAACGGAATCCTGATCAGGCCGGAGATGGGGGCGAGCACGACGGCGAAGGCGAGGATGGCCCAGGTTCTGGGCGGCCGCGCCTCCGTGAGAACGGCCGGGGTGCGGCTCCCGCGGATCCCACGCCAGAGCGCGTAGACGA
The DNA here is from genome assembly GCA_041302745.1 of Candidatus Bipolaricaulota bacterium. Classification (GTDB taxonomy): domain Bacteria; phylum Bipolaricaulota; class Bipolaricaulia; order UBA7950; family UBA9294; genus JAPLGD01. Next base: position 6,400 of record JBFYQP010000207.1, on the reverse strand, counting down.
GGTTGAAGAGGAGCAAGTGCTCGAGAAACCACAGGTGGCCTACGTCGATCGGCCACGCCTTGGCGCCGCCGCCCGGCGCACCGAAGACGAAGATCTGAAGGGGGACCATGAGGACCGCCCACACGAGCACCGGCAGTCCCAGGCGCAGGAGCCGACTTCGGACGAACGCTCGGCCTCCCTTCGCGTCGTAGGACGCCGCGGTGAAGAACCCCGAGACGAGGAAGAAGAGGCTCATGAAGAACGATCGGTCGATCGTGAAGAGCGGTCCGAGGATCGCGGCGCGCGCGGCCTCCTGAATCGGCCACGACCCGCCGGTCGGCCCGTACGCTTGGCCGACATGATGCGCGACGAGGAGCATCGTCAGCGCAACGCGCAGGTTGTCGAGGTAGAACAGGCGCCTCGTATCGGTCATCCCACACCCCCGCGCGGCGGCGGCGAACGTCTCAGCGCCGCGCGGACGCCAGAGTAGCAGTCGACGGCGCGGCCGACAAGAAGGCGCCGTCCTGCGAGGTGATGCCGGGCCTCGCCCAAGCTACTTCGCGGCGGTGAGCGCCCCCGGCTCCCGGAGCCGCGTTGCGAGAAGGAAGGCGAGGGCCAGAAGGCCGACGAGCACGAGGAGCGACGACGTCATCGCGCCCGTCGTCGGCGCGCGGAAGGCGTCCATGCCGACGATGAAGGCGATTCCCGACACCTGACCCGCGAGAAGCAGGAGCCCGCTTGACGTCCCTTCCGGAGCCGGGTGCGTGATCTCGGCCGCGTACTGGAAGCCGAGCGGTCCCGACGAGAGGAGGAAGGCGCCGAGGATGAAGGACGACGCCAGCAGGAGCCCGTAGCTGGTCGCGTACGTCACGCCCACGAGGCCCGGGATCGAGCCGGCGAGGGCGAGAAGGATGAACGGGACGCGTCGGCGCAGGCGGTCCGACAGGGCGGGGATGATGAGTGCGCCGACAATCCCTCCGACGACCATCATGCCGCCGGCCAGCCCGGCCTGCCCGATCGAGAAGCCGCGGGGGCGGACGATGTCCTCAACCCACGTCGTCACGGCGTTGAACGCTCCAAGACCAATGAAGAAGAGGACCATGAGGATGAGGAAGCCTCGATTGCGCAGCATCGAGCGGACGCCGTCGAGGACGAGCGATCGCTCCTCCGGGCCGACAGGGTGCGGCGGACGCTCCCTCGAGAAGACGAGAAAGGCGAGGGCGCCGGCGACGGCAGCGACGCCGTAGATGCGAAGGGTTGTCGGCAGGTCCCAGCGCACCACGAGGATCGGAGTCAGGGCGAGTCCGGCGAAGATGCCGGCGTACATCGCGAGGGAGCCCAGCCCCGTCGCCGTCGCGCGCTCGCGCACGGGGAACCAACGTCCGGAGATCTTCGCAATCGCGTTCAGGATGAACGGCTGCCCGACGGCGATGCCGACCTGCGAGACGAGGACCAAGGTGTAGTCGTGCGCCAACACCCCGCGGAGGAGTCCGAACCCGCCGGTCAGGACGGCGCCGATCCCTACCCCGACACGGATGCCGTAGGTGTCAAGGACCCACGACGCGGGAATCGAGGCGACGATGAAGACGACCATGAAGACCAGGGAGAGAAGCCCGATCGCAAGGTTGGAGACGCCGTAGAAGGCGGCGGCCTCTCCGGTCACGGGCGCAAAGCTGATCCAGAGCAGCTGGTTCATCGCAATGACCAGCATGAACAACGCGAGCATGACGAACCGATACCCGACTCCGCGAACCGAATCCTCCGCCATCTCTCTCACCCCCGAGAATCCACCGAGCGTCAGACGGGCCGCACCGTCTCCCACATCCTCGTGGGATGGTAGAGGCTTTGCACATCCCGGTCAACGCACCGCTTCGAGAAAAGAGAAGGGCCCGTTTGCACGGGCCCCGATGAAGTCTTCCTGCGCTCCTACCAGGTGAGATCGAATCCCATCCCCACCCAGTTGCCTCCGGACTCCGTCACGCTCATGCCGAAACGCAAGTCGGCGTGAGGGCTGATCGCTGTGCGGAACATGACGCGCGTCTCCACCCAGTCGAAGATGCCGGTGCTCTTGCCGGTGTCGAACCAGGCGAAGACGGAGAGCCCATAGTCGCCGCCGCAGCATGCATCCCCCAGGACCTCGACGCCGAAGAACTCATCGTATCCGGCGGGGACCTTGCAGGGAGTGAGGTACGTGAGCTCGCCGTCCCACGTCCAGCCGTAGTCGTAGTAGGTCGAGTTCAAGTACTCCTGCCATCCGTCTTCGTCGTACAGGTGGCCGGTCTTGAACGTGTAGCCGTTCCACGAGCACTCGAGGAGAAGGGCCTTGAGGTCGATCCCGTCGATGAACGAGCCGCCGCCGGTGAGGCCGAGGTACGGAGTGAAGCAGAGGTTGTCGGCGACCGACACGCCAAAGACGACGTTGGCGGACTTCGAATCGAGCGTGTACCAGAGGTCGACCCACTCCACGTTCATCCAGGTGAGGCCGAGGTCCACGTTGAGCAGCTCGAGGAGGACGTGGTCCAGCCCGCTGTCGGAGAAGCTGACCTGCGCGAGGACGTCGCCGCAGCAGATCGGGAACTCCACGTACAGCGACAGTCCGCTGAAGAACACGGAACAACCGCCGGTCTGCACGTCGACATAGCCTGCGGGCGTGTACCAGACCCCGCAATCCTCGAAGATGAAGTGGTCCATCAGCCAGTCGAGCCCGTAGAGGTAGACGTACCTCGACGAGTCGGTCATGTTGAACTGGATCTGGGCCCAGATCGCGAGGTCGTCTCCCTCCCAGAGGACTCCGAGCGCAGCTCCGGTCCCAAACCATGGGTCGGCGGCCGTGCCGGCGTTGACGTCATCGACCATGAGGAGCCCGTAGAGCCGGACCCCGGCGATCGCCGCGCTCAAAGAGGAGAGCCAGGCGCGCAGAGCCGGCACTGTTGCGTCGAAGTCGGCGATCGAGCGGATCGCGAATCCGCCCAGCGCACCGCCTGCGTCGAAGAAGACATCCCAGAGGCCGGTTTCGTCGAGGAGGGCCGTCGAGGACAAAGCCCAGCCGCCGATCGCGTAGCCGACTGTGAGAGCCGAGTCGAACCCGCCGAGTCCAAACGCCGGCTGCAGGTCAATCTGCAGCCAGGAAGCCCACGTCACGCTCGTCGAGGCGCCGTAGGCAACTCCCGTCGCCAGCAGCACGGTCGCCAGTCCGAGCACCCATGCCCGTCTCTTCATGCCTCCCCCTTGCCGATGGCCGCCACTACGCCTCCGCCACCACGACTGAGAGCGTCTTGGTCTCTCCATCGTCCGTCTGAATGATCAGTTCGTAGGTTCCGGGCGCCAGCCCACTCGTATTCACCTCGAATACGTACCCACCACTGCTCTCATCGTAGGTCGCGACGCCCCAGTAGACAACCCCCGACTCCGAGTTCAAGACCGAGATCGTGACGATCGTGTCCGTCACCGGCAGGCCGGTGGCCGGATCGAGCACCTCGACGTGACCGAGGATCGTCTCCCCGACCACGTACCCGCCCTCGACGCCGGTTTGGGAAACCGCACCGCCCCCACCGCCGGGGAGCAGGCTGGCAAGCACGGCGCCGTTGGGCGCGTCCGTGTGGAGCGCACCCGCCCCGGCAACGCCCTGGTACTCGATGTACGTCCCGACGTCTTGGCCCATCCTGCTCAAGGTCCACAGCTGGTCGATGGCGCCGTTCAGACTGCCCGCCAACCCTGCGTCGACGAGCGCCGTGATGTCGGAGTACGAATCGTCGGCGTTCTTCGGCAGGTAGGGAGCGTAGTCGATGTCGCCGATCGTCCGCGCGTCGATGACCACTTCCTCCTGGGTTCCCCAGAAGTTGTACTGGGCGTCCAGCGTGCCGTCGCCGCTGTTCGTGGCCGTCCCGTAGAGGTCGCACCAGTTGATGTGGACCGAGGCAGCGTCAACGAGGCTCGCGACGGTGATGTCGCCGTTGATGCGGAGCCCCTGCATCGGCAGTCCAATCGTGACGGAACCGCTCCCGATGTTCATCGCACCGGTGACCGTCGTGTGCGACGCCGAGCCCGGCTCGCTCACAAGGGTGACCGGCTGGGTGATGGGTTCCGATCCGTCGTACGCTCCGTGCTCGACGTAGATCGTGTCAGCGTAGGGAAGCTCGGCGCTGTTCGATCCAACGATCGCGGCGTTGAGATAGCCGCCCGTCGGTTCCGGACCCACGGGAGCAACGACGATCAGCATCGGAGCCGTCACCTGAACGCCCGGCGCGCTCGGGTCGCCGTCTGGGTCAAGGGCCAGCCACGGGCTGTAGACTACGTCGCTGCTGACGGCGTCGCCGAGCCCGGGACCCTGATCCGAGGGTCCTGTTGGGGTCCCCCACCAGTTGAGGGCCGCATCGACAAGTGATCCGGTCTCGTTCCAGAGGCCGTAAGCGTTGCCCGAAATGCTGTTGTAGCGGAATACGTTGTCCACGTTCCCGTCATACATCGCGATGCCGGCACCGGTGCAGTCCGAGATCACGTTGAGGTTCACGTCGGTGTCTGCGACCGTGTACAGGTAGACGCCAAGGTACTCGCCGGAAACCGTGTTCCCCGCAATGGTGTTCCCGTGGATCATTCCCAGTGTGTCGTGAATCAGGCCCGGAACAAGAGCGTCCGCGATCCCGGTCATGATCACGCCCATCTCGATGCCGACGCCGTTGACGACACCGCCATCGCTGATCGTGTTGCCGAGGATTCGGTTCCCAGACAGCTCCTCATTCCCAGTAAGCAAGCCGTACGCCCCGTACCTCAGATCCAGCGCGAGAACGATCCCCGGGCAGGAGTAATCCGGTGCCGTGGCATCCGAGCCGACGACGTTCCCCTGAAGCAGGTTACTGGAGCACGTCAGGTTCGTTCCCGGCCTCACGCCGAGGTAGAAACCGATGCCGCCCCCACCGGCAGCAACGGTCCCGATGATCTCATTGCCGAGGATCTGCCAACCATCCCCGCCCCAGTTCGAGATGCCCTGGACAGTGTCGTACACGACCAGGTCCTCAACCGCCACGTTGTCGACGTTCCGACTGAACACAGCGAAGTAGTACAGCGTGGCCGGCGTGCAGAGGACCGTCACGTCGTCGATCACGGTCCCATCGGCCCCCGAGTCCAGGCGGAACGCGGTCTTGTAGGTTGAGTTCGTCGGGGAGTAGCCGACGCCGCTTGTGATCACGGTCCCGCCTGCGTCGTCACCGTCGATATGGACTTGCTTGGCGATGACTGCGCCCTGGTAGTTACCCGCCGCGACGAATACCGTGCCGCTGGCCGCAACAGCGTTGAGGCCATTGGGGAGCGTCGAGTACGGCGTGTTCATGTTTCCGTTCACTTCGTTGACGGTTGTCGTCCCCGTCGGGCTCACGAAGATATGACTGCGGTTGCCGAGCGCGTTGCCGCCCGGGGCATCCCGCCGGTCTACGACGTAAGCGCCCTCGTTCGAGGCCGAGAGCTCAATGACGCTCTCGTGATAGTTGGGATCGTAGTTCGCGGAGTTCCAGACGATGTCCCACTCGTTGTGCGCCGTTCCCCAGGAGTTGCCGGACATGGTTCGGTTGGCGGCATCGGCGAGGGTGTTCGTGTAGTTCATGATGCCGCCCTTGGTCGAGTAGATCGTGTTGTCCGTGAGGGCGACCGTGTTGTTGTACTGCACGACGATGCCGTTGCGGGTGTTGTACACGGTGTTGTCTGCGATCGTGACGTCCGTGCAGCCGTTGCCGCCGATCGTCAGCGCGCGCGCAACCCACGTGGACATCGCGCCGTTCTGTGCCGGCAGGTAGATCGTGTTGCCGATGATGACGACGCCGCTCAGATTCAGGTTCGCCGGGATCCGCACTAGGCTGTCGGTCAGCTCCGCTGCGGCCGGCGCTGACTCAAGGAGCGTCGCCCACGTAATCCCGAGACCAGAGATCGTGACGTTGCTGGCCGCGACCTCAAGGACACACAGGGCACTTGCCGTCGTCCCCTGAAGCGTGGCGCCCGCGCTCGAGATCGTCAGGGCCTTGTTGACGACGAGCGTCTGCGCGACGTTGTAGACCCCGGGCGATAGGACGATCGTGTCGCCCCCGCTCGCGGCGCCGATGGCCGCCTGGATGTCATCACCGGGACTCAAGTTGATGGTCGCAGCCTGGACCAGAAGCCCAGCTGCTCCGGCAACCACAACCGCCAATAGCGCGATCCACAGCCGACCGCGCAGCACACCCGCCTTCATGCCTGCCTCCTTGCCCTCCGCTCGCTTCGTCATTCTCTGCTTGCCCCCACGACACTCGCCTCGGTCTCTTGATACGCCGCGGCCTGCAGTTCGGCCGCCTGCCGAATCGCTTGCTCGCTGGCCCACCCGAGGTCAATCAGGATCTCTCCAAGCAGCTTCCCGCTTTCGCTCGCTGCCTGCACGCCGAGCGCATCCGTCAGGCGA
>JBFYQP010000177.1:0-5125 GCA_041302745.1 Candidatus Bipolaricaulota bacterium | reverse complement strand
GTGGATGACGAAGTTGCCGAAGCGCGTGGGCAGCTCGGCGACCGCGGCGCGCTGGATCAGCCGCTCGGTTCGTTTCCGGTAGGCGATGAGGTCGGCGATGTTGACGAGGCCGAGCTTGTGCTTCTCGACGAAGGCTTCGAGCTGCGGCAGACGGGCCATCGTGCCGTCGTCGTTCAGGATCTCGCACAAGACCGCCGCCGGCTTCAGCCCGGCGAGTCGCGCCAGATCGACGGTGGCCTCGGTGTGGCCGGCGCGCCGCAAGACGCCGCCGCTCCGCGCGACGAGCGGGAAGACGTGGCCGGGACGAGCGAGGTCGTCGGGCCCCGTTTCCTCGTCGACGAGGAGTCGAATCGTCTCGGCGCGATCGAAGGCGGAGATGCCGGTCGAGATCCCGTGCCGCGCGTCGACGGAGACGGTGAACGACGTTCCGTGCAGGGCCGTGTTGTCCGGACACATCGGCGCGAGGCCGAGGCCGCGGGCGCGCTCTTCGGTGATCGGGACGCAGATCAGGCCTCGGCCGTAGAGCGCCATGAAGTTGACGGCCTCCGGCGTCGCGTGCTCGGCGGCCATCACGAGGTCGCCCTCGTTCTCGCGGTTCTCGTCGTCGACCAGGACGAGGATCTCGCCCGCCCGGTAGCGGCGGATCGCTTCCTCAGCGGCTAGGAACATGCCCGACCATCCTCTCCACGTACTTCGCCAAGACGTCGAACTCCAGGTTCACCGGATCCCCCGCGCGCCGCGCGTGGAAGACGGTCGCCTCGTAGGTCTCCGGGACGAGCGCGCACCGGAACGAGTCGTCGGTGACGGCAAACGGGGTCAGGCTGACGCCGTCGACGGCGATCGATCCCTTCTCGGCCACGTACTTCGCGAACTTCGGCGGGAAGGAGACGACGAGGCTCCATCCTTCCTTCTCGCGGAAGAGGCCGCCGATCTTCCCCACCGCGTCGACGTGCCCAAGGACCCAGTGGCCGTCGAGAGCGCGCCCCGGCGCGACGGCGAGCTCGAGGTTCACCGCCGACCCGGAGCGCAACGCGCCGAGCGTCGTGCGCGCCGCGGTCTCCGACGACACGTCCGCCGCGAACGAACCCGCCCCCACCGACCGCGCGGTCAGGCAGACGCCGCTCACGGCGACGCTTCCGCCGACGGCAAGTGAACCTTCGAGCGCGGCGGGAAGACTCACCTCGAGGGAACCCGGACTCGCTCGGAGAACCTCTCCGATCGCTTGCACAATCCCCGTGAACATGGGCGGGATCGAGTGTAGTGCATCCGAATGCCCTGTTCAACGGAGTTGCGCGGCCTTGGGGACCCGGATACCCTGTCCCCAGGAGGTCACTGTGCGCAATCGCTTCGTCGTCTCGGGACTCATGGTCGCTCTGTTGCTCCTCTCGTCCTCCGCCGCCTTGGCGGCGAAGCCCGAAATCACCTACGAGGTCCTGCACCGCGAGGTGCCCAGCCAGCCGGGCTACCGCGACGTCGAAGTCAAGACGCCGCTCGGGGACTACATCCTGTCGGAGCAGGGCGGCGTGATGAAGTCCGCCCTTCTGACGTTCATCCCCTACGGCTCCACCCCGGCCGAGTTGGTCCCGGGCGCGACGACGAACATCAAGACCCTGAACCGGCAGTACGTCGCCGACGCGGTCTTCCCGTTCACGCTGTCCGCGGCCACGGGGGAAGCGACCGAAGGCCTCTACCAGCTCGTCGGTCCTTCGATCGACGCCGAGACCGGCGTCTTCCGCGCCGAGTTCCAGGGCAAGCTCGGCGACCTGAAGGTCCGGAAGATCTACACGATCAGTCCAAAGGCGCTGTACACGGTCGACTTCTCGCTCGTCATCGAGAACGGATCCGGTCGCCCGGTCGACCTCCGGATGACGGTTGCGAACTTCATCCCTAAGGCCAAGGACAAGGACCCGCTCGAGGTCTACTACCTGTTCGACGGCGAGCCGGGCCAGCTCGAGCTCGCCAAGGGGTCGTACGCCTCGTTTGACGGGGTCGGCCTCATGAACAAGAACGTCGTCTTCTTCCTCTCTCCGAAGGAGATGCAGCCGACGGTCCCGTTCTTGGTTCGGACGCCGTCCGGCTCGCAGCAATTCGGCGTGACGCTGTCGGCCGGGAGCGGGACGACGAAGTTCGACGGCTCGCTCTACGGCGGGCGCCGTAGGTTCCTGTTGATGAAGGAGGCCGGACTCGAGACCCTCGACCAGCCCGGCGTCGGCGCGCGGATGATGATCCCCGTGATCCAGTTCGTCGACATCCTGTACCGCGCAACGGGCAACTACGGCTGGGCCATCATCCTGTTCACGGTTCTCGTGCGCGTCCTCCTGTACCCGCTCATGCAGAAACAGATCCGCTCCATGGCCAAGATGCAGGAGCTCGGCCCGAAGATGAAGCAAATCCAGGAGCGATATAAGGGCGACAAGCAGGCGCAGCAGGAGCGGCTGATGGAGCTCTACCGCAAGGAGAAGATCAACCCGCTCTCGGGATGCCTGCCGATGGCCGTCCAGCTTCCCATCATCTGGCTGATCTGGCGCGCAATCCTCCTCGCCGGCGAGCAGATCCACCTGTCTCCGGGATTCCTCTGGGTGCCCGACCTCTCGCTCCACGATCCGTACTTCGTCCTCGTGATCCTTACGACGGCCGTCATGCTCCTGCAGCAGTGGATGATGACGCCGAAGGGGGCGGTGGAGAGCTCGCCGGGCGCGAAGTGGATGGGCTACATCTTCCCGATCGTCATGGCGTTCATGCTCTGGAAGTTCCCGGCGGGGCTATGGCTCTACTACTTGCTCACCACGGCGGTTCAGGTGGTCCAGCAGGAGATCGTCAACCGCCAGACAAAGCGGGCTGCGCGTCTCGCTCCGGCGACCGACACGGCGGGCGAGATCCCGACTGAGACGAAGGGAGACGGGGACGGGGGGACGTGGACGAACTGAAGCGGGAGGCCGAGGCGTTCGTCCGGCGGCTGCTCGAGCTTCTCGAAGAGGAAGCGACCCTCGAGATCGAAGAGGACGGCGACGACGGCCTGTACGTCAACCTCGTCGGCAACCTGTTCTCGCTCCCCGAAGAACGTCCGGTTCTGACCTCCCTGGAGCACCTCCTCCGCGGCGCGCTGCGCCGCAAGTCGGGGAAGGAGATCGAGGTCATCGTCGACGCCAACGGCGCAGTGAAGCGCCGGCGCGCCGAGCTGATCCGCTTCGCCCTCGCGAAGGCCGAGGAAGTCGTGCGCGAGAAGAAGACGGTTCGCCTGAACGCGATGCCCGCCCACGAGCGCCGGACCGTCCACGTGGCCCTCGCCAGCTTCCCCGGAGTCAAGACGTACAGCGTCGGCTCCGGCGAGGGGCGACGCGTCGTGATGGAGCCGGAGTCGGCTCCAGCGAGGGGCGATGCGTCGTGATGGAGCCGGAGTCGGCTCCAGCGAGGGGCGATGCGTCGTGATGGAGCCGGAGTCGGCTCCGGCGAGGGGCGATGCATCGTGATGGAGCCGGAGTCGGCCACAGCGAGGGGCGATGCGTCGTGATGGAGCCGGAAGAGAAGACGTAGCCATGCACGAGGACACGATCGCCGCCATCTCGACGCCGATCGGGGAGGGCGGCGTCGGCATCGTCCGACTGAGCGGCCCCGAGGCCGTCGCGATCGCCGACGGCGTCTTCGCGTCACCCAGGGGCGACCGCCTTGCCGACGCACCGACCCACACGATCCACTACGGACACGTCGTTGTCGACGGACGAAGGATCGACGAGGTTCTCGCCTCCATCATGCGAGCGCCTCGAACGTACACGCGCGAGGACGTCGTCGAGATCGGCTGCCACGGCGGCATCGTCGCGACGCGGGCGGTGCTCGACGCCGTTCTCGCCCGCGGCGCCCGCCTCGCCGAGCGCGGCGAGTTCACGAAGCGCGCCTACCAGAACGGCCGGATCTCGCTCGATCAAGCCCAAGCCGTCGCCGACATCGTGCGCGCGCAGACGCGCCTCGGACTCGAGGCCGCCGTCGACCGCCTCGGAGGGCGCTTCTCGGGCGCGATCGCCGCACTGCGCGACGACCTCGCGGCTCTTCTCGCCGACCTCGAGGTCGACATCGACTTTCCGGACCTCGACGTCGTTGTCGACGAACTCCTGCCTCGCGTCGAGTCGATCGAGGCCCGCGCCTCCGATCTCCTCGCGAGGGCAGAGCGCGGAACCGTTGTCCGCGAGGGGCTCACCGTCGCGATCATCGGGCGGCCGAACGTCGGAAAGTCGACGCTCCTGAACGCCCTGCTCGCCGAAGAACGATCGATCGTGACCGCCGTCCCGGGAACGACGCGCGACACGGTCGAGGAAGTGATGTCGATCGCCGGCGTGCCCGTTCGCCTGATCGACACCGCGGGCCTGCGGGCGCCCACCGATCTCGTCGAGGCCGAAGGGGTGCGGCGAGCGAAAGAAGCGACCAAGCGGAGCGACCTCGTTCTCCTCTTGGTGGACCGAAGCGAACCCTTGGCCGACGAAGACCGCAACCTCCTCTCGACCGATTGGGGAGTCCCGACCCTTCTCGTCCTCAACAAGAGCGACCTCCCGGCGCGCGTCGGCGACGTCCCGCGCGGCGCGTCGATCGGCCCGATCGAGATCTCGGCAAAGGAAGGCGCAAACCTCGCCGCGCTCACCGATCGCCTCGTCGAGCTCCTGCTCGGCGGCGAAGTCCCGTCCCGGAATACGATCCTTCTCCTCGATACGTGGGAGCGCGATCTGCTCCGGCGATTGCGGGACGGCGCCGCACGCTCGGTCGCAGCGATGCGCGAAGGGTTGACGCCCGACATGGTCGCGGAAGAGCTTCGCTCGGCGTACGCCGCATCGGGTGACCTGCAGGGGATCGACGTCAGCGAATCGATCCTCGACGCCGTCTTCTCGCGGTTCTGCGTCGGGAAGTAGGCCGTCCGCACCGATGCGCCGCTGTGCGGACGGCTAGAAGGCGGCTGCTTACGCGACTACGCAAGCAGCTAGAAGGCGGCCGTCTCTGCCGTCTGGATTCGCAGAGACGGCTAGAAGGCGGCTGCTTGCGCGACTGCGCGAGCAGCCTGTTCAGGCGCCTACGAGGCGGCTCGAACGAGGTCGATGCCCTGGATCTGGATGTCGTTCCGCCAGTCGTCAAACCCGATCTG
>JBFYQP010000175.1:0-3279 GCA_041302745.1 Candidatus Bipolaricaulota bacterium | reverse complement strand
CCGATCTGAGTGCCTCGGCTATGCGACAGTAGACGCCTGCCGCCTTGACGATGTCGTCGACTTCGACGTGGTCATTGGGGCCGTGGGCGTCGGCAATGTCGCCGGGGCCGAGAATGAGGGTCTCGATCCCACTCGCGGCGAGGTGGGCGCCGTCGGTCCAGTAGGTGACGCCGACGGGTTCGGCGGGGACTCCGACCCCGCGGCACGCGGCGGCGCACGCCTGCGCGAGCTTGGAGTTGGGCGCGGTCCCGAGCGCGACGTGGGGCACGATCGACGTGCGGTCCATCTCGACGACGTCGTACGAGAGGCCCTCGACGCCTTCGCAGAACGACGCGACGAGCTCGCGGACTTCGCCCAGCGCGGCGGTCTCGCCTGGCAGGGTGCGGCGGTCGACGTCGAGCTCGCAGCGTTCGGCGACGATGTTGGGCTCGGTGCCGCCGCAGATTCTGCCGACGCTGACGGTGGACGCGCCGAGAAGCGGATACGTGCGCTTGGCAATCCGCGGACGCAGCTCCTCTTCAAGGGCGGCGAGGATCCGCGCCCCGTACGACGCGGCGCTGACTCCCTTCTCGGGGCAGCTTCCGTGCGCGCCGCGGCCGACGAGCGTGATGCGGATGAAGCACGCGCCCTTGTGGGCGATGGCCGCGCGAAGGCACGTCGGCTCGCCGACGACGGCGTAGTCGGCCTTGAGCCCAGACTCGACGAGCTTCTTCACGCCGAGCGATCCGGTCTCTTCATCAACCGTCCCCGCAAACAGCAGCGATCCACGCAGCGGAGCGCAGCTCCGCCCTAGGCCGTCCGCAGACGGCCCCCCTCCACCCGGCCTGGAACCCGCCGATCTCGAACTGGGAGCTTCGGAAGGGAAGCCAGAGCTGCTAGCGCGAGCAGTTGCGGGCGTCCGCTCGCGCAACTGCCTAGCCGTCGCCGCCATCACTCCGCACATGGCGGCGACGGCCGACTTCATATCGCACGCGCCGCGGCCCCAGAGGACGCCGTCCTCGATGCGCGGGCTGAAAGCGTCCTTCATGTCGCCGGCGGGGACGGTGTCGAGGTGGCCGTTCAAGAGGAGCGTCGGTCCTGCCCCTCCCAACTCGAGGCGCGCAACCACGTTCGACCGGCCGTCGAGGGCCGGCGAGAGTTCGGCGTCGACTCCTCGCTCACGGAACCAGTCGACGAGGAATCGGCCGATCGCGGCCTCGCGGCCCGGTGTGTCCCTGTGGCTCTCGATCGCAATGAGGTCCGAGGCGAGGCGCACGACCTCATCCGAATCGATTGTGATGTGCGTCACACTCGGAGCCCCACGCTCACTTCTTCCCGCCGGAAGGTGAGAGCTTGAGCATCCTGCCCTGGTCGAACGCCTCCTGCGCCATCTCACGCAGCCGGAACTTCTGGATCTTGCCGGACTGGGTCATCGGAAGCTCGTTCACGACGACGATGTAGCGCGGCACCTTGAAGTTCGCGATCTCCTTCGCGCAGTAGTCGACGAGCTCCTGCGGGTCGATCTTCGCGCCTTGCTTCGGGATGACGTAGACGGCGGCGACTTCGCCGAACACAGGGTCGGGCACGCCGATGACGGAGACGTTCAAGACGTTCGGATGGGTGAACAGGTACTCCTCGATCTCGGCGGGGTATACGTTGAACCCGCCGGTGATCAGCATGTCCTTCTTCCGCCCGACGATCTTCACGTACCCTTCGGCGTCCATCGTCGCGAGGTCGCCGGAGTAGAGCCAGCCGTCCTTGTCGACCACTTCGGCCGTCTTGTCGGGCATCTTGTAGTAGCCGAGCATGACGTTGTAGCCGCGACAAGCGAGGTCGCCGGTCTCTCCGGTCGGCACGGACTTCCAGTCGTCGTCGGCGATCTTGACCTCGATCCCTTGGAGGGCGCGGCCGACGGTCTCGACGCGGCGCTCAATCGGGTCGTCGAAGCGGGTCATCGTGATCACCGGCGACGCCTCGGTGAGGCCGTAGGCGATCGAGACGTTGCAGTGCATCTCGTTCATCGTCCCACGCATGACTTCGACCGGGCACGGAGCGCCGGCCATGATCCCGGTGCGCAGGGTCGAGATGTCGTACTTGCCGCCGCCCGGCTTGCCCTTCCGGTTCTCCTCGAGCTCGAGGACGAACATCGTGGGGACGCCGTAGAGGACGGTCACTCCGAACCGCTCGACGAGTTCGAGCGCCTCGTTCGCCTTGAAGACCTGCATCGGCACCATGCTCGCGCCCCACGTGATGGCGCCGGCGATCCCCATGACGCACCCGAAGCAGTGGAAGAACGGGACCGCAAGCAGGAACACGTCCTTCTCGGTCGCGTGCAGAACCTCGGTGACCTGCTCGCCGTTGTGTCCGATGTTGTGGTGCGACAGCATGGCGCCCTTCGGATTCCCCGTCGTCCCGGAGGTGTAGAGGATGAAGACGTTGTCCTCCGGCTTGCACAGGGCCTCGCGCTTGGCGAGCTTGCCGTCGGCCTGGCCGCGGGCGCCGCTCGTTAGGACGTCGTCGATCCGATGCATGTCCTTGCCCGCCTTGCCGACGATGACGACGTGCTTCAGGTTCGGGAGCTTCGGGCGGATCTCGTCGATCATCGTGAGGTAGTCGATGCCGACGAACGCGTCGACGGCGAACAGCGTCGTCGCCTCCGAGTTCCCGAGGATGTACTCGACCTCGTGGGTCTTGTAGCGGGTGTTCATCGGCACGACCACGGCGCCGATCCGGGCGATGGCGAAGTACGCGACGATCCACTCGGGGACGTTGGGCATCCAGAGCCCGACCTTGTCCCCTTTCCCGACGCCGAGGTCGAGGAGCCCGCGCGCGAGCTTGTCGACCTTCTCGGACAGCTCGGCGTAGGTGAGCTTCGCGCCGCTCGGATCGAGGATCGCTGGGCGCTTCGGGAACTTGGCGGTCGTGTCTCGCAGGACTTGGGACAGCGTTCTCATCGGTTCACCTCGTGATCGGCTTTCTGTGACGACATCGGATGGGATTATCCGGGGCCCGAATCGACGCCGCAAACGAGCCCAAGAGAAGCCTGCGGCGTCTCACGGAGGGATGCTCGTATCGATCTCCGGTAGAATCATGAGTCACCCAAGGAGGGCCTCCGATGAACGCACGCTACGGGCGTTACCTCGATGTCGATCTCTCGGCCGGCACGATCCGGGACTACGCCGTCCCCGAGACGTGGTCGCGCCTTCACCTCGGCGGGAAGGGGATCGCCGCCCGCATCCTCCTCGAGGAGCTCCCCGCGCACGTCGATCCGCTCGGCCCGGAGAACGTGATCGTCTTCGC
>JBFYQP010000205.1:0-3617 GCA_041302745.1 Candidatus Bipolaricaulota bacterium | reverse complement strand
GCCCGGCGGACGGCGGACAGAGCCTCCTCGGAGGGAAACCCCGCACGCCGCAGCCGACTGGACGCCTCCCGCTCGGTGAGCGGTCGACGTCGCAAGAGCTGCGAGAGCGTCGCCCACGCGTCACTCCTCTTCGGCGTCGTCCGCTCCTATGGCTTTCAGGGTGGCTCCCAGCGCCGCCTTCTCGCGAATCGCCGTCTCGAGTCGCTCCGCGAGCTCCGTGTCTTCCTCGAGCGCTTGAGCGCTGTTGCCGATTCCTTGGCCCAGTCGCTCGCTCTCGAACGAGTACCACGAGCCGCTTCGCGTGATCAGGCCGAGCGCCTCTCCGGTGTTGACGAGGTCGCGGGACCGGACGATCCCCCTGCCGTAGATCACGTCGAAGGTCGCCTCTTTGAACGGGGGCGCCACCTTGTTCTTGACGACACGAACGTTGACGTGGACGCCGATCCGTTCTGTGCCCTCTTCGATCTTCCCCGCGCCCCACATCTGGAGGCGGAGCGAAGCGTAGAACTTGAGCGCCCAGCCTCCTGCCGTGGTCGTGGAGGGACCGAAACGCGAGGCGCTGATCATCGACCGCATCTGGTTGGTGAACACGACGATCGTCTTCGACTGCGAGATCGCTCCCGACAGCTTGCGCATCGCCTGGCTCATGAGGCGAGCCTGCAACCCAACCTGGGAATCCCCCATTTGCCCTTCGATCTCCGCCGTGGGGACAAGGGCCGCGACCGAGTCGATGACGATGATGTCGATCGCGCCGCTCCGCGTCAGTTGCTCGGTGATCTCGAGCGCCTGCTCACCGGAGTTCGGCTGCGAGATCAGGATGTGGTCGAGGTCCACGCCGAGCGCGCGGCTGTAGGTCGGGTCGAGCGCGTGCTCCGCGTCGATGAACGCCGCGGTCCCCCCGCGCTTCTGAACCTCGGCGATCATGTGCAGGGCGAGCGTCGTCTTTCCGCTCGACTCCATGCCGAAGATCTCGATGATTCGTCCGCGCGGGATTCCCCCAACCCCAAGGGCGATGTCGAGCGCCAGCGACCCCGAGGGCACTGTCTCGATCTGCATGACCTGTGCCCCGTCGCCGAGCCACATGATCGAGCCTTCACCGTACGCTTTCTTGATCTGTTTGAGCGTACTCTCAAGCACTTCGCGCTTCCCCATGATCCCCCCCTGCGTGCAATCTTCCCCCGTATTCTAGGACAATGCTCGAGTCGCTTCAAAGCGCGTCGAGCGTCACGCTCCCGCAGTCTTCGGCGACTGCTGCATCTCGTGTACGGCACGTGCGAACTCCGCTCCGGCCGCGTGCTCGACGCCGCGCAGGCGCAGAAGCCCCGCCGGCGTCCGCACGTCCAACCCGTTACGCCGTCGCTCGACGCGGAGATCGGCCACATCGAGCTCCCGCCCGACATTTGGCACTTGGCCGGCTCGGCGAAGCAGCCGAAGCGCCAGGCTCGCAGCCAGCTTCTGCATCATGGCGGTGACGAACCCCGCGTCCCGCGGGTCCACGTCGGACAGGCGCACGAGAGCGTCCCTCGCCTCCTGCCGCGTGTCGCGAGCCCGCTCGACGACGACCGTCCCCTTCTCCGTCAGAACCAGGGTGACGAGGTCTTGAGCGTCCGACACCCTGGCGCGCTCCGGAAGCCACACGACCTCGACGATCGTCTCCGTCCCAATCCCCCGCAACGTTCGCTCCCCAAGCGGCGCGAACCGCAATCCCTCAGGGAGCGGCGTGCTGTCGTACACTCGCCCCGTGGAGAGGATCTGGCCTCCCTTCGCCAGGCCCGACAGCCGCTGAGCCAGGTTCACGGCGTGCCCAATGAAATCGATGTCCGTCATCACCGGCGTTCCGGTCGCGATGCCGACCCCGACGTCGATCGACTCCGAGGAAGGAACTGCGTTCTCCGCTCTGAGGGACTTCTGGATCGAGGCCGCGGCAAGAATGGCCGAGAGCGGTGCTTCGAACGCCGCCATGACCCCGTCTCCGAGGGACTTCACGACGATTCCGTACTCGCTCACCCGCGCCCGGACGATGTCCTCATGCCGCTGAGTGAGGCGAAAGGCCGCCTGGTCGCCTTGCCGCATCGCATAGCTCGAGAAGCCGCGCAGGTCGCTGAACAGAAGCGCGATCTCTTCGCCCGCCTCGATCTGACCGCGCAGCATCTGGCGAATCTTGAGGGTACGGCTCCACGACAAGGGCATTCCTTTCGATCGGCTAGAAAACGGAATCGCCGTATTATATCATGGATTCTAGCGTTCGCGTCGTGAAAAGGAGCGTGGAATGGACAGCACAAAGATCATTGATGCCCTCAAGAAGACACCCATCTTCGCCAAGACGAGTGACGAAAGCCTGCACTCCTTGCTGAAGTCGGCGATCCAGAAGACGGTTCCCGGGGGGACCAAGATCGTCGAGAAGGGGCAGTCGGGCATCGGCTTCTACCTCGTCCTCTCGGGTAAGGCCGACGTCATGTCCGGAGGGAAGAAGCTGGCGGAAGTTGAAGAGGGTGGTTTCTTCGGCGAGCTGTCTGTCATCGACGGAGCGCCGAGGACGGCCGACGTTGTGGCCAAGGGCGAGGTCACGTGCCTTGTCGTCTCGCAGTGGGCGATGCGCAGCCTGATTGACACGCACCCCGAGATCGCCCTCTCGATGCTGGACGAGCTCGTCCGCAGGCTCCGCGCGACAAATGAGAAACAGGGGATGTGCTCGTAGGAAGGGACCCGTCGCTCCGCCCGTCTCGATCCTTTGCCTCGGGTCGTCCGCCGCGCTGACGGACGGGGGCCCGTGGAGTTCGTTCCTGATCGACGGGCGGCTGCTTCTTGACATCCCGCCTACGGCGGTGACCGAACTACGCCGCCGGAAGATCGACCTTGCGCGCATTGAGTGCGTCGTGGTCAGCCATCTCCACGCCGACCACGTCTTCGGGATCCCGTTCCTCCTCCTCGAATACGCCATCCGGTGCGAGCGAACGGCGCCGCTCACGCTCGTCGGCCCGCCCGGAGTGAAGGAGTTCGTGGAGACGCTGTGCGCCCTTGCGTGGCGTGGCGTCTGCTCGGAGGGCGCCGATCTTCGCGTGCCGGTCACGTTCGTCGAGGCGAGCGCGAATCGTGAGACGTCCGTCGGCGACGTCCGGTTCGTCGCCTTCCCGATGGCCCACTTCGACCTGCCCGCCTTCGGGTACCGGATCGCGTACCAGGGCCGAGCGATCGCCTACTCCGGTGACACCGGACCGTGCGCGGCGCTCGACGCGCTCGTGGACGGAGCCGACGTCGCCATCGTCGAGCTTACCCATCCCGACACGAGAACGGACCGCGGCCACCTCAACTCCGGGGACGTTGCCCGTCTCGCAGGGCCGCTCGCATCCCGCGGAGCCAAGGTCCTTGCGACGCACATGATGGGCACGCCGCGCCCGATTCCCGGGGTCACGCTCTGCAAGCCGGGGAGGACCTATCGCGTCTAGGAGTCAACCCCGCGCGGCGCCGCCCCGCGCCCTTGCGCGGGCCCGCTCCACCGCCTACGAGCGGGCACCTAACGCTCGTAGCAGTCTCGACAGCGAGCTTCGTACGTTCCCAGTCCGCCCACCTGGATCACCGGGCCGTTCGACGAAGCCGGCTTCCCGTCGATCAGGCGC
>JBFYQP010000167.1:0-5196 GCA_041302745.1 Candidatus Bipolaricaulota bacterium | reverse complement strand
CCGATCTGCGCGAAGCCGACGATGCTGATCGCCAACACGGCAACCAGCGCCAGAACCAACAACCTACGCATGGTGCACCTCCTGCGATGCCGCAAGCCTCCGGGTTACGCCGCGGAGCCGCCTCCGCAACATTCCCGATGTGAATCTCTCTTCGATCATAGATTCCAACAGGGACGGAGTCAAAAGACCCCGCTACTCCCTTTTGTACGGCTCTCCCAGGGCCTTCGGGAATCGAACCCGGCCGATCGCCCCCGAGACGACGAGCAACGTCACGATGTACGGGAGCATCGACACGAACTGGAACGGGATCGGTTTCGACGGCAGCGTCTTCACCCATTCGGCCAGCCCCTGGAAGAATCCGAAAATGAAGCCTCCAAGAAGGGCGAGGAGAGGGTTCAGGCCGCTGAAGACCACCGTGGCCAGGGCGATGAATCCTCGCCCGGCGGACAGGTCCTTCGTGACCGATCCGATCCACGCGATGCTCATGTAGGCTCCGGCGATTCCCGCCATGGCGCCGCCGAACGTCGCCGCGAGGAGCCGCGTCATGTTGACGTTGATCCCCGCCACGTCGGCGGCCTCGGGCGTCTCTCCCGCCGCCTTGAGCACCAGGCCCGCCCGGGTTCGTCTGATGAACCAGTGGATGATGAACGGGGCGACGAGAGCGGCAACGATCATGGGGCTCATCGCGCCCATCGGCGTCCTCCACTTCGCGAGTTGTACGTCACGGGGCACGGAGTGGAACCCGGGCGCACCGAGTTGGATCAGGCCGAAGGCTACAAGCCCCATGGCGAACAGGTTGATCCCGATGCCGATCACCATCTGGGTGCCCTTCCAGTAGGTGGCCATGACAGCGAAGATGAGGCCGATCATTGCGCCAACGCCCATCCCGATGAGGAACCCGACCCACGGGCCTCCGATCTCGGCTCCGAGGGCGCCGGCAAAGGCGCTGATAAGCAGGATCCCTTCCAGGCCGATGTTGAACAGCCCCGCCGTCTCCCCCACGATCTCGCCGACGGCGGTCAGGGTGATCGGGACCATGGCGTGGAGCGCGATGCGCAGGAGACTGACGATGTCCATCCAGCTCATGCCTCTCCCTCCTTCGATCGCGTTTCGCGCCGTCGCCGCAGGGCGGCGAACAGCCTCTCGCCTTGCTTCTTGATGGCCGGGAAAAGGCGGATCAGTTCGGGAATCGCCATCGCGAGGACGATGGCGCCCATGACGACGCGGATCATCTCGAGCGGGACCGGGTTCGACCCGTAGAACTGCATGACCCGCCCTCCCGCGTTGAGTCCCCCGAAGAAGATGGCTGCCAGGAGGATTCCAATGGGGTGATTCCGCCCCACCATCGCCACGGCCATGCCGTCAAAGCCGATGTTCGTTAGTTCCGGGAATCCGCCGCCTCCGAAGATCGCGTAACTCGGAGGAAGCCCCATGGCGATCGTCGCCCCGGCCAGGCCGGACGTGATTCCCCCGAGAAGGAAGCTCACGATCATGGTTCGCTTGTTGCGGATTCCCCCATATCGAGCGGCCGTCGGGTTGAGGCCTGCCGCTCGCACCTCGTACCCCATGGTCGTGTGCCAGAGGAGGAAGTACATGACGAGAGCCACCCCGACCGCGAGGAAGACGGAGGCGGACAAGTCCGTCCCGCGGACGAGAATGGGGAACCGTGCCGAGGCTGGAACCGTCAGGGTCTTCTCGGCGCGCATCGGGTCGACGATCACGTAGATCGCGAGGTACAGGGCGAGCCATCGCCCGATCCAGTTGAACATGATCGTCGAGATGACTTCCGAGACCCCCCGGTAGACCTTGAGGAGCGCGGGGACCACGCTCCACAGCGCGCCGATCACGGCGGCGAAGACAAGGCCGATCACCAGGTGAAGTCCCGTAGGCGCTGCAAACAACGCGACGCAGACCGCGGCCATCGCGCCCATCATCATCTGCCCTTCCGCTCCGATGTTGAACATCCCGGCTCGGACGCAGATGGAGAACGTGAGGGCGGTCAGGACCAGCGGCGTTCCGCGGGCGAGCGAGCTGGCCCACTCATAGGATCCCCCGAAGGCGCCTCGCAAGAGGGCCCAGTACGCCTTCCAGGGGTCGAACCCCCAGATGTACATGAGCAGGGCGCCGATCAGGAGTCCGACGATTCCCGCGACGACGGACTCGAGGGCCGGGTGCAGGCCGGTCACCGTCCGATGGACGCCCCGCAGCAAGCGGGATTCCCGTGCCGGGTTCTCCGTCATGCGACCTCCTTGCAGGCCACGCCGCCCATCAGCATGCCGATCTGCTCGCGATTGAGACTGTCGGGGCGGCACAGGGTCATGAATCGGCCCTCGTACATGATGGCCAGTTGGTCGGCCAGGGCGAGCACTTCGTCCAGGTCCGCCGACACGAGCAGGATCGCCCGTCCGTTGTCGCGCATCTCGATCAGGAGGTCGCGGATGTACTTGGCTGCGCCGATGTCGAGTCCTCGGGTCGGTTGGGACGCGACGATGATCGCCGGGTCCTTGGCCAGCTCACGACCGACGATGAGCTTCTGCTGGTTCCCGCCCGACAGGCTCTTCGCCGGCGCGTTCGGCCCCGTCGCCTGGATGTCGAATCGATCCATCAGCTTGCGTACGTGTTGGTTGACCTTGCCCCGGCGAAGGATTCCGAACGGTCCCTGGAACTCCTCCCACCGATGAACGCCGAGGATCGCGTTCTCGGCGAGGGTGAACGGCAGGACGAGACCGAGGCGCCAGCGATCCTCCGGCACGTGGGCGACGCCGAGGCGGTAGATCTGCCGTGGATCCTTCCCCAGGATGTTTGTGCCGCGGATCGTCGCGACACCCGACACAGGGACCCGCAGGCCCGTGAGGCACTCCACCAGCTCGCTCTGGCCGTTTCCTTCGACGCCCGCGATCCCGAAGATCTCCCCCCCGTGCACGTCGAATGTGACCCCGTTGACGGCGATCTCGCCGGTGTTGCCGCGAGCCACAAGGTCAGCCACGTGGAGGATTCCTTCGCTCGAGGACGCTTTCTTCCGTCGGGCGGCCAGGGTCTGCGGCAGCTGGTCGGCGCTCAGCTCCACGGCCGTGGGTTCGCCTTCGAGGGCCTTCCCCACCATCAATTGGGCCAAGCGCTCTGTGGTTGCTGCGGCCGTCCGCACGTCGCCGACAATCTCGCCGTGGCGGAGAACGACGATCCGGTCGGTGATCGACTTGACCTCCTTCAGCTTGTGCGTGATCAGGATGACCGAGGTCCCCTTCTCCTTCAGCTTGTGGAGCAACGCGAACAACTCATCCACTTCGAGCGGCGTCAGCACCGAGGTCGGTTCATCGAGGATCAGGAGCTGCACGTCGCGCGACAGGACCTTCAAGATCTCGACCCGTTGCTGTTCTCCAACGGCCAGCTTCTCGACGGGGACGTCGAGCGGGACGCGGAGCCCGCTCTCCTCCATCAACGCCTCGAGGCGTTCGCGCGTCTTCGCCAAGCGGATGCGGGAGAACGGCCTCTCGTGGCTGAGAGCGACGTTCTCCGTCGCCGTGAACGTTCCGACGAGGGCGAAGTGCTGATGGACCATCCCGATGCCGAAGTCGAGCGCTTC
This sequence comes from Candidatus Bipolaricaulota bacterium, assembly GCA_041302745.1. Classification (GTDB taxonomy): domain Bacteria; phylum Bipolaricaulota; class Bipolaricaulia; order UBA7950; family UBA9294; genus JAPLGD01. The sequence continues at coordinate 1,613 of JBFYQP010000167.1, read as the reverse complement.
GCGTGGGTTGGCGAACCGCACCGGGCCTCTCGGAGACACGACTCGGCCGTGACTTGGGGGCAAGAGGCCGGAGAGGATCTTGGTCAGCGTCGTCTTCCCGGCTCCGTTCTCTCCGAGGAGTCCGATGATCTCGCGCGGATGGATCTCGAGGGTCGCTTCCTTCAGGGCGACGGTGCCGTCTGAGTAGATCTTGGTGATCGCCTCGGCGCGGAGGAAGTAGCCATCCGCGTCCCGTCGGGCTCCGGGACCAGCGTTCTCGTTCATGAAATCTCCGTCTCCAGACAAAGGGGAGAGAGGAACCTGGTTCCTCTCTCCCCGTGGTGTTTCAAGTGCGGTTCACGTCCTACGGTGCACCGAGCGTGTACTGCGCCCGGACCGCCTTGATCTGGTCACCCGTGCCGGCCGTTGGGACGACGATCGAACCGTCGAGGATTCCCGCCTCCAGCGTGTCGACGGCATCCCAGATCCAGCCAGGGATGGTGGCGCGGTTCTGCGCCCAGTTCCCGATGATGGTGTAGAAGTCGTCGGCGCTCACCGACCCGCCGCTGATGCCGAACAGGATGAAGTCCGCCAGGTCGCCGACCTTGCTGATCGCGACGCCGCCTTCCTTCAGCCCAAGGCTGGTGACGCCGGCCTTGAACTGACCCTTCACGACGGCCTCAACGGCCATGTAGCAGGCCGTGTCGACGCGCTTCATTCCGCTCGCGATGCCGTGGAACCCGTTGCCGATGAAGTCCTGGTTCGCGTCAACGCCGTAGAAGTACGGAGGGCCGTAGAGCGTACCGAGGTTCCCGTGAGCTTCCGCCACGGCCTCGTGATCGCCCACGCCGAGCGGGCCGGCGACGTTGTAGATGCCGACGGCGCCCTGCGCGAGCATGGCTTCGGAAGCAGCCTTGCCGAGCGCGATGTCGCTGAACGTCCCGGTGTAGGTGTAGAGCAGGTTGACGTTCTTCGCCGCTCCCGCGTGGGACGCGTACGCCTTCAGACCCCAGTCCATGCCGAAGCGGTACCCCGCCTCGAAGTGCCACAGGACCGGAATCTCGATGCCGAGAACAATGCCTGCGGCCGTGTATCCGTGGTAGGCCGCGCTCATCGCTGCGAGGGCGCCGACCAGGGCCGACATCTCGTTCTCACGGAACACGAAGTTCATGATGTTGGGTCCGGTGATGTAGTCCACGTCGATGATCGCGAACTTCTGGTTCGGGAACTCCGTCGCCGCCGCGGCCAGCGCGTCACCGAGCAGGAAGCCGACGCAGATGATCAGGTCATAGTCGCCGGTGCGCGCGACGTTGCGCAAGTTCGGCAGGTAGTCCGCTCCCGTGGCGCACTGCACTTCGACCATCGTGAGGCCGAAGTCCTTCGCCGCCTCGTCCGTCCCCTTGAAGCCCATGTCGTTGAACGACAAGTCGCCGCGTCCGCCAACGTCGAGGACGACGGCCACTTTTCCTGCCGCCATGCCGAGCAGGGACACGCCCAAGATCAGCATGAGGGATACTACGAGCAGCCTTTTCAACGCGACCTCCTTGGTCTTCCTGATTCCACCGGAGTTCCCGGTGCCCGCACGTTCGAGTTCCATTCTACAGTGGACCGCGCTCAGTGACAAACATCACAGT
>JBFYQP010000163.1:0-3830 GCA_041302745.1 Candidatus Bipolaricaulota bacterium | reverse complement strand
GTTGCCAGGCGAACTCGACTTCGGTATCCGCCGCGCAGACACCGGCCGAGGAATCGCTCCGACTGCTCGTTGTGGTAGGGCCAGGCCGTGTCGACGTAGTTGACGCCGGCATCGATGGCCGTTCGGATCATCCGCGTCGCGAGCTCTTCATCGATCGTGGCGTGATCGCCGCCGAGAGTCGGAAGCCGCATCGCCCCGAACCCGAGAGCCGAGGGCTTCCAGTCGAGTCGTCCGAACGAGCGGTACTGCATGAGATCTCACCCGAATCCATCGTCGACGACCCCGAGAAGCAAATCAAGAGAAACGCCCCGGGCGCGCCGGGGCGTGGTTGTCGCGAAGCGCAGATTGGATCTAGAGAGGCCGGATCGGCTCGCAGATGTCGACGAGCCATTTCTTCTCCGGATGAGTGTCCGGGTCGTTGAGGTAGATCTCGTAGCACATTCGATCGTCGGGCTGGTAGCCGCTCTTCGGCATCCACTCCCCGATCAGCTTGTCCCACGCCTCGCCGAACTGGGTCACGTCAATCTCGACGTGGGCGACGGCGAACAGTCCCCCGGGAACCTTCATCGTTCCGATCTCACCGTCGACCTTGGTTCCCGGCGGCACCGTCAAGCACGCGTCCGACCGCAGCTTCGACGGGTCGGTCACCTCGGGGCTGTCATGGTAGATGGCGAGCGACTTCGTCTCCGGAAACCGCACGAGGCCGCGCGGCCCGGCCCACTTGAACACCCGATCGAACGCCTCGCCGACCTTGTTGTACGCGCCGATGTGCCGCGCGTAGATGACGTTCCACTCCGGCATCTGTTTCACTTCCACGCTGAACTTCATCGTCGTCCTCCTTCGAGATGGATGGCTCGAAGTGTAGGGGGCGCCTTCGGGGCGGTCTTCCTCGTTCTTGCTCTCGTCTTGACCGTTCTTGCCCTCGAGTTGACGAATCTTGCGCGCGGCGTCGCGTCCGCCGCGGCGGAACTCCGATGCGCTCGTGTCAAACGCCTTACGGAACTCCCGTGCGAATGCGGAGGAGGACGAGTACCCGCACCCGACAGCGACGTCCGTGATCGAAAGCTTGGGGTTGGAGAGCAGTCTCATCGCGGCGGTGCTGACGCGGACGCGACGAATGAAGTCGCCCAGCGTCTCCCCAACGACCGACTTGAACACACGGTGGAAGTGAAAGGGGGAGAAGCTTGCCACGCGTGCCAGCGTCTCGAGGCGCAGGTCCCCGGTCAGATTCGCGCGAACGTAGTCCATGACGCGATTCACGCGTCCAACGTACTCGAGGCGACGCAACTCCTCTTGGTCGATCATGGCCTACGTGCAGCTCCACAACCCAAGCGGTTTCCGACGTTGTCAAGGGACAGGGCGTAGAAGCCAAACGGGTCGGAGATCCTCGTCCTGGGCGTGGGCGTCAGGGTTCGGCCGCCGAGCTGATGGATCCTGACCAGCGCCGCATCAATGTCGGCCACCGCGATGGGAGCGATCGGCCCCTTGTCGGTCGGGGCCTCGGCGTGTCGCCCTCCGCTCTGCCCCCCCTGCTGACCTCCCGGAGTGGAGAACAGCGAGTAGTCTCCCATTCCCGGGGTGTCCTGGTAGCTCCATCCGAAGATCGTCGAGTCGAACGTCTTCGATGCCTGAAGATCGGTCGTCGGGCACTCCGTGTGGCATACGTCCCCTTGAGGCACGCGATCTCCTTTCCCTGGTCCAGACAAGCCAGGTCGTTCATTATAGGTTGCTCGGCGAGTCGGCTGCGTCTTCACGTTCGCGAAAGCGGTCGATAGAATGACGCGACGCAAAGAAGGAGTGGGGTTCCTGTGCCAAAGGCGTGTCCGCACCTCCTGATCGACCCCGGCGACCTGCCGGAGACCGTGCTGTTCCCCGGCGATCCGAAACGGGCCGAGCGGATCGCGGAACGGCTCGACGACGCGAAGCGCGTCGCAGCGAACCGCGAGTACCACAGCTACCGGGGCAGCTACCGAGGAGTCCCGGTTGGGGTGACCTCGGCCGGGGTGGGCGCCGCGGGGGCCGCGATCGCCTATGAAGAAGCGATTCGTGCCGGCGTCAGGACGCTGATTCGCGTCGGGACGGCGGGCTCTCTCTGCGACGGGGTTCGCGCCGGAGACCTTGTCGTGCCCATCGCCGCCGTGCGTGGCGAAGGGGCGTCTCGCCAGCTTGTCCCGCTGGAGGTTCCCGCCGTCGCGGATCCGGACGTGTCGGCGGCACTGTGGGAAGCGGCTCGGGCTCTGGGGGGTGGGGTTCACCGCGGCGTGGGCGTTTCGGTCGACGCGTTCTACCGCGGCGTCCTCGACCTCGGCCTCGACGCCTACGCGGCGTCGGGCGCGATCTGCGTCGAGATGGAGTGCTCGGCTCTGTACATCGTGGCGCTCCTGCGGCGGGTTCGAGCGGGGTCGATTCTCGCCATTGACGGGGACGCACGCTCCGCCTCGGCCGGCCAGCACGATCCTCACCGAGACCTCGTTCGCGATGCGGTCGATCGGGAGATCGGGGTTGCCCTGGATGCAGCGGCTCGCCTGGCGGAAGCCTCGGCGTAAGGCGGAAGGAGAGGTCTGTGGATTCGACTCAGGTTGTCAGTCGCGGCGGCGCGATCTTCAACATCGTCTTCCTCGCTGCACTTCTGGTCTTTGTCGTCTACATGCTGTGGAGAATCTACCGTCGAACGAAGCAGTAGCGAAGCGCGGTCAGGAGCCATCGAAGGACTCGCACGCGTCGACCCGGTTCAGGTAGGCGGCATCCAATCCGGCGGCGAGGATGGCCGCCGGCACATCGAGGGCGACGCGCTGCCATTCCGGGTGCCAGTCACGGACGAGGTCGTTGCCCGGCCAATCAGGGTTCTCTTCCACGAGCCACTCCGGCGGACGAGCGCGCCACTCGGCTTTCCAGTAGGACCGATCGTTCTCGGCCTCGCCGATGCAGAGGTACGCAAGCACGAGACGGCGTCTTCCCCTCGGCTTCTCCTGAGGCGACGCAACCTCTGCTTGGGTCGGCGGCTCTCCGCTCTCGGCCAGCGGGTCGATGACCGGCACGTCGTAGTCCACGGATTGGAGCGCGCGCAACAGGTCGCGCCGATCTGTTCGCTCCGGGTTAAGCAAGCACAGCAGGTTGAATGCGTCGGACAGGGAGTCGATCGGGCGGTCGTTCCGTCGAGACGGCTGGAACGCGTGGTCGAGGATGGTGTCCAGGGTGCGTCGTGAGGCGGCGAACCCCGCGAAGCCGTGGTCTGGGCAGAGGCCCAAGGCTTCCGCGATGTGTCTGGGGGAGACGCAGTAGTCGATGACGAGCACGGGGAGTCCGCGGCTGGAGGCGAGATCGAGGAGGGACAGGATGGTCCGTTGGACGTCGGGTGGCGTGGCCGTGTCGTCCGTGGCGTATCCGTACGAGAGGTCTTCTCGGCCGACTCCATCAATGCAGGCGACGTAGGTCTCCACGACGGGGCCGCCGGTCGCCCCGTCGATCGTCCGACGCGGCTCGGCATTCTGGGGACGATCGCGAAGTCGGACATGACCGCGTGGGCGCGGGCTGAGAGGAGCGACGCCAAGTTACGCATGGCGTCCCTGGGCGAGACGGGATCGTCTTCGCCTGTCCAGGCGAAACACCCGGCACGCACAGGGGCCCCACGCCGGGCGGCGGTCAGAGCACGACGATGAGCAGCAGAACGGCTGCGAGGGCGGCGAGCAGGATCAGCGTCCACGGTATCGTCGGCTCTGCGAGCAAGGCGAGGGGAGACTCGCACCCGACCGCGATACAGTTGCCCACAGCGGTGCGAAGCTGCAGTTCCTTCTCGCGACCGACGCCGACGATGGCTTCGTCTCCCACGA
>JBFYQP010000156.1:0-4000 GCA_041302745.1 Candidatus Bipolaricaulota bacterium | reverse complement strand
CGGCCTCGTCGATCGAGAAGCCGAACTTCGTCCACGCCGCCGCGGTCGTCTGGTCGTAGGCGGTGAACCCGGAGAGGGGCATGCCTCGGAAGCGGACCAGGATTGGGACCCGTGCGTGCCGTTTCATCGCCGTTCGTGACAGCTCCTCGAGCTCGTCGGCGTTGTCAACGGACGCGAGAGCGCCCGAACTCACGATCGCCTCGACGTACTGCGACGACTTCGCGTTCCCGTTCGCAACGATCCGCTCCGCCGGGATGTCCTCCTCAAGCGCCGCGCGCAGCTCGTGCTCGGAGGCGGCGTCGGCGCCGAGGCCGAGGTGCGCGGCGGTCCGGACGCCCCCCCGGCACGGATTCGACTTGACCGCGAACAGGACCAAGGAGTTCGGGTAGAGCCGGCCGAGGACTTCCTTATACCCGGCGGCGCTCCGCGCGATCTCGTCCTTGAAGATCAGGTGAAGCGGGAGGCCAAAGGCCTCGACAGCGCGGTCGATCACGACCTCATGCCGTGCGAGTTCCCTGTCGAGAGGCGCGTACGTCGGCGGTAACGCTCGGGATGCCATGGTTTGTCCCTTCCTTGCCGCTCTGATTCGTCGCGGATGGTAGCTGACTCCGTCCATGTTGTCAGCCGACCGGGAACCGGCGGAGCGGCAGGGACACGTGACCGTGATGCACGCCACAGTTCGTCTGCACCGGGGTCGCGGGCTTCCCGGAATCGCCGACGGCGAAGGGAACGGATGATTCGGCGCCTCGAACTCGAGGCCCGGTTCGCTTCGAACTCGGCGGAGCTCCCGGAACGCCGGCGCGCCAGCATCGCCCACGACGACACATGTCCGGATGTGGCTTTTCGCCATTGGGCCATTGTCATAGGTCATGCGCCGTGCTATGCTCCAGTCAGGAAGAAGGAGGTGACCAATGCCGATCATTACCATCGAGATCACGGCTGGAATGCTTCTCGCGTTCTTCTGGGCATTCTGGGTCTTCGCGTTCGCGGGTTGGTGGTGCGGCGGCGGTTGCTAGCCGCTTCGTGCAACAAGACGGTGGGTGGCCGGATGAGGTTGTCTGACTGGGGAAGAGCGCTCGTCGTCTCTTCCCTTCTTCTTTGCCTGCCGGCCGTTTGCGTCTTGGCGGAGCCGCGTGAGGAGTTTGCGCGCGAAACCGGCCTGGACGCCGACCTCATCAGCATCCTGAAGGTCGACGTTGGCGGCACGGAGCTGACCGTCGTCTTCGTCTTCATCAACGACCGGGCGCTCGCGAGCAAGGTGGACCCGACCCTTCGGCAGACCCTGCTTCCGTTCGTCGGGCAAAACGCGCTCTACGTCAATCCAAGCATCAAGAGCGTCGTCCCCTCGTTCGACTTCAACCCGCTCGCCATCGCGGTTCAGCCCGTGGGCGGCGCGCTGCTCTGGCCCTCCGCCGCCTCGTGGATCGAGATCACTCCCGGCTTCATGAACGGCCTGTTCCAGGTGAACCCCGCCGGACCGTCGCAGGGGTCGGGAAGCGAGGGCATCCTCGTCCTCGGCGATTCGATCGACCCGACGCAGCCGTTCGAGGTCGTGCTCGCCGGCCAGCGCGTTCGATTCCAGGTGTCCGCAACGGCGCCGATCGCCTCAACAGCACGTTCGGTCACGTCTTCCCACGAGCCGATCTCGGTTCCCGTCCTCACGGACGTCAGCACCATCGAGCAGCTGCTGGCGCTCGACTCCGTGACGTCCGAGAGCATGGCCGGACTCCTCGGACTCGACCGATCCCTCGTCCGCATTCTCGACACGCGCGAGCGCGGCCAGGCGCTTCGCCTCGTGTTCGTTCATCTCACCGATGCGGTTCGTTCGGGATCCCTCGGCGCGGACTTGCTGCAGCGGCTCGACCCCATCATCGGGACCGGCGCGGTCATGGTTTGGGCCGCGTCCTCAACAGGGACGGCGTTCTCGCCCTGGAGCTTCTACGTCCAGCAGGGCGGGACGAACCACGTGTTCTTCAGCTCCGCGTCGTTCGTCGAGCTGACCCAGGGGTTCCTCAAGACCACCGCCTTGTCTCCAGGCGCCGTCATCGCGGGCGTCATCCGGCTTCCGAAGAGGGTCGACGCGTCGGCCCCCTTCTCGATCTACTACGGCACCTCGGGAGTGAGCTTCCCCTGAGCGTCTCACCGCGCTCCCACAACGGGGACCGTGCTCCCAACGCTCCGCCGACCGTCATCCTGGCGTCGGGCTCGCCGCGCCGTGCCGACCTCCTGTCGCGAATCCTCGACCGGTTCGAGGTTGTGCCGAGCGGGGCGGACGAGGCCTTTGACGGTCCCGCCGAACAGGGAGCGCTCGCCGTCGCGCGAGCCAAGGCGCGAGAGGTTGCCCGGACCCGCCGCGGAGTCATCATCGGCGCCGACACGATCGTCGTCACGGAAGGGCGTATCCTCGGCAAGCCCGCCTCTGCCGCCGAGGCCCGAGACATGCTCCAACGCCTCTCGGGGCGCGAGCACGAAGTGATCACGGGCCTTTGCATCCTGCGAACGGATCCTCCCGCCGAGCGCACGGGCGTCGAGAGCACCACGGTTCGCTTTCGTGTCCTCCTTCCGAGCGAGATCGACGCCTACGTATCGTCCGGCGAGTACGCGGACAAGGCGGGGGCCTATGGAATCCAGGGGCGCGCCGCGATCTTCGTCGACCGAATCTGTGGAGACTACTACAACGTCATGGGCCTTCCGCTCTGCCGTCTCGCCCTCCTGTTGCGAGAGGTGGGGGTGGGCGTGTAGCGTTTCGTGCTAACGGCAACAAGCCGACGAGCAAAGGAGTGCGCGGTGACGGAGAAGAAGAAGCACAGCATCCACACGCTGCGAGAGATGAAGGCGAAGGGCGAGAAGATCGCCTGGCTCACGTCGTACGACTACCCCACGGCGTCGTTCGCCGAGGCGGCCGGCATGGACATGATCCTCGTCGGAGACTCGCTCGGCATGTGCGTCTACGGCTACGAGGGAACCGTTCCCGTCACGATGGACCAGTGCATCGTCCACAGCGAAGCCGTTCGCCGCGCCGCGCCGAACACGTTCGTCGTCGGCGACATGCCGTTCATGAGCTATCAGGTGAGCGACGAAGACGCCGTCCGCAACGCCGGCCGCTTTCTGAAGGAGGCCGGGGTCGACGCCGTGAAGCTCGAGGGCGGAAAGCGGGTTCTGTCGCGCATCCAGGCCATTCTCGACGCGGGCATTGTCGTCTGCGGGCACATCGGCCTGACACCGCAGAGCTCCGGGCAGCTTGGCGGTCACAAGGCCCAGGGGCGCACGATCGACTCTGCACGCCTGCTGATCCAGGACGCTCTCGCCATCGAAGAGGTCGGGGCCCAACTCCTCCTGCTCGAGGCCGTCCCGCCGGAGGTGGCCGGGTTCATCGCCAAGAAGCTTGGGATCCCCGTTCTAAGCATCGGGGCGGGCCCTCTGTGCGACGGACAACTGCTCATCGTGTCCGACCTGATCGGCCAATTCCAGGCGTTCACACCGAAGTTCGTGAAGAAGTACTGCGACGTCGCCGCCGTCGTGACGCAAGCCATGACGCAGTACGTCGCCGACGTCAAGGCCGGGGCGTTCCCCGCCGACGAGCACTGCTACCACATGCTGAAAGAGGAGGCCCCGCGCTTCCCCGAGCTTCTGAAGGAGTTCGAATCGGACCGGCCGAGGAGGAACCGATGAGCGACCTACAGCGACGACTGGCGATCCCCGCCGATCACCTCGAAGCGATCAACAAGCTCTTGCTCGATCCGAAGTCTGCCGTCGTGCGCGACTTTCTCGCGGTCGTCGAGAAGCACGGCGGGCCGGAAGAGATCAACCGCAAGGCGGCGAAGGCCCGCGAGCTGCCAAACCTGCTGCGGCGCCTCCGCGAGTCCGGTTCGCCGTACGTGAAGGACATCGAGTGGCTGACCCACGAGCGAGATCGAGGAGCGTTCGTGTCGGTCGCCGACTTCCGCCGCCGCATCGTCGGCGCCAAGGCCGAGAAGATGTCGTTCGACGACGCCCACGC
>JBFYQP010000150.1:0-3516 GCA_041302745.1 Candidatus Bipolaricaulota bacterium | reverse complement strand
TGCTTAACGTGCTGCGCGAGCACCTGGAGCTGACGGGGTCGAAGTACGGGTGCGGGATCGGCGAGTGCGGGGCCTGCACGGTGTGGATGAACGGAACGCCGGTGCTCGGCTGCCTCGTCCTCGCGGTCTCCGCCGACGGCGCCGACGTGCGGACGATCGAGGGCGAAGCGGCGAACGGGCAGCTCACGGCGCTCCAGCAGGCCTTCATAGACGAGAACGCGTTCCAGTGCGGCTACTGCACGCCGGGGATGCTGATGATGTCGAAGAGGCTGCTCGAGGAGATCCCGCAGCCGACGGAGGACGAGATCCGCGACTACCTGAAGGGCAACCACTGCCGATGTACGGGTTATGCATCCATCGTCCGAGCCGTTGGCCTTGTCGCACGAGGAAGTGCGGCTTGCGACACGGCTCGGGAGAACGCCTCCGCGGAGCGTTCTCCTGGTCCATCCCGGGGAGGTGAACGATGAGTCTGCCGCAGTTCGAAGTCCTCCAGCCTGCGACGTTGGGGGAGGCCTTGAAGATCCTCTCCGAGGTCAAGGGCGCCGAGCCGATCGCCGGGGGGACCAATCTGATCGTGGACATGCGCGCGGGGACGCACCGGCCGAAGGTCGTGGTCGACGTCGCCGCGCTCCGCGACCTTCACGGGATCGAGGTCACGGGCCCGGAAGTCGTGATCGGAGCGGCGACGACGATCGCCGAGATGCTCGAGAGCCCGATCCTCATGAAGCACGCGCCGGTGCTCGTCCTCGCTTGTTCCAGCTTCGCCAACGCCCTGATCCGCAACCGCGCGACGGTGGGCGGAAACCTGGTCACGGCGGCTCCGTGCTCCGACACCGCGCCCGCGCTCTTGACGCTCGACGCCGAGGTGAAGCTGGCCAGCGTCCGCGGAACGCGGCGGGTTCCGCTCGATCGGTACCTCGTGAGCGCGTTCTCGACCGTCCGTCGTTCCGACGAGCTCCTCGTGTCGGTGAGGTTCCCGGTTCCGTCGGCCACCGCGGCGGCCGCGTTCCGCAAGATGGGGCTCCGCAAGGTCTCGTGCATGGCCAAGGTGGACGTGGCCGTGATGCTCGACGCCGATGCGGCCGGACGCTGCACGAGCGCCCGGATCGCCATTGCGGCGGCGTCTCCCATCGCGGTGCGAGCCCGCGCCGCGGAAGCGGCCCTGATCGGGAAGCCGATAACGCCTGAGGCAATCGCGGCGGCGGCGAGTCTGACGGCGAAGGCGGCGGCGCCGCGCGCCGGCTCGGAGTACAAGCTCTCGGTTGTGCAGGGACTTGCGCGCCGGCTCCTGGCCGAGGCCGCCCGTGCGCTCGCGCGAGGGGGGACGAATGCCTAACAAGAGGAAGGTTGTGCTTCGCGTGAACGGGCGGCAGCACGAGGTTGCGCTCGATCCGAACGTGTCTCTTCTCCAGGCGCTCCGAGACCTCGGTCACACCGACGTCAAGAACGGCTGCGAGATCGGCGAGTGCGGGGCGTGCGCTGTCCTGCTCGACGGGAAGGCCGTGAACAGCTGCATGGTGCTGGCTTGGCAGGCCGACGGGGCGGAGATCGTGACGAACGCCGGCCTCGGGACGATGGACAAGCCCCACGTGATCCAGGAGGCGTTCGCGGACGCTGGCGCCGTCCAGTGCGGCTACTGCACGCCGGGGATGGTCATCTCGGCCAAGGCGCTCCTCGACCGCAACCCGGACCCGAGCGAGGCCGAGATCCGCGAGGCGATCTCCGGGAACCTGTGCCGCTGCACCGGCTACGGGCAGATCATCGAGGCGGTCCAGGTCGCAGCCGGGAAGCTTCGCGAACTCAGTGGTTGCGGAGCTGAGGAGTCCCGGCTGCTTAAGGGAGAACGCGCCGCTGAGTCGTTGCGTTCTCCGAATGGTTCTGCGCCGTCCGGCCAGGAGAAGAGGGGGGATCGGCGATGACGGATCGAATCCAGCCGAAACCCCTTCCGCCGACGAACCTCCCTCCCCTGAAACAAGTGGGGAAACCGCTTCGTCGCGTCGATGCGCTGGGCAAGGCGGTTGGCGCGACGGTGTACGCGGGCGACTTCTCGATGCCGAACATGCTCCACGCCAAGGTCTTCCGCAGCCCCGCCCCGTCGGCGCGCATCGCGCGCCTCGACGTCTCGAAGGCGCGGGCGCTGCCCGGCGTGGTCTGCGTCCTGACCGGCGCCGATCTGCCGAACGCGAGGCTGGCGACGGACCTGCCGGGGCAGACCGGGCGCGCGCAGCGGAAGGGCTCGGACGCCCCCGTCCTCGCGACCGACGTCGTTCGCTTCCACGGTGAGCCGATCGCCCTCGTCGCCGCCGAGACTCCGGCCATCGCCGAGGCGGCACTGGAGCTGATCGAGCTCGAGCTCGAGAAGCTGCCCGGCGTGTTCGATCCCGTGGAGGCGCTCCTGCCCGATGCGCCCAAGGTGTACGGAGAATCGGCCGATCACAATGTGGTCGCTGGCAACCACAATGTGGTTGCTCGATGGACCATCCGAAAGGGGAACCTCGAACGGGGGATGACCGAGGCCGACCTCGTGGTCGAGAACACGTACCGGATGCCGTTTGTCGAGCACGCGTACATGGAGCCGGAGGCCGGCGTCGGCTGGGTCGACGAACAGGGCGTGATCAACCTCCGCATCTGCACCCAGGTCATCGAGCACTTCCGCACGGTGGCGAAGGCGCTCGGGATCCCGCAGAACCGGGTCCGCGTCCAGGGGACGATGGTGGGCGGCGGGTTCGGGAGCAAGGAGGACGTGACGGTCGAGATCTACCTTGCCCTCCTCGCGCGAGCTACCGGGCGGCCGGTCAAGCTCGTCTACACCCGCGAGGAGTCGTTCCTCGCCTCGGCGAAGCGCCATCCGTTCACGATCACCCATCGCACCGGCGTGAAGCGCACGGGCCGGATCACGGCGAGCGAGATCAAGATGACGGCCGACTCCGGGGCCTATCCATACCTGACGCCGTACGTGCTCCTCTACGCGACGGGGATGGCGGCCGGGCCGTACAAGATCGACCACGTTCACGTCGACTCGGTGGCGGCGGCGACGAATCAACCGTTCACGAGCGCGTTTCGCGGCTTCGGCGGTCCGCAGGCCGCGTTCGCCTACGAGTCGCAGATGGACGAGATCGCCCGGGTCCTGATGATGGACCCGCTCGAAGTGCGGCGCATCAACTACCTGAAGACGGGCGGCACGACGGTGACGGGGCAGGCCGTCCGATCGGCGGTCTGGTCCGAGGAGTGCGCGACGCGAGCGATCGCCGCCCTCGGCGAGCCGACTCCAAGCACGGAGACGAGGAAGGTCGGGCGCGGGTTCGCGAACTACTTCCAGAGCTACGGCCGGATCACGTGGTTCCACGACACGTCGCGGGCGTGGGTGGGGATGGAGATGGACGGAACGGTCGTCATCCGCTGCGGCGTGCCCGACATCGGCGCCGGGCAGTCGAACTCGCTCTGCCAGATTGCGGCCGAGGTCCTCGGCGTGCCGCTCGAGCGGGTGACGATCTACGCGACCGACTCGGCGGTGAC
>JBFYQP010000144.1:0-2508 GCA_041302745.1 Candidatus Bipolaricaulota bacterium | reverse complement strand
TTCACGCCGCCGTACCCCAAGACGACCGCGTCGATGCCGCGGTTCGCCAGGAAGTCCGCGTCGGTGCCGCCCGTGACACGCTTCGCGACGGGCTCGAGTCCCACCGCCTGGATCGCTGCCTTTGCGGCGCGCACGAGCTCGGAATCCTCGGGGACCGACATGGCTTCGTACTCGATCTCTTCGGCAATCTCGATTGCGGCGCCGGCGTCGCGGGCCGCCGCCTCGAAGGCGTCGCGCATCGCCCGCGCCTGCTTGAGCGCCTTCTCGTGCGTCAGGCTTCGGCACTCGGCCTTGATCTTGACCGTCTCCGGCACGCCGTTGCGGATCAGGCCGCCTTCGATGACGCCGACGTTGGCCGTCGTCTCGAAGTCGATGCGCCCTTCGGGCATGCCGACGATCGCGCGGGCTGCGACGCGGATGGCCGAGATCCCCTTCTCCGGCTCCATCCCTGCGTGCGCCGCCTTCCCGGTGATGATGATGTCGAAGTTCACGTGCGTCGGCCCACCGATCACGACCTGATCCAGGTGCTCGCCGTCGACGATGAACGCGCGGCGCGATCGGATTCTCTTCAGGTCAAGGTTTCTCGCTCCAAGCAGGCCGACCTCCTCTCCGACCGTGATGACGATCTCGAGCGGAGGGCGGCGGCGCGCCGTTCGGACGGCCTCCACGATCTCCGCAATCGCCGCCTTGTCGTCCGCGCCGAGGATGGTTGCGCCGGAGGAGCGGATGACTCCCTTCTCGACGACCGGCTCGATGCCGCGCCCCGGCTTCACGGTGTCGCCGTGCGCACCAAGGAGGACGGGAAGGGCAGTCGAGTCGCGCGCGTCGACGCGCGCGATCAGGTTGCCGTACGCGTCACACTCGCACCGAGCCGAGAGCTCCTCCGTCAGGACTCCCGCCAAGTGCCGCAGGAAACGCGCCTCGTCGCCCGACTCGCTGTCGATGCGCACGAACTCGCAGAACAACGCCACGATATCCTTTTGCATAGACGCCGCCTCGCTTTCCAGACAAGTATAGGCGGTGTTCCCCTCGGCGTCACGGTTCGTTGTCTTTTCGATCGGCGTCCCGTACCGTACCTGCGGTGCACGAGATGAGATGGTGGTGGGTTCTGATCATCGCAGCCGTCGTTGCGGCAGCCGGGTACGCATTCCTTGCCCCCAAGGAGGCCACTGTGTCGAGAACCGGGCCGGTCGATCTCTCTCCGGACGAGAAGTCCCTTCTCCTACGGCTTGCGCGCGAGTCGCTCGCGGCCAATCTCGCAGGCCGTTCACCGGCCCGCGTCGACGACGCCCTTCTGACGCCTGCGACGCGCGAGGTCGCGGCGTGCTTCGTGACCCTGACGAAGGGAGGCTCGCTCCGCGGCTGCATCCTGGATGCCTTCGCCGCGCACGAGCCGATCTACAAGAACGTCCAACGAAACGCCGTTCTGGCCGCGACAGCCGATCCCCGCTTCCCGACCGTCCGCGAGGCGGAGCTTCCGACCCTGACGATCGAGATCAGCATCCTCGGCGAGCCCTACGAACTGGTCTCCAGCGGCCCCGACGATCTCCTGCGGAAGCTCCGGCCGGGCATCGATGGAGTCATCCTGGCGACGACGTATGGGACGTCGACGTTCCTCCCGCAGGTGTGGGAGGAGCTTTCCGACCCGGAGGTCTTCCTCGGCGAGCTGTGCCGCAAGCATGGGGCCCCGTCGAGCGCTTGGCGGACGCAGGCCCTCCTGCGCGTCGAGGTCTACCAGGCGAACCACTTCTCGGAGAGCGATCCCGGACTGGGCGATTGACATCGCGCCCTACGGCCACTACCCTCGAATCGACCACGATCTGTGAGGAGCCACGATGCGCGAGCACCCGAAGTCCCTGCCCGAGAAGCTGTACGGGAGCGCCATAAGTTGGGAGGGGTGGACATTCCACATTCTGTCGTCCGCGGCCGGGCTTAGGTTCGTGGACCTCGTCGGCACTCCGTTCTCGCAGCTCGCCGTGCAGCTCAAGGCCCGTGTGGTCCCGGACGACGCATCGAATGACGCGATCCTGCAACAGGTCCGCGCATACCTGCGGGGAGATCGTCGGTCCTTCGACTTGCCCATCGACCTTCGGGGAACCCCGTTCCAAGTGAGCGTTTGGCGGGCCGTGGACGAGATCCCCTACGGCGATACGACCAGCTACGGCGCGCTCGCCGCGACGATCGGACGCCCCAAGGCGACGCGCGCGGTCGGGCAGGCGGTCGGCGCGAACCCCGTGCCGATCGTCATTCCGTGCCATCGCGTCGTCGGGACGTCGGGGAGCCTGACGGGGTTTGGCGGCGGGCTTCCACTCAAGGAACGGTTCCTCGCCCTCGAGCAGGGCAGCCTGAGTCTGTAGCGTCGATGCGCTCGGCGAGAGCGTCGTAGACAAGCTGCGACGCTACGTCGGGGAGCGCACCGTATCCTTGCGTGCGACGTTGGTCATCGGATCCCGGTGGACCGACAGACGACGTCGGAGCAAGCTCCGACGCTACAAGCCGTCTTCGTTC
>JBFYQP010000141.1:0-2883 GCA_041302745.1 Candidatus Bipolaricaulota bacterium | reverse complement strand
GCCGAACTGGCCGTACATCACGAGCGACTACCTCGAGTTCCAGCTCCCGTTCACGGACGAGACCTTCTTCGCCGGCGTGCGCAAGGTGATGCCGGGGGAGTTCGTCACGATCGACTCGAAGGGAGACGTGAAGCGCGAGGCGTACTGGGACCTTGAGTTCGGAGAGCGGCCGTTCCGGGCGGAGGAGCTGACGGAGCTGATTCGCGATGCCGTCGAGTTCCGCCTGTCGGTCATCGCCGGTCACCCCTACACGGCCTACCTGAGCGGCGGCCTGGACTCGAGCACCACGGCGCTCCTGACGAAGCCCAAGGAGTGCCTCTCCGGCTTCTACGCCGAGGAGGGGTACTCGGAGATGGACTACATCGACGCCGCGGTCCGCGAGTCGCGCGGCGCCCTGCGGTACACGCCCGTCCAGATCACGGAGGAGGCGTTCCAGAGCCTTCTCGTGTCGCTTCCCGACATCCTGCCCGACCCATGCGGCGGGCTCGGCGTGCTCCCGCAGGTGCTCGTTGCACAGGAGGCGGCCAAGCGCGGGTACGAGTACGCGTTCACCGGCGAAGGCGGCGACGAGATCTTCCTCGGCTACAACTGGAACACGATGGTCTTCGCTATGGCCGGCGCGGCCCGGTCCCTGCTGCGCGATCGGTACATGGTTCGCTACGAGGGAATGGTCGACAAGGTCTTGCGGGACGGGCTGGCGACGTTCACCGGCGGCCTCCTGGCGCGCGGGGACGACGTCCTGTACGCGACGAAGCGCGTGCTCGAGCTGTGGGATCGCACGCAGCCCGTGGAGAACAACATCCTGCGCATCAACCTGAAGCTCGGCCTGCCGGCGATCCTCACGCTGGACGAGCAGGTGGGACGATACGCCGGCGTCGAGCCGGTCAGCCCGCTCATGGACCACCGCATCGTCGAATACGTGTGCTCCGTGCGGCCCGGCGACCGGGCCCCGATTCCGAAGCACATGATGAGGGAGGCGCTGCGGGGGATCCTGCCCGAGAAGATCCGTATGCGCTACGAGAAGATGGGGTTCCCTGTCCCCGTCGAGACGTGGAGCTGGCCGACGATCGGACCCAGCCTCCAATCCCTGAGCGCGCGGGGACACATCGCCGTGGACGTCGGCCGCCACGCGACCATGGATCGCAAGACGTGGGCGCTCTACGCGATCGAAGCGTGGTGCCGACGGTACGAGGACGGCGGGCGGTCGGCGCATCGATAGCCGGCCCGGCCAAGGAGACGACGTGCGCGATCTCGTGACCCGTTCGGGCGACAAGCCCACCGTCCTCGTCCTCTACCGGACGCTCGAGTATCCGCTACGCGCCACGATCGCCGATCACCTGCTCGCGTTTCGTCGGTACGCTGACGCGAACGGCATCTACGCCAACGTGTCGTTCCGGAACGACATCCGCCGTCTGGCGCGGACGAAGCCCGATCTGGTTGTCTTCGACACGACCCTTCTCTCGTCGCGGGTTCGGTACGAGCGATTCCGCCGGCTGATGGACAAGCTGGAGCCGCTCGCGGCGCTTCCCGGCGTGCGGGTCGCCCTGCCGCAAGACGAGCACGTCCACACCGAGATCCTGGCGGAGTTTGTCGACCGGCTGGCCGTGAACGTCGTGTACTCGGTCGCCCCGGAGTCCGAGTGGCTGAAGATCTACGCCGGGGTGGACACGTCGCGCGTCGCGTTCGAACGCATCCTGACGGGGTACCTCGAACCGGCAACGCTGACTCGAATCGAGCGGGCGGCGCAGGGGGTCAGACAGCGTGATATCGACATCGGCTATCGGGTCCATGGGACTCGCTTCTCGCTGGGGCGTCACGGGCGGCTGAAGATTTCGCTCGCCGACGCGTTCCTGGACGCGGCTCGGGGCCGTGACGACTTGCGAGTCGACATCTCGACGCGCTTCGAGGACACGTTTCTCGGCGATTCGTGGTACCGCTTCCTCCTCCGCTGTCGCTTCGTCCTCGGAATCGAAGGGGGGGCGAGCGTGCTCGATCCGGACGGGAGCGTCGGTCGGCGCACCGGAGACTACGCGGCTGCGCACCCCGACGCGTCGTTCGAGGAGATCGAGGCGGCGTGCTTCCCGGGACTGGATTGGGCGCTGGATCTGCGGGCGATCTCGCCGCGACACCTCGAGGCCTGTGCGACGCGTACGGGACAGCTGCTCGTCGAGGGGGACTACAACGGGATCTTGGAGCCGAACGTGCACTACTTCCCGATCGCCCGGAACCTCGCGGGGATTGCCGATGTGTTGGAGGCGGCGCGCGATGAGGGTCTTCGAGAGGCGATGACCCGCAGGGCGTACGAGGACGTCGTCTTATCCGGGAAGTATGGGTACGACCGGTTTGTGGCTCACATCCTTGGTTCCGCGTTGGGCCGTGGACCGCGGCCTGTGGCGGCGCGGCGTCGTCCGAGGGTTGGATGGTTCTCGATTCTGGATCGCATTTCTTGGTGCGTACCGCTCGCGATCGGACTCGGCGTCACGACGCTTCACGTCCTCGCGCGCCACACTCCGCGGGCTGTGTCGATTCGGCTGCGCGCGTTGGAGCGGCGATTCCGGGGCAAGTGACTTTGGATCGCGCTTGGGGCTAGAACCTGCTTTCAGCGGGGCGCGGTTGATCCAATTCGGGATGGGGCATAGGATCGAAGGTGCGAAAGGAGTCTGAAGATGAAAGTCCTGATTACCGGGGGAGCGGGGTTCATCGGCTCTCACCTTGCGGACCGTTTGCTGGCGCGAGGCGAGCAGGTCCTGGTCGTCGACAATTTCGCCACGGGAAAGCGCGAGAACCTCTCGCCTCACAAGAAGCTTGAGGTGGTCGAGGGGACGATCGCGGACCGGACCCTCGTGGACAGTCTCTTCGAGCGGTTCCGCCCCGATGTGGTCG
>JBFYQP010000080.1:0-4347 GCA_041302745.1 Candidatus Bipolaricaulota bacterium | reverse complement strand
CGGCGCATGGGATCGAGGTCTACGCCTGCGTCTCGAACTGGAATGGAGACCCCGAGGTGGACGACTTCGACGCGAAACTGGCCCATGCGGCCATCGTCACGCATCGAGAAACGGTGATCGACCACCTCGTTGCGCTCGCCATGGGCGGCGGTTACGACGGGGTGAACGTCGACTTCGAGAACCTTGCCTTCTCGCGCGACATCGAGAGCGACCGCGCCGCGTTCACGAGCTTCATCCACGACCTCGCCGTGCGGCTTCACGCGGAAGGCCTGAAGCTCACGATCAGCGTTCCGGGGAAGACTGAGGATTCGCCCGACGACGAGTGGTCGTACCCTTTTGACTACGCGGCCCTCGGTCAAGACGCCGACATCCTCCAGCTCATGACCTACGATCAGCACGGGCCATGGAGCGAGCCGGGCCCGGTCTCGGGCGCCGACTGGGTCGAAGACTGCGTCGCATACGCAGTCTCGGTTGTTGATCCGACGAAACTCCTGATCGGTCTGCCTGCCTACGGCTACGACTGGGACCTTACGGAGTCCGATCCTGAGAGCTGGACCTACTCGGCCACGAGCTTCTCGTGGAGCGGCGTAGCCGCGAGCGACATCCCAGCGTTGCTCGCGAAGCACGGAGCCGTCGAGCATTGGGACGCGGCGTCGCAGTCGCCCTACGTGACCTACACCGAGCGCGGCCATCGGCACGAGGCGTGGTTCGAGAACGCGGCGAGCCTGCGTGCCAAGACGGCGCTCATCGCCAAGTACGGCCTCGCCGGTCTCTCGATGTGGTCACTCGGTCAAGAGGACGAGGCATTCTGGGAGGCGCTGACCTCACCCTAGTGCATGCCCGCAACTGCCAGCCGCAGAGGTCGCAGAGTCACTGAAGAGCGCGCCGAGGCTCTTGACGAGACGTAAGGAGTGCCCAAGCACGGTGAGTCGAGGGTTGGCCCTCCTCCGCGCTCTCTGCGTGCTCTGCGGTGAGGGCTGTTCTCTTGCCCTTGTCAGGTTGCCGAGGTTCGGTAGACTCCCGACAGAGACTGGGAAGACGAAAGGAAAGGCATGTCACAGAAGCAGATCCGCAAGTCGAAGCACTTCGATCTCATTCCGTTGGCGGATGGTGTCTACGCCTGCGTTCACAAGCAGGGCGGTGCTGCGTTCTCGAATGCAGGGATCATCGACCTCGGCGACCGAACGCTCGTTGTCGATGCGTTCAGCACGGTCGCCGCGGGCCGCGAGCTGCGCGCGACGGCGGAGTCGCTGTTCGGTCGCCCGGCCTCGACGATCGTCCTCACGCACTTCCATGACGACCACTGGATCGGTGCGTCGGCTTTCGACGCCGTGACTCTCTTCCTCGCGAGCGAGCCGACGCGCGCGGCGTGCTTTGAGGAGGCCGCGGAGCTGGCGGAGAGCTACAAGGACCGCGCGCCGTGGGAAGCAGAACTCGCGAAGATGGAGGCGCAGCTCGAGACGGAGACGGACGAGCGGAGACGCGTCGGCCTCGTCAACGGGATCTCGCGCACGCGCTACACCATGGCGGAGATGGCTAACTTCAAACCGCGCTGCGCTGACGCTGCGTTCGCCGGCACGATGGCGTTCCACGGCACGAAGCGCATTGCCGAAGTGCGTTCGCTCGGTCGCGGTCACTCTGTGGATGACGTGACCGTTCTGCTTCCACAAGATGGGATCGCCTTTGTCGGCGACATCGGCTTCTTCGACACCCAACCGTTCATGGCGTATTGCGACCTCGACCTGTATCGCAAGCAGCTTCAGTTCTTCCGCGACTCCGACGTCCCCGCGCTCGTGCCCGGCCACGGAGTTGTGGGGGGCAAGCCTGAGGTCGAGCGGGAGCTGGCCTACTTCGACGTGCTCGAGGATCTCGTTGGGAAGGTCGTGAAGAATGGCGGCTCCCTTGAGGCCGCGCTAGATATCGCGCTCCCTCCCCCGTTCGACCGATGGCTCTTCGGGGGGATGAATCGCTTCACCGCGAACGTCGGCTTCATGTACAAGCACCTCGGAGGTCGGATCCCGGAAGAGAGATAGGGCTGGTGCGAAGCGGCAGCCGTGGCGGTCGCACTTGCCTTGAGGGACGCCTGTCGCTCGGGGCGCCACGGCGGAGGAGGGATTGGTGGAGTTCTGGTCTGCGGATTGTTGCGTGCCGGATGGCACGAAGAGCAAGCGTTTGGTTCTCCGGCCGCTCCGCGCGACCGATGCTGTCCTCGACTACGACGCCGTGATGTCGAGCGCCCCGGAGCTGCACCGCTGGAACGCAGGCTATTGGCCGGCCGACGGCTTCACTCTTGCGGAGAACCTGGCCGATCTCGAGCGGCACGAACGCGAGCACGTCGAGCGCAAAGCGTTCACGTACACCGTCCTCAGTCCCGATGGGGCGAAGTGCCTCGGCTGCGTCTACATCACGCCGGTGTGGTCCGGGGCGGCACCGCTGTGCGGCGAAGCCGCTCGCGCTGCTGCGGTCGGGTTCTGGGTCCGCACGTCCGAGATCGAGCGCGACCTTGACAAGCACCTGCTTGCCGTCCTGGTTGAGTGGCTCCGCCTCGACTGGCCGTTCGACTGCATCCTGTTCACGAACATGGCCGGGGAGACACGGCAGGCCGTGCTGCTCGCCGAGGTCGGCTTGACGCGCCTTCCGCTGGCCTGGGGCGACGGTCGCTCCGGCTCGGCGTTCCGCGCGTCCTGGCCGAAGGGCCAACAAGCGTTGTAGAGCGGTTGGAGGCCTCTGCTTGCCCGGAGGCCAGCGCTTCGGTAGGATACCGCAACAGTGTTGTGTTACGCTACTCTACGGACCGAGGAGGTCCGCCGAACCCGACCCCATCTGGGTTCGGCGAGAATCGATGAAGAAGACGAAGCGGCAGCTCTACATCCTGTGCGACCTCGAGGGCGCGTCGGGCATCTCCCGCGCCAACTGGGACGCGCTCAAGCACGGCTCTGACCTGTGGCGGTCGAAGGGTCGCGCGCTCGTCACATCGGACGTGAAGGCGGTGTGCGAAGCGGCCAACGAGTTCGGCATCGACGAGATCATCATCGACGACGAGCACGACGGGGGAAAGCGAGAGCCGAACCTGCTTGTGAGCGGTCTTCCAGCGAACGTCCGTGTGCTCCGGCGGCCGCACCTGCCCGGAAAGGCGCGGAAAGCCGTCCGCGGTGAGCCCTACGGGATGATCTTCGTGGGACAGCACGCAATGCATGGCGGTGGAGGCTTCGCGCCGCACACGATCGCGCCGCACATCGGCGCTGTCACTCTGAACGGCCTGCGCGTGGGCGAAATCGGGCTCGAGTTGGCCTCGTTCATGGGAGCGAGGCTCCTTGCCGTCGTCGGTGAGGAAGCCGCGGCCGTCGAGGCCCAAGCGCTCTGTCCGCACGTCGTCGGGATTCCCGTCAAGAGCCAGGAGAGGAACTGGTTCCCGTCGGCGGACGAGACGAGCCCGATGATCCACCGTGAGGTTCTTCGGGCGCTGCGCACGCGCGACAGAGCGGACGGCCTTCATCTCCGGCCGCCCTTTCGCTTTGCGCTCTCACCCGCCGACGGCTACGTCTTCGATCGGGAACAGAAGATGCCGCTGCGGTGGTTCTGCCGTCTTCTCTTCTTCGGCCTGTCGAAAGGGAAGCTGGACGCACGGGAAGCGTCGTGGGAGACGAAGACGGTCGTTCGTGGGATCTGGGTTCTGCACTGCGTGCGCGGCTTCCTTCGGAGAGAAGGCGAATAGAAAGGACCGCAGTGCGGCTACACTTCATAGCACATGGATCGCAAAGCGCTCGTCCGCCGGTACAAGGAAACACCCCGCCCGGCAGGCGTCTTCCGAGTCCTCAACACCGAGACCGGGCGAGTACTCCTGGGATCGAGCACCGACCTGCCTGGCATGCTGAACCGCCAGCGATTCCAGCTGGAGAACAACCTGCATCCTGACAAGGAACTCCAGCGCGACTGGAAAGAACTCGGTCCGGCCGCCTTCACCTTCGATGTGCTCGACGTGCTGAAGCCGTCGGATGACCCGAGCTACAACCCATCCGAGGATCTGAGAACGCTGAAGGGGATGTGGCTGGAGAAGCTGACGGCGTCCGGTGCGCCCTTGTACCGGCAATCAAGCCGCGACACGTAAACGAGCCCTTGCCGGTTCTGCAAGGTCGTTTTGGCAGCCCCAAGGCATGGGCGCCTTCATGCCCGTCCGGAGACGCCGACCGCGGCATGCGCCTCGCCTGCTGACGGCGGTAGAATGATCTTCTCCGATGAGCCAAGCACCTGGGGATTACGCGAAGCGAGTTCTCGAACGCATCCTTGCCGGCGAGTCTTTGGTGCGCGCCGTATTCAGCGGCCGCCAGAGCGGCGCCACGCTTCCGT
>JBFYQP010000041.1:0-13014 GCA_041302745.1 Candidatus Bipolaricaulota bacterium | reverse complement strand
CGCCCACCCTCCCAAGGCCGACGCGCCATCGGGCGAGGATGGGATCGCTTCCCGCAGAGAGAAGAACCTCGGCCGTCGGCCGCGAGTACGTCAGCGCGTACCCCCGGAGCGGCGGCAGCTGAGTCAGGTCGCCGCCCGCAAGGGGTCCTGACACGGGGGTCTCGCCCATCACGAAGCGGTTCTCGGACAGGCGTTCCGTCGCCTCCATCGACACTCTTGGAAGCAGGGAGACATCGGTCGCCACGTAGAGCGCGCCTCGACCCGCCTTCGCCAGTCGGTCGAGGAGCGACATGTTCGGCTGAGAACCGACGGCGATGGCGGAGAGGCGGACCTCGGATTGGCCTTCCAGGCGCGCGAAGAGCCCATCCCAGTCCCGAGCCTCGTTGACCGTCTTCCCGTCGGAGAGAAGGAGGATGTGCTTGATGCGCGCCGTGACCTGTTCGAGGGCGTCGAGTGCCGCAACCGTCGGGTAGTAGATGTCGGTTCCGCCGCTTGCCTCGAGCGCGCGGAGGGACTCGAAGATCTCCCGCCCATCCAGGACGGGGCCGACGCGTCGCAACCAGCGGAACTCCCGGTCGAACGCGATGATTCCGGCGAGGGCGTGCGGGTCGAGGAGGCCGACGCAGGCGGCGGCTGCCTCCCTCACCACGTCGATCTTCACCGCCCCTTCTGCGTGCCCAAGCATGCTCGCCGAGCGGTCGAGGAGATAGACGACGGCGAGGCTGGCCTGGTCCGCCCTCTCTGGAAGCGTGTACGAGACAGGAAGGAGGCCCTCGATCCCGCCGCCCGCGACCCCACGGAGCTCCTCCTCCCCTTGGGCCACGAGAAGGCCTCCGCCCAGGTCGGCGACGAAGGAGCGGAGTGTCCCAATGTCGTCGGCAGAGAGCCCGCTCAACGGAAAGCCCGTGACCAGGACCTCGCGATACCGCGAGAGCGCCTCGAGCGAGGGGACGGCGGGGCTCACGGCGTAAGGCTTCCCGGTTCCTGCGAGCGCCGCGGCGAGGGGGCCGGGAAGCAGGGGCGAGACAACAAGCAGGGGAGGAGGAGTCTCGATCTCCGTGAACGCTGAGAGGGAGTCGTTCTGCGGGATTGGGTCGTCCGGGCGCTTGACCGCGGCGCGGTACGTGTGGACGCCGCCCTCCGCGACGGTGTCGGCGATTCGGAATCGGGAGAGCCCGCCCCCCAGGGATACGGGAGCGGACGAGACGAGTTCCCCGTCGCGGTAGAGGAGGAGGGTTGCGTCTCCAGGGGATGGAGACGCAACCCCCACGACGATCTCGAACGGCCGCGCACGCTGCGCTCGGGCGGGAACCTCAAGACGGGAGACGGAGGCATCGGTCGTCGCGAGGCGGCCGAGCGGCAGCGTGGAGATCGGCACCCTCGCCGCTCGAGCCGCGCTGACGGCCTCAAGGAGGCCCTCCGTGACTCGTCCGTCGCTTGCAAGCACAAGCTGGTTCGCGTCCCCTTCGGGCAACGCCGCAAGGGCGAGCCTCACGGCGGCAGCGACATCGGTCCGTGCCCCGAGATTCGCGGGTTCGGGCAGCCTGACAAGGGAGGTTGGCGTGTCGGAGAGGGGAACGGAAATCGCGGCCCGGGAAGCGAAAGCAACGGCTCCGAACCGGCGACCAGGGTTCGCCGCGCGGAGAGCGGCCAGGGCATCCTCCGCTTCCCCCTCCGGGGCGGTGACGGAAACGCTGGGAGAGCGATCGACAAGGACGACGACGTTCTCCCGGGGCAGACCCCGGCGCAGCTCGGGACCTGCCAGAGCCAGGACGAGCGCGGACGCGGCGAGCGCGGGAAGGATGACGCCTCGATGGTTCCGGCGGCCCGCGAAAAGCAGGAACCCAACCGCGACGAAGCCGAGGAGGGCAAGCGGCGTCGCCAAGCGGATCACGTCCGCCTCCTTGGGAACCCGAGGCGCTGGAAGAGGATGCACTCCACGATGAGGAGAACCAGCGCGACGGCTGCGGCGATCGGCCACGCCGGGAAGAAGGCGGTCTCCAACCGCGCGCGACCCTCCGCAGGGCGCGACGGCGAGGCGGTGCTGTCGCGCGCGGCGCGGGGCGACTCGTTCCAGTCGACGTTCACGGCGACGGCGTACGTCCCGGAGGATGTCGAGAGTCGGTAGACGCCTGGAGCCTTCGCCACGAAGCCGGCGGAATCGACGTCCACCCGCATCTCGCGATTCGACGGATCCTCGAGACGCTCGGGGATCCCGTAGGAGAGGAAGGGAATCGGCTCGCCGACGACCGCCGCCGTAACCGGCGCGGAGGGATTTGCGAGGGAGAGCCAACGGACGATGTTCCAGACGAGGATGGGAAAATCGACGCAGAGAGGCAGGTTCGTCCGGAGTGGGTTGGGGGCGAGGACGACGACGCGGCGGTTCGGCAGGGCGGCACGCCAAAGGAATGGCTGTCCGCCCGCCGAGAGGAGGGTGACGCCGTCCACAAGGAGCCGAACCGTGGGGGCGCGGCGGACGACGAAGTCGAGGGGATCGACGTTCGCGAGCAGAGGGTCCGTCGGGGCATCGGCGATGAGCGGCCCCGGCTCCCCTTCGCGATCGTTGCCGACCTCGGCGATCCCAGGGAGAGAACTGTGGACGAGGAGGACGCCTCCGGGCGTGTCCTCCGGAAGCGAGACCCCGTAAGCGACCGTTAGGTCAGCCGAAGCAGGGTCGGTTGCGCTGAGGAAGCGCACGGTGCCGATCGACGCCAACGCGGCCCGCAGATAGCGATCGGGCTCGCCTACGATCCGGATCCGCCACTCCGTTCGACGAGCGAGACTCGCCACGCGGGAGTCGTCGGCCGGGAACGCGTCTGCGACGTCGACCGCGGCCGTGAACAGCGGCCCAACGGATGCGGGGAAGGGGAGGACGAAGGCCTGCTCCTCGCCGGGCGCGAGGTACACCGAGACGGACGTCCGACGCGCGCCGTCGCTCACACGAAGCGCGCCTGCGTAGTCAGATGCCGTGTCGTTGCGAACGCGGGCGAAGGCGATTGACCCCATTCCGCTCGGATCCTCGCGAACACTGAAGGCCGACACCGCCACGTTCTCTCCAGGCGAGAAGGAGACCACGTCGAGAGCGGCGAGGGAGAACGCGGGCGGTCCGTCCGTCAGGAAGACGATCCGCTCGTACGTCCCGCCCTGACTGCTGAGGAGGTCAATCAGGTCCTCGGTTGTGCCGTCGGCAAACCACGTGGGTTCCCAGGCCGAGACGGCTCTCCGAGCCTGTGCGTGATCCGTCGAGAGAGGCGCAAGAAGGCGGGGCGAGGCCGAGAGCTCGAAGACGGCCACGGGCGTCGTTGGATAGGCGTCAAGCAGGGCCGACGCTTCCGCTCGACAGAGATCGGCAGACGGCCGCCCGCCCGCGCTCGTGGCACGGAGGCTCGCGCTCCCATCCAGCACGATGGCCAGACTGTCCAGACGTGGAGCCCTTGTCGGGAAGGCCGGTTCCGCGAGGGCAAGGACCGCCGCAGCGAGGGTGAGAACCTGCAGGAGAAGCAAGACGTCGATCCGAACACGAACTCGTGCGGCCCGGGTTCGGGGATCGCTTGGAGATCCTTCCCACAGGAAGAGGGCGGAGACCTCATGTCGTCGCGGGCGCGCGGTGAGGAAGTAGAGGAGGACGACCCCGATCGACAAGGCGAGGAGAGGAAGGTAGGCCGGGCTCGCAAGGATCATGCGAGGGCGCTCCCCGCGCAGCGCGCCGGACGGAGCGCACCGAGACGGCGACTCCATGCGCCGATGAGGAGCCGATCGCAGACGGGGAGACACGTCGTGTCGGCGACCGAGACTCTCATAGGACCGGCGTCTCCTCCCACACGCGGCTGAGCAGCGCCGTAGCGGCAACGCCCTCGGCCTCTCCCCGAAAGCTGAGAATGAGGCGGTGTCCTAGGGCCAAAGGGAAGACGGATTCGATGTCCACCCGGCGAACGTTCGGCTCTCCGGCGAGAAGGGCGTGCGCCTTCGCGCCGAGGATGGTCGCGATCGCGGCCCGGGGGCTCGCTCCGTATTCGACGAACGACCGGACGTCCTTCGGGGCGCGGGGGTTGTCGGGATGGGTTGCCAGAACCAACCGGGCCACGTACTCGCGCAGAGGCTGGGCGATGGGAATCTCACGGACGACGGACTGCGCGGAGAGAACGTCGGCGGCCGACGCGACTGCTTCGGGAAGAGCAACGCCGTCTCCCTCCGTCGTGTGTTCAACAATGGTGACAAGGTCCTCCAGCGAGGGATAGCCGACGGCTGCTTTGAAGAGGAATCGGTCCAGTTGCGCCTCGGGGAGAGGGTACGTCCCCTCCATCTCGATCGGGTTCTGCGTGGCAAGGACCAGAAACGGCGTTCCGAGAGGGTATGTCGTCTTTCCGATCGTCACCGTTCGCTCTTCCATCGCCTCGAGCAAGGCCGACTGCGTCTTGGGGGTCGCGCGGTTCACTTCGTCGGCGAGGACCACGTTGGCGAAGATCGGGCCCGGGGAGTATGTGAACGTGCGCCTCGTGCCGTCGTCGGAGAGAACGTTCGTTCCCACGATGTCGGCCGGCATGAGGTCTGGGGTGAATTGGATGCGCGAGAAGCGAAGGTCGAGGGCGCTCGCGAGGGCGCGGACGAGAAGGGTTTTTCCCAAGCCCGGGACGCCTTCGAGGAGGACGTTTCCGCCGCACAAGAGCGCGACAAGGACGGCCTCGACGACGGCTCCTTGACCGACGACGGTCGTGCCGATCGCCGCGCGAAGGCGCTCGAGCGTCGAGTACGTCCGATCGAGATCCTGCACCGCGATCATGGTCCTCCTCGCGTGATCTCGGCGAAGTACGTTCGCACGATCGTCTGGACCTCGGGTGCGAGGACGCGCGCCGCAAGCAGGGCTCGAAGAGCCTCGTAGTCGATGGAGAGAGCGGCTGCCGGCGCGCGCTCCCCGACCGGCGGCTCGAACGGGATTCCTTTCGTGAAGTACCGACGCAGGTCTCCTTCGGAGCCTACGTCTCCCAGGAGCTCCTCGGGGATGAACCCGACGCCGGGAAGTGGGGGAGTCGCCTCTCCAGATTCCTCTCCTCCGACGGCCGATCCCCCTTCCTCGTTCCGCGGAGGAGCTGACCGATCCAGCGTCTCGGGCTCCTCGGCGTCAGCCCCGGTCCGCCGTTCGCCCGCCCCGGTCGTCTCACCCTCGCCGTCGGATGGGGGAGGAAGGGAAACCCAGCCGGCCGACGCGAGGTCGCTTCCTGTTGCCTCCGCCTCGGGGGGGACTGGTGCCCTTGCGTCCTGCGTGCTCGTCTCGCCCTCCTCGCCCTGATCTGCGCCCTCGAGCAGGCGTTGGGACTCCTCGAGCAGCGCCTTCAGGGCGTTCCCGGTTTCTCCGCGGAGCACCGACGACAAGGACCTCCGCAGATTCGAAGTTGGCACATCCCGCATGAGCTCCTGCAGGGCCTCCCTCTCCCGCTCGGTCAAGGCGAACGTCTGGTTCTGGTCGGCCTCCGCCCTGCCCAAGAGTTGCGACAGGTAGTCCGAAAGCGACTGACGGAGATCCCGAGCGGGCGCGCCTACTTCTGCCGGCACCGCGTCTCCGAGATCGCCGAGAAGACCCCGCGAGGGCGGCGCCGGGAGAAGCTCGGCGAGCGCGTCGCCGAAGGGCTCTGCGGACCCGCTCGGGGTCGCGTCGCGCGCGCCCGCGGCGACGGCACCGCCCTTTGTCCCGAGAGGAACGGAGGATGCATGGGGAACACCCTGGCTGCCCGCGGCGCGTGCCTGGGAGCCCGGGTCTGCCGTCGTAGTAGGGACGGGAGGCGTGATGGTGAGGGAGAGGAAGAGGGCCAGACCGAGCGCGGCGCCTCCCGCCGCCCAGGGCAGAGCGTCTCGTCGGCGAAGCCGCAGGACACGGCGCCACGCGGGCGGGGTTTCCAGAAGCTTCGTCGCGATCCGGTTCTCGAGGGGAGTTGCCCCGCCGCGCGAGCGAAGCTCGTGCAGGGAGCAAAGGCGCTCCCCCGTCGCGAGGGCGAGGTCGATCGACAAGAGCAGGCGGGCGATGTCGGGCCTGGGAGCGTATCCGACGACGAACCCGACGGTCGTCGTGGCGACGACGACGAGAAGCGCCGCCACCGACGGGCCGAGGCGAAGGGCCATCGTTCCAAGTCGGGCGGCCACGGCGGCCATGAGGATCAAGGCGACGGACGTCGCGAACGCGATTCCCGCGCTTCGCACACCCCGTAGCATCCTCGAGCGCCTCGTGACCTCTCTCTCCAGGCGACCGAGGTCAAACACGACGCTCACCTCTCGCCCCAGCGGCAAACGGGGACAGAGCCGCAAGAAGAGCGACGGGGACGACGAACGCGAGGAGCGCCTCAGGCGGCGCGGCGCCCTCGAGAAGGAGCCGAACTGCACCCAGGGGAGAAAAAAGCGGGAATCCCACGAGTGGAGCGGCATAGTAGGCGACGAAGAGAACATACTTCGCGAGGAATCCCAGGGAGGGTCCCAGGCGCCGCGGCTGCTCGAGCAGCCGGCCGAGCATGGCCAAGGCGAGCGCGACGAGCGTGGTGAAGAGCGCGATCAGGGCGAAGGTTCCCCCGCGTCCGGGGAGGAGGCTGCGGGCGAAGACGAGGTACGGAAGGCAGAGAAGCTGTCCGATGAGAACGCGCAGTCCGAGAGCGACGACCATACGGCCTCCCCGCTCGCCGCGCTCGGCGCTCGCCGCCCCGAGCCCCAATCCGAGGGACCCCATGAACAGGGCCTGTGCGTAGAAGAAGGTCGGAAAGCCGAGCAGGAACGGCGCGGACCCAAGATCCCGAACGACGCGCGCACCCGGGACGGAGAGAACAAGGGCGATGCCGCAGAAGAGAACGAGACTGAAGTAGGGGCGCCAGCTGTCACGGTCGATCAATGCGCTGGATCTAGTCACGCCCGACCTCCACAACGTAGAGGGTCACATCCCTCGCGTGGGCCGAGGTTCCGCCGTCCGTCCGCATCCTCTCCGTGATCTCGCCCGCCACGAGCCACGTCCCTCGTTCGAGCGTGAGCGAGTCTTTCACCAAGGCGAACAGGCGGCCGAGCGGGCCCCCCTCGGGACCCAGGGGACCCATCGTGTCGGACGCGGAGTCCGAGAGGTAGACCGTACCCTCGCCTGGCTCAAGCGGGGGCAGAGGGAAGACTTCGCCGTCAACGAGGAGAAGCGCGTCTTCGATCACCCGGGATCCTCGATTCGACAGCCGGAGCTCCTCATCTCCGGTCAGCCGTGCCCGAAACTCCACCGGCGCGTCGCTCTGCGTGACGAGGACCCGACGCTCCCCCGGCGCGAACGTGATCCGCACCGCTCCGTCACGGTACGTTGCATCGCGCGATCCGGGCTCGAAGCTGGGCGGGAGAGGCTCGTAGGGGACAGCGTCCACACCGACGCCGGCCGTGACCGGCTGCCGCGATGCCGAGCAGAGAGCCGAGGACGACACGGACACGCCGAGGGATCCCTCGATCAGCACGGTTGCGTTCGTCCTGTACAGGTCGCTGCCGACGCGTGCGGAGTCCGTGTAGATCCAAGAGAAGAGGGCCAAGACGGCGAAGGCGGCGCACAGGACAGGCGCCGCCCATCTCCGTCCCCCAAGGCGCCCCACCACGGCCGGAAGCGTGACGGCAGCCAGTGACGTCAGCACGGCGGCAACCCATCGGCTTGGGCGGTCGATCGGCTGGAGATCGAGGAACTCCGAGGCGGCTCCGACAAGGCAGAGCCCCCTTGAGGAGGGCGTATGGCTCCGGATCTCCGAGAGCTCCGCGGCGTCAAGGGCCAGCGCGTCGGTGGTCACAAGGAGGACATTCCCGCCTCCGTAGCGCCTTTGAATGAGCCAGGGGACTCCCTCCCTCCTCGCAAGGGTGATGGCTCCGCTGCGGAGGTCGCCCGTCAGAGCCGGCGCATTGTCACCACGCTCCGCAAGGCTAGGATTCAGAATGGGCAAGAGGTCGCGAAGTCGCGGCGCGTCAAGCACAAAGAGATCGGCGCCGGCGAAGACCACGAGCGAGCCTCCCGAGAGCACCCAGCGTGCCAGCGCGTCCCACTGCTCGGCATCCAGTCCGCTGCGCACACGTCCGATCCAGACGCTCTCCGCCGCTGCGTACGCGGACCACGTCTTCGGGAGATCCGCCAACGAGACGGACGCGGCCTGGCCGGGGAGGGGAACCGAGAAGGCCCCGACCGCGACCTGGAAGGCGTCGTCCACCGTTCGCGAGCGGAGTTCGACGTCTCGCTCGGCGAGGCGCCGCCCGTCGGCAGACAGAAGCAGGACGCGCAGGGGGCGGGCGGCATCGTAGATGGGGATGGCCACCTCGACGTCGCCGCAATCGGTGTCGGGGACGGGGATCTCGTAGGACAACGTCGTCTCTCCCCGCCATGCGTTCCCGATGTGCTGCGTGATGCACAAGCGGGTTGCGCCGCTCGGAAGGTCGGCGAACGTCAGGCGGATCGGCGCCAGCCGTCCCGGCACGACGCGGCCGGCGAGACCCACGGTCACGTCGAACGTTGACGCAGCAAAGACGGTCCAGGAGCCGACGACAAATCCAGTGAAGGTCAAGAAGATTGCGATCGAGCTGAGCCCTCGACGTCCCATCATCGGATCCCGACCCCTTTGAGGGACCTCCGAGAGAGCGCCGGCTTGAGGACGCGAGCCCTCCGAACGCTCGAACGGCCGCTCTCCGAAAGGCCGATTCCGACTCTATCGTCAGGGCCGCGGACGGTCAACCGCTCTGCCGGACGTCGTCCAGAGCCGCGTTGGGTCCCCAGCGCGTGGGGAGTGCTTCTCCCCCGCCTATCGCGTCTGCCTCGGGTCGAACGCGTCGCGAACCCCGTCGCCCAGGAAGTTGAACGCGAACAGCGTGACCGAAATCGCGACCGCCGGCCAGAGAACCAGATGGAAGTGAGACCTCATCGCGAGGTATCCCTGCGAGAGCATCATTCCCCAGCTCGGCGTCGGTGGGTTCACCCCCAGGCCGATGAACGAGAGGAAGGCCTCGTACTGGATGAAGCCGGGGATCTGGAGCGCCTGGGCGACGATCGCGGGGCCGAGGACGTTCGGGAGGATGTGACGGAAGAGGATTCTGATCCGCGACGTGCCGATCGCCCGCGCGGACTCCACGTATTCCGTGTTGCGCACGGAGAGCGTCATCCCTCGGACGAGTCGAGCCATGCCGAGCCACGACGTGAGGCCGATGCCGAGGAAGATGAAGAACATGCCGCCCATCGACCGATCGAGGTCGGACAGCATCCCTCGGAACCCTCCACCTGCGACCCCCGAGACGGAGAAGCTCGACTTGAAGAAGACCATCAGGAGGATGATCAGGAGCAGGGTGGGAAACCCGTACATGATGTCGACGATGCGCATCATGAAGTTGTCCGTCTTCCCGCCGAAGAACCCGGAGATGAGGCCGAAGGTCACGCCGATGCAGAAGGCGGTGATCGCACCGACGAACCCTGCCGCAAGGGAGATGCGAGCCCCGTAGATGAGCCGTGACAAGACGTCGCGGCCCATGAAGTCGCACCCGAAGGGGTGGGCCGCCGTGGGCGCGGCGTAGTTGTCCAGGATGTCCCCCTCGGTGGAGCTGTACGGGGCCACGAAGTCCGCGAAGACGGCCGCGAAGATGAACAGAAGGAGGATGATTCCGCCGGCCACGGCGCCGCGGTTCTTCATCAACCGCCGCATCGCGTCGCGCGTCAGGCTGCGACTGCGCGGCGCCTTCGCAGCCTCGTTGTCCGACTCCGTCTTCCTGGTGCGAAACGCCATGTCGTCTCCCTTCCGTTGGTCTAGCTGTAGCGGATCCGCGGGTCGAGCATGGCGTAGCTGATGTCGACCAAGAGGTTCATCACGACGATGATGAGCGCGAACAGGAGCGTCGTCGCCATGATGACGGGGTAGTCGCGGTTTCCAATGCTCTGGACGTAGTACTTCCCGATCCCCGGGATCGCGAAGATCTGCTCGACGACGAGCGAGCCCGTGACGATGTCGGCGAACGCCGGCCCGGCAATCGTCGTCACTGGGATCAGCGCATTCCGAAAGGCATGCCTCAGGTTCACGACGACCTCCCGCAGGCCCTTGGCTCGCGCGGCCAGGATGTACTCCTCCCGAACCACCTGAAGCATGGAGGCGCGGGTGATGCGGGCGAAGCGGGAGAGGTAGGCCGTCGACAGCGTGAGAGCGGGGAGAACGATGTGGGCCGGTGAACCCCACGTCGCGACCGGGAACCACTTGAGCTTCAGGGCGAAGATCCAGATGAGGAACGGGCCGAGGGCGATGGCAGGGACCGAGACGCCCAGCATCGCCGCCACCATGGAGCCGTTGTCGATCAGCGTGTTCTGTTTGACGGCCGAGAGGACGCCGAGCGGGATCCCGATGCACACGGCGAACAGGAACGCCACGCCGCCGAGGGTCGCCGTGACCGGCCACTGCTGGGCCAGGATGTCGTTCACCGTCCGAGAGCGGTAGGCGATCGACGGGCCGAAGTCGAACCGAACGAACCCGTACATGTAGTCGATGTACTGCTTCCAGAGCGGGTCATTCAGGTGGTACTTCGCCTCGAGATTCTTCTGGATGGCCGCGGGAAGGGCTCTCTCCCGGGTGAACGGGCTGCCCGGCACGGAGTGCATCAGCAGGAACGTGATGCTCGACACGATCAGGATGACGGGGATCGTCCACAGGATCCGCCGCACGATGAACGAGAACATCTTTCGGGCTCCTCTCAGGGTTGCTTGTGGGGTGGGGGGGGGCCGGCGCCCCACCCCCAAGTGAGGCTCCAGTGAGGTCCTATGACCTAATGGTCAAGGATGTCCCAGTCCTTCCACGTCTGCCCGCCGATGGAAGCGAACGTGCGGACCACGTAGGGCTTCGTCAGCTGGTTGTACGTGTAGAAGTAGATCGGGATGAACGCGACGTCCGTCTCGCAGATCAGGATCTCGGCCTGCTTGTAGAGGTCGCGGCGCTCCGCGGGGTCGGTGGACACCGCGGCCTTCTCAACGAGGGCGTCGTACACGGGGTTGTTGTACTTCTCGTAGTTGTTCCCCGAACCCGAGTGGAAGACGTCGTTCATGAAGTTGTTGCCGTCCGGGTAGTCCGCGCACCAACCCATGCGGAAGACCTGCGGCGCGTCCACGGAGCAGGTGTTCAGATACACGCCCCACTCCTGGTTCGTGATGTTGACCTTGATCCCGAGGACGTCCTGCCAACCCTTCGCGACGAACTCGGCGATCTTCTGGTGGCCTTGGCTCGTGTTCACCATGATGGTGACTTCGGGGAAGCCGGCGCCGCCGGGATACCCTGCATCGGCAAGGTACTTCCTCGCCTGCTCAGGGTCGAACGGATAGCCGATCCCGAGGGCCACGCCGTCCACGTACCCGAACATGCCCGGGCAGGTCCACGTCTGAGCCGGCAGCTGGTTTCCCTTCAGGACGTTGTCGATCAGGGACTGCCGGTCGAGCGACGACGCGAGGGCCTTGCGGACGTTGATGTTGTCGAGCGGCGGCTTCGAGGAGTTGAGTCCGTAGCGGTACGTGCAGAGCCGCGGAGCCTGCGCCAGCTCCTTGGACAGGACGGGGTCCGTCTTGATCCGGTCCATGTCCTCGAGCGGCGGGTTGTCGTTGACGTCGAGCTTGCCGGCCTCGTACATGGCCATCGCCGTCGACTGCTCGTTGACCATGTAGCAGTAGACTTCGTCGATCTTGACGTTGTCGCGATCGTAGTAGGCGACGTTCTTCTTGAGGATCAGATGGTCCTCGTGCACCCAGTCGCCGAGCACGTACGGGCCGTTCGTGACGATGTTCTGCGCCTCGGTCCACTTGTCGCCGTACTTCTCGATGGCGACCTTCGGCAGCGGAGCGCACAGCCACAGGGCGGCCATGCCGGGGAAGTACCCGGCCGGGAAGTTCAAGGTGATGGCGACCGTGTACTTGTCGATGGCGTTGACGCCGACATCATCCGCGGTCCCGGCGCCGGTGTTGTAGGCCTCCGCGCCCTTGATCAGGTACATCACGTACGCGTACTCGGACGCGGTTTCGGGGGCGAGAAGCCTCTTGATTCCGAACTCGACGTCCTCCGCGGTGACCGGAATCCCGCTCAGGGTCCAGTTCCGGTCAGTCCAGAAGACGTCATTGCGAAGGTGGAACGTCCACGTGTTCGTTGTCGCGTCGAACTCCCAGGTCTTCGCCAGGTCGGGGAGAACATCCATCGTCGCGTCGTCAAACTGGCACAGACTGACGAACAACTGCTTCAGGACCTGATGCGACGTCGTGTCCGTCGCGAGGCTTGGGTCGAGAGATGGGGGTTCGGTTGCTAGGTTCCAGTACAACGTCTTCGCTTGTCCGACCGCGCAAACGCCGGCCACAAGCGCCACGGCGAGGGCGAGAAGCCACAGTCTCTTCACAGCTCATCCTCCTTGGTCACGACCACCGACGCTGGCCCAAGGAGGAAAGCGTTCCGCCACCACCTGGACAGCGCCCTGTGGCCCTTGTCCGGCACGACCCTGCCTGCGAGTCGCGCCCCGTCCCGATCTAGTGGATAAGGCAAGGCACTATAGCAGCGTCGTCGCGACGAAGTCAACAGCTCTCGCTCCGAAGGGCCGTCGGGGGAAGCTCGCCGGCCGCGCCCTCTTGGAGTCGGATGGCGGGAGCGCCGAGGCTGGCTCGGTGTCCCGGTGTGCGTCTAGCCAACGCGCGGCGAATGCCTATAATGGCGAGGCAATTTCGCCGCTGAAAGGAGAACGCAGG
The DNA here is from genome assembly GCA_041302745.1 of Candidatus Bipolaricaulota bacterium. Classification (GTDB taxonomy): domain Bacteria; phylum Bipolaricaulota; class Bipolaricaulia; order UBA7950; family UBA9294; genus JAPLGD01. Next base: position 293 of record JBFYQP010000041.1, on the reverse strand, counting down.
CCCTCATGGTTCGTGTCGTGGACGCCGTGCCGGTTCTCCGAACAGTATCTGGCTACTGCTGCTCAGGCTTGTCGGAGTCCCCATCGAGAGCGCGGGGACGTCTTGCGCCCAGCAGGGTCGCTGCTTTCAGGCGCTCTCTGGAGGTGGTTCGATGACATCCTCTGCGCTTCTAGAGATACGGAATCTCGAAGTGCAGTTCGGGACGGAGGATGGGGTCGTCCGTGCGGTGGACGGGGTGACGTACACGATCGAGCGGGAGAAGACGCTCGGGGTGGTGGGGGAGAGCGGGTGTG
>JBFYQP010000027.1:0-9681 GCA_041302745.1 Candidatus Bipolaricaulota bacterium | reverse complement strand
CTGAAGAAGATGTGGCCCAGGATCTTGCCGCCTTCGTCCGCGACGAGCGACACGGCATCCGGGCATGCTTCCCGGAGCAGATCCACGACGAAGCCCTCGGCCGCGCGGCCGAAGGCCTTGTTGTTCACCTCGCGGACGGCCGCGATGTCCTCCGGCCGCTCGACTCGTACGGTGATCATGCGATCCTCCGGCCCACGTTGCGCACCGCGCCCTGCGCACCACGCCCCCCGCACTCCGTCCACGGACCAGGAGTTGCCGCCTTCAGGGGTCGCCTCCGGCGCAGTCCTACCCAAGGAGTTCGGTGACGTGTCGCGAGGACCGTCCGAACTCCCGAGCTGCTCGAGACCCAGCAGATCGAGCAGCCCAACTCCCGAGCTGTCGGTCGACGCAGATCGACCGACAGCCACGGACCGCGCACCGCGAACCCCGCACTTCTCTTTGCTGTCGTCTCAAAGCTTGATGACTCCCCCCGGCGTGGACTGGAACCCGCACGCACTGTAGTAGAACGAGTGCAGCTTGTCCTCGAAGTCGACGTGCAGCCACTCGCAGCCGGCGGCACGCGCGTGCTTGGTTGCTTCCTTGACGAGGCCGGTGCCGATGCCCTGCCGCTTCTTTGCCTCCTTCACCATCGTGTCGAGGATGAAGGCGTGAACACTGCCATCCCAGACCACGTTGACGAAACCGACCAGGTCCTGACCCTCCCGCGCCGTCACCCAGCCGAGGCTGTGCGACCGAACTCGGCCGGCCCAATCCTCCGCGTCGAGTACAGGATGGCCGAACGCCTCTGCGTGGAGTCGATTGAGTTCGTGGTTGTCGAAGTCGCCGCGCCACTCGAGGTTCGCCTTCGCCATGAGGACCTCCTCTCAGGTCACGGGGTGACCTCTCGGGTCACGTCGTGCCCTGCGCCGCGATCCGTGCTCGCTCCGCAGGCTCTTGTTGCCCGCGCGCTGCCGTCAAGCGAGCTCCATGAGCAGGATACAGCTTTTCGGCCGCCCGACGAGTCGGTCCGCAGCTGGGACGGCTCTCTCCGTTCTCGCCGGGGTCGCGGGGAGAAAGAAACGGCCTGCGCATCGACGCGCAGGCCACCACGTCACGCTTCTCGGGCACTCCCGTAGGTCACATTGCGGCGTCGTCCCGCGGTGCGTCGTCTCGCTCCGAGCCTAGGTCGGTGACTCTCTTCGACCTGCGCTCGCGGCGCGGAATGGTGTGACGAGTCAGTCCCGCGTGCATCGACCGCAGCCGGTCGAATGCCTTCCCGTACGATTCGTCGGTCTTCGACCACTCGACGAGTCGCGCGCAGGGGAACGTCGTGCACTCGGAGCAGTTCTTCAGCCCCTTCGCGTCGACGCAGCAACGGAGGATCCAGCAGTCGGCCGACCAGTGGGCGTTGCGGTCGCCGTGACAGCCGCAGCAGACCAGCTTCCGCTCGATCGCTTCGGCGACGCCTTCGTTCTCCTTGAGCCAGCCCTCTTGCTTGAACCAGCCGATCACTTCCGCCGCCGCGGCCTTGTCGGACGGGAACCTGCGAATCGAGCACGTCCCGCAGTCCAACCCGCAGGCGGCGATGGTCTCAGACTTCTTCAGCCTCGGCATTCTGGCGTACCTCCAGAGCTATTGTCGCGGACGGCGGTCGGTTTGTGAACCCGCACGTGAAGGAAGTACGGAACGACCTGTGCGTCCTGCACCTGCGGACACTGCTCGACCGTGGTTTCGGACGGGCAGGGCTCCTCGACGCGCTCGATCCGAAATCCAGCCTCGATGAGCAGATTGAACCACCGGCCGAGCGTCCGCGTGAATCGAGGAACCTTGAACTTCGCCACGCTCCTCCGCACGTCCTCGGGGGCGGCGCTGAAGGTCCACTCCTCGACCTTGCCCTCGAGCGTCTCGAAGTAACCGCCGACTTCGTAGGCGTACGTACGTCCCTGCGCGTCGCGCAGGTTCTTCCGGTGCGGCGTGTCGTAGCACGGATGCATGATCGAGAACTGGAAGAACCCGCCCGGCTTGAGGACGCGGTACGCCTCGGCGACGGCGCGCTCGACGTCCGGCATGTCCATCAGGCACATCACGGCGGTCACGAAGTCGAAGCTCCCATCCGCGAACGGCAGCTCGAGGGCGCTTGCGACGCGGTAGTCGATACCGAGCGGCGCCCGCTCCTCTTCCTCTCGTGCGTGCCCGATGAAGACCTTGGCGATGTCGACGGCCGCGAGGCGGGCGCCGCGCTGTGCGATCAAACGCGTGTTGTGCCCCTCGCCGCACCCGACGTCGAGTCCGCGGAGACCGTCGACGTCGGGGAGCATGGCGAGGAATGCCGGAGTGTTGAGGCGGTCACGGTAGACGTCGTAGCCGGAGCGTGCGAGCCGCGTCCAGACTTCGGCGTTCTCGTTCCACAACCGCCCGACGTCGCGATCGTCCATCTCCCCTCCTAGGCGTCGCTCGGTCCGGGCTCCCAGCCCGTCTCCTGGCTCCAGCGGTCCGCCCTCGTCATCGCGTCCCAGATGAACGGGGCCTTCGCGTCTGTGTAGCCGACTCGATCGTCGCCGTGTCTGTCCGCCAACGTGCGCTTCGTGTCCGCATACCGCGCCGCGTCCTCCGGATGGGTTCGCAGGTAGTCTCGAAAGAGGAGCGTAGACTGCTCCGACCAGCTCCCGGCGCGACGCACATGGATGTGAGTCCGCCGTTCGCCGGCCGGCTCGCGGAAGTATCGCTTGGTCCGGTCGGGATTCCCCGCTCGGAAGATGTAGCCGGCGCGCTCGAGTGGGACGCGGTACGCGTCGAGCGGCTCGAACGACGCGACCGACACCTGGACGTCGACAATCGGCTTCGCCGCCAGCCCTGGGACGGCCGTCGACCCAACGTGGTCGATGCGCACGGCGACGCCGCCGAGCACGCCGCGCAGCCGGCCGCCGAGTTCGGCGAAGAGCTTCGGCCACTCTTCGTCGTACGGAACGATGATGACTCGATCGGCCACTCCACCCTCCTGAAACGCGCCGCTCGGTCAGCGACGCCTGCGGCCCAAGTACAGTCCCCGTCCGGTCAGGCCCTCGGGATTGTAGTCGACGACCAGGCCCTCGCCTTCCAGGGCCGAGGTCATCTCGTCGACCTCGAACAGGCCAAGCTCGTGACGCTCGACGAGGTGCTCCGTCCTTTCGGGGGTGCCGACGAGGTAGTGCAGCTCGACGATCGACAGACGGCCGTCGACGAGGCTCGTGTTGACCCGCGCGATCTTGAGCTCCGGCTCGTCGATGTAGACGGCGTGCACCGTGTTCGGATGCCACTCCTCGGGCGTAAACCACGGTTCGATGACGAGCACGCCATCGGGATCCAGGTGCGCGGCTATCGACCGCACCGCGGCCCGGAGCCGGTCGAGCGTCTCCACGTAGCCGATCGAGCTGAACAGACACGTCACGACGTCGAACGTCCGTCCGAGGGCGAAATCCGTCATGTCGGCGACGTGGAAGGTCACGCCGGGGTTCCGCTTGCGCGCGTCTTCGAGAGCCTCGCAGCAGATGTCGAGGCCTTCGACGTCGAAGCTCTTCCGAAGGTGCTCGAGGTGGCGGCCGGTGCCGCACGCGACGTCGAGCAGACTGCGCCGCCGGCTCCGCCCGTCGCCCAGGACCGCGATCAGGCGCTCGACCTCGGCCGCGTAGTCCTTCTCTGCGTAGATCTTGTCGTAGTACCGCGCCATCTTCGAGTACGTCTCTGCCATGGCCGTCGTCCCCCTGGGTTCCGAGCCCCGCCGCAGGCTGCGCCAGCGATCATACAGCCGCCGCAGAGGGCGAGGAGAACAAGAAGCAAGACGACCGCGGCTCCGGGCCGCCTGCCGATCGGGAGCGTCTCCTGGCGGCCGGCTTCCTCGTAGACGGACGGGCGCCTCGCCGGATGGTCCCGGTCTCGGGCATCTCCGCGACGCGCTACGCTCCTTCGATGGGGCCTTGGGTCTCCGTTCCGAGTCCCTCAGTTCTCGAACCGCTTCTGGACCATGATCTCCAGGATTGTGCGGTCGGTCTCGATCATGCCTTGAGTCGACAGCTGGCCGACGTTGCGCATCGTCTCCTCGGAGGAGACCGCGACGATCCCGTCGGTCGGCTGGATATCGAGTCCGTGTAGGGCGAACAGCGCCGACTGAACGGCCGTCCCCGCCGCCGTCGCGAGCTTGAGCGAGCACCCGGCCTTGGCGCCGTCGCAGATCACACCGGCGAGGTCTCCGATGACGTTCTTGATGGCGCCAGCGATGTGTCGATGGCTACCGCCCATCAAGTACGTGATCCCGCCGGTTGCACCCGCTCCGGCGGCGATAGAACAGCCGCAAATGGCGGACAGCCGGCCGGTGTGAGCCTTGATGTGCGCGGTGATGACGTGGCTCAGGGCGATCGCCCGCAGAACGCAGTCTTCGTCGTCGCACGTGACGTAGTCCTTGACCGCCCAGATCGGAAGTATGGCCGTCAAGCCGTGGTTGCCGGATCCCGCCGAACTCATCGCCGGCATCTTCACGCCCGCCATGCGAGCATCCGACGCCGCCGAGGTCAGGATGCGCGCTGCGAGGACCATGTCCTTCTTCAGGAGCCCCTCGCGAACGAGGCGCTCGAGGGCGAGACCGACGCCGAGGCCAGGGCCGTAGGTGAGCCCGTACTCGGCAAGCTTGGTATTCTGATCGACGCCTTCGTGCAGGAAAGCAAGGTCGTCTCCGTCGAGGTCGTCGAGGAGCGCGATCAGCTCCTGCAGGCTCCGGTTAGCGAGCCACTCCTCGAGCGCGCGGATGTTGTTCTGGCTTTTCGAGGTTCCGCAGAGGAGCGGGTGGCCGCGCACGGGGATCCCGTCGAGCGACAGCGAGACGATGTTGTCGTGAACGTCCTCGATGACCGCCTCCGCCATCTGCCTCCCCGACCGCAACTGGGCGCGGATGTAGATCCCGCTTCTCTTCTCGTTGAGGACGTTGACGATCACGCTCTTCCGCGCGACCAGGCCCTTCGATGCCCTCAGCGTCTCGCGCGAGATTGGCCGCAGAACCTCGAGCTTGAGGTGGGGATCGCCGCCGAATGCCCCGAGGGCGGCCGAGAGGTCGATGCCCGACTCGCCCTCGGCGCCCGGGATCGAAACGGCGAATCCGTTCTTGTAGATGTTCGGATCGACCCACAGTTCGATCCCGTCGATCGTACGGCACGGGAGAAGCGACGCCGCAGCGGCCGCGGCCAGCGCGACCGCCGAGGGCTCCGTGCAGCCAAGCGCGGGAGCGACTTCCATGCGGAGGATGTCCTTGATCGTGTAGCTCATGCATCTCCTCTCTGGCAGACCCCATCCCACGGTCTCTTCGGATCGGCCCACACTATCGCGGACGCGAAGCGCAGCTGCAACTACGCCCCCTCTGCGCAGTCCGTTGCGCCGATCCGGTCACCACGGTAGCCTTGCGCACGAGAGGTGAGGCATGTTCCTGGTCAACGTCATTGTCCCCGTGGTCTTGATCGCCGGCGCGGGGTACTTGTTCGCACGGCTCGTGAAGTTCGACCTGACGCCGTTCACGCGGCTGTCGTTCTACGTTCTGAGTCCCGCGCTGATCTTCCAGTCGATGCTGACGTCGTCGATCTCCGGCATGACGCTCGCTCACGTGGCGCTCTTTGTCTTCGCGGTCCACGGCGCACTCCTCCTCCTCGGATTCGTCGGCGTCCGTTGGACCGGCTGGGACGCTGACACCAAGGCATCGGCGCTCCTCTCGTTCACGTTCTCCAACTGCGGCAACTACGGGTTGCCTGTCTTGCTCTTCGCGTTCGGAGACGCGGGATTCACCCTCGGCGTGGTCTACATGGTCGTCCACCAGGTGTACCAGATCCTGTTCGGCGTGAGCGTGGCCAGCTGGCGGAAGGGAATGAGCGTTCGAACCGTGGTCTGGAAAGTCCTCACCGTGCCGTGGCTCTACGCCCTGGCTCTAGCTCTCGCTCTTCGGGCGCTGTCGCTCGAGCTTCCGTTGGCCGTCGCGCGCCCGATCGAACTCGTCGCCTCCGCGGCCATCCCCATCCAGCTCTTGCTCCTCGGCATGGCGCTCGCCGGCGCGAAGGTCGGCTCTTTGATCCGGCAGGCCGCGCCGATCTCGATTGCGAAGCTCGTCGTCCCACCCCTTCTCGCCTGGGGAGTAACCGCCGCCTTCGGGTTCGAGGGTCTACTTCGCGCGGTCCTGATCCTCGAGGCCAGCACGCCGACGGCCGTCAACGCGCTCGTTCTGTCCCTTCAGTACAAGCGCCGCGCCGAGCTCGCGGCGTCGATCATTCTCCTGACGACGGTTGCGGGCGTCGCGACAACCACGCTGCTCCTCTGGCTTCTGGCGTGAGCGGGCGAGCGGCCCGACTGACGCCATCCTCCCAATTCCACGCCGCATCCGGTCGATGTTCCGCGAAGCGAACTACGGAGGCCGTTCGGCGTACACTGTCACGAGCGAAGGAGGTACCCGTGAGAGACGAGATGACGACCGGCCCCATTCGCGTTCGTGCCTTTCGAGAGTCCGATGCCCAGCCCCTACACGAGGCAGTCTCCGAGTCGATCGCCGAGGTGGCTCCGTTTGAGACCTGGTGCCACCCCGACTTCTCGCTCGACGAAGCCAGGGAGTACGTCGGGTGGTGGATTCGAGCGCGCGAGAAGCGGCACGCCTTCTACTACGCCGTCGAGGATGTCGCGGCCTCGCGATTCCTAGGCGCTTGCGGGGTCAGCGGGTACTCGAACGAGCACCGCCACGCGATGCTCGGGTACTGGGTGCGAACCTCCGAGACGAGGAAGAACGTCGCAACGACCGCCGCTCGTCTCGTCGCCGAAGCCGCATTCGCCGACCTCGGCCTCGTGCGGATCTCGATCGGCGTTCCCATCGCCAATAGCGCCAGCCGCCGCGTCGTCGAGAAGCTCGGCGCCGTCCGAGAAGGCGTCATGCGTCAGGAACTCATCCTTCCGAGCGGCCCATCCGACGTCGTCCTGTACAGCCTTCTTCCCAGCGAGCTGCAAATGGCCTAGACCACGCTACGCCTTGCCGGCCGAAGCCTGGGCTTCGGCTAGCGCCTTCTTGACGTGCGGAATGAGGCCGCCGTCGTTCAGGATGGCGAGGACTTCCTTGGGAAGCGCCGGGAAGCGGTACTCCTTCCCTTTGTGGGAGACGACGCCCTTGTCGAAGTCGATCTTGACGGTGTCGTCCTTCGCAATCATCGACGTCCCCGACGCCAGCTCGACGACCGGCAGGCCTTCGTTGATGGCGTTCCGGAAGAAGATCCGCGAGAACGAGACGGCGATGACGGCGGCGACGCCCGACGCCTTGACGCAGGTGGCCGCCTGCTCGCGCGACGAGCCACAGCCGAAGTTGGCGCCGGCGACGATGATGTCGCCCGGCTTTACGCCCTTGGCGAACGTCGGATCGAGGTCCTCGAGCGCGTGCTCGGCCATCTCGGCCGCGGTCATCGGCTTGTACGTGTACTTGCCGGCGAAAATGACGTCGGTGTTGACGTCGTCCGCGTACTTCCAGACCTTGCCCTCGATCATGCGCCACCTCCACGAACGGCTTTCCTCGGATCGGTGATCACGCCGGCCACGGCGGACGCGGCGACGGTCGCCGGTGAGGCGAGGTACGTCGACGCCTCGTTCGACCCCATGCGCCCCTGGAAGTTGCGGTTTGCCGTCGAGATGCAGACCTCGCCCGCCGCAAGCACGCCCTGGTGCGCGCCGAGGCACGGGCCGCAGCCGGGGTTCAAGACCATGGCGCCCGCCCGCACGAAGACCTCGACCAAGCCCTCGCGCATCGCGTCGAGCAGGATCTCGCGCGACGCGGGGAGGACGATCATCCGTACGCCCTTCGCCACCGTCTTCCCTTCCAGGTATCGGGCCGCTAGGTGTAGATCCTCGAGTCGGCCGTTCGTGCACGTGCCAAGCAGAGCCTGGTCGATCCTCGTGCCCTCAACCTCTTCGACGGGGACGACGTTGTCGACGGTGTGCGGCTTCGCGACCTGCGGGCCGAGCTTCGACGCATCGTAGGTCAGGACCTTCTCGTACTCGGCGTCCGGATCGGGGTAGATGGGCGTGTACTCCGCCTGGGCGCGCGGCTCGAGGAAGGCGAACGTCTTCTTGTCGGGCGCGCAGTAGCCGTTCTTCGCGCCCATCTCGATCGCCATGTTCGCGAGGACAAGACGCGCCGCGACGCTCATCGCCTCGATCGCCTCGCCGGCGAACTCGACGGACTTGTAGAGCGCGCCGTCGGCGCCGATGTCGCCGATGATCTTGAGGACGAGGTCCTTCGACGTCACCGGGTCCTTGAGCTTCCCTCGCACGTCGATCTTGAACGACGCCGGGGTCTTGAGCCAGATGCGGGATGTGGCGTAGAGGGCCGCCATCTCCGAGCGTCCGACGCCGGCGGAGAAGGCGCCGAGCGCACCGTAGGCGGTCGTGTGCGAGTCCGAGCCGACGATGAGGCGACCGGGGAGCGCGTACCCCATCTCGGGGAGCACCTGGTGGCAGACGCCGACGCCGACGTCGTAGAACGCCTTGATCCCCTGTTTGGCGACGAACTCGCGGATCTCCTTGTGGCCCTTCGCGTACTCCTCGGTCGACGCGGGCACCGTGTGGTCGAGGACGACGACGAACCGCTCCGGGTTCTTCACGCGCTCGACGCCGATCTTGGCGAACGTCTTCGCAATCGCCGCGGTGTTGTCGTGCGACATGCAGACGTCGGGCTCAACGTCGACGATCTGCCCAACCTCGACTCGCGGCAGCCCCGCCTTCTTCGCCAGCACCTTCTGGGCGAACGTCTGTCCCATGCGCCTTATCCCTCCAATGGATCGAAGTTCATGAAGTCCGCCAGATGCAGAATGATCGCCTCCGCCGTTCGCTTCCCGTGGTCGCCCTCCTTCGAGTGGGCGCCGATGATGTGGAGGACCTCGGCGGGAAGTCCCTGCGCGTCGGCGAGGGCGAGTCCGGAGAACGGGTGCCGCACGAGCGCGCCGTCCTTCGACTTCCCGAACTTGCCGTCCTTCTCCTGGATCTCGAGAAGCTTGCCGACGTCGTGCAGCAGCGCCCCGGCAATCAGGATGTCGCGGTTGAGCTTGAGCTCCCCCTTGTAGATCTCATCGAACGTGTCGGAGGTCGCGATGCAGATCTTGGTCACGCTGCGCACGTGGTCGGCGAAACTGATCTTCACCGGCTTCAGGAGCGTGAACGGAATCCGAGCGATGTCGGCCGGCTTCCAGCCGCCACGGGCCAGCCCTGCCTCCCACGTCGCGAGCACCTTGTCGCGCAGGCTCTGGTCACGAATCTCGTCGACTTCCGGCAGGAGCTTACGAATCTCGTCTCTCACTGCCATCCTTCCACCTTTCGCACCACGTCGATCACAGTTCCGTCACGCCACTCGATCGCGGCGATGACTTCGTCCCCAAAGACGGGGCGGCGCACCGGTTGAATGTACCGGTCGGCCTCCCGCTTGATGTCCCCGAGTTCCCGCACGGGGAGCCCGGCGGCCCGGAAGCGCTCGCGAAGGTCCTCGCGGAGCGGGTTCACGGCGATCCCCCGCTCGGTCACGATCACGTCGATGACCTCGCCCGGCGTCGTGACCGTCGTCACATGCTCGACGATCGGCGGAATCCGCCCCCTGAGTGCAGGGAGCGTGATCATCGTCATCGCCGCGCCCGCCGCCACGTCCTGGTGGCCGCCGATCCCGTGCAGGAG
>JBFYQP010000016.1:0-17117 GCA_041302745.1 Candidatus Bipolaricaulota bacterium | reverse complement strand
CCCTCAAGGATTTCCAGGGTGGTCGTCTTTCCGGCCCCGTTTGGACCAAGAAGCGTGAACACCCGGCCGACCGGAACGGCGAACGAGACGCCGTCCACAGCGTGAACCTCGCCGTAGCTCTTCCGCAGGTTCGTCACTCGCAGCGCCGTCTCTTCCATCGCCCTCCTCCTCAGGAGTCGATCCTACAACCCACATCCTCCGATGAGCCCTCTAGCCCGCCGGCGCAGGCCGCAAAGCTCCGGCCGCCACGGCGGCAAGGTCGTCGGCCACCCAGGTCGGCCGCACACTCGAGCGGGCGAGATCGGACTCGCAGCTGACTCCGGACAGAACCAGGACCGCGTCCATCCCCGCGGCGCACCCGCCCGCGATGTCGGTCTCGAGGCGGTCGCCGATGACGAGGACGCGCTCCTTGGGCGTTCCGAGTTCCTCGAGGGCGATCGCGAACGCGAGCGCCGACGGCTTCCCGATCACCGTGTCCGGTGCATACCCCATCCCGCGCAGGGCGCCGACGATCGCTCCGGCTCCGGGAACGAGGCCCTCCGTCGTCGGGAACGTGGCGTCCTCGTTGGTGACGAGGAGGCGCGCCCCGGCAAGCAGCGCCTGCAGGGCCAAGGAGACCTTTGCGTAGTCGAACCCGCGATCCATTCCCACGACGACCCAGTCGGCGTCCGCGGGCCGCTCCGCAAGGCGATGCCCCGCCGCCGCCAGCTCGGAGCGCAGGCCGTCTTCGCCGAGAACCCAGACCCGCGCCGCGCCGCAGACGTCGCAGAGGTAACGGGCGGCCAGGTAGGACGTCGCGAAGACGTCCGCCGCGGAGACCGGAAATCCGAGCGACGTGAGGTGGGTCGAGAGATGGCTCCTCGATCGCGTCGAGTTGTTCGTCAGGAGCACGACGCGGCCCCGCGCTTGGAGCGCCTTGAGCCCTTCCACGGCCCCGGGAAGGGGCTGCGAGCCCCGCGTCAGGACGCCGTCGACGTCTACGAGGAACGCTTCGTACGAGAGGTTCCCCTTGACGATCACCATGGTGCGGAGACGGTACCCGACGGTCGCCTTCCGTTCACGGAGTCAGGCAGCCCTACTCCTCCACCATCGCACTCATCGCGCCGTAGTAGGTCGAGCAGGCATCCGCCTCGCTCTCGTCCCCGACGATGATCCACCACGACCCGCCCACCGACAGGTCGGTCCCGACGTCCCCCGTGTAGCGAACCTCGTCGTCGACGGCCAACGTGCATCCGTCGGCCGAGTAGGAGAAGACGTACGTGTGCCATTCGTACACCGCAGGCCTGAAGGCAACTGGGAGGATCGCGTCGGAGCCGTCTCCGAGCGGTTCGTGGATCGTGGCTCCGTTCGACGTGCCCGAGTAGACGAAGTACGGCAGCCCCGCGGCAGGGAGGTCGAACCGAGAGCGGCCGGGGGCGATGACGAATCCGTACCCCGCGTGGCTCTTCGTCGTCATCACGTCGAACGAGAACACGAGCTTCTGGCCGACGCGAAGCGGCGGAACCTCGACGGCGGAACCTCGACGGTGAAGCCGATCGCTCGCGCTGTGGACGTACAGGCAGTAGCCCACGCCGTCCGACGACAGGTAGCGCATCCCGCCCTCTTCCGCGATCGCCACATCCGGATCCAGGGCCCACCGCCCCAGAGCGGCGAGTCCGTCGGAGAAGTCCTCAACGAAGAGACGCGTCCCGGTCCGCGCATAGACGGTGAGCTCTCGCAAGGCCGTGTCGCTTCGCCCTTCCCCGTCCGTCACCGTGAGGTCGATCGGGTACACCCCGGGTGCCGCAAAGCTCGTCGTGACCTGCTTCCCGGACTCTGTGACTCCGCTCCCGAGAACCCAGGCGTAGTCGACGATGTCCCCCGACGAGGCCGACGCGTCGAGCGTCACGGCTTCTCCCGCGTACAGGACCACGGGCGAGACGTCGAAGTCGGCCACGGGCGCAGGCGAGAGGAGCGAACAGCCTGCGAGCAGGACGCCGAACAGCATGCCGATGAACCCGAGGGGCGCGAAGCGCTTTCTCACGTGCCCACCTGGATCAGTCGATCCTTCGGGAACGAGGTGATCACCTCGCAGCCTGCATCGGTGATCACCACGTCGTCTTCGATCCGGACGCCGCCGACGCCCGGAATGTAGATCCCCGGCTCGATCGTGGCGACCATTCCCACGGCCAGCGTGTCCTTGCTCTGCGGGGAGAGCGCGGGCCGCTCGTGGATCTCGAGCCCGATCCCGTGGCCCAGCCCGTGCCCGAAGCGATCTCCGTATCCGGCCTTCTTGATCAGGTCGCGGGCCGCGGCGTCGACCTCGACTCCCGTCGCTCCCGCGCGAGCGACCGCGATCGCGGCCAGGTTCGCCTGCAGCACGATGTCGTAGATCGCCTGGGCTTGGCTGGACGGCTTACCCACGGACAGCGTTCTCGTGATGTCGGACCGGTAGCCGGCCACACAGGCTCCGAAGTCGAACAGGAGCAGATCCCCGCGGCGCAGCGTCCTCCGTCCGAGAACCGGGTTGTAGTGGTTGAGCGCGGAGTTCTCGCCGGCCGACACGTTGACGTCGAACGCGATCCCTTCCGACCCCGCCTCGCGCATCAGCCACTCGAGCCGAAGAGCGACCTGCGCCTCGTCCATTCCCACGCGGATCTCGGGCGCCAGGTGCTCCATGGCGTCGTCGGCGAGCCGCGCGGCCTTTCGGAGGCTCTCGACCTCCGTCGGCGACTTGACGGCGCGCAGTTCGGTCACCACGTCCGCCTCGGGAACGAGGGTCGGTCCGCCGAGCTTGCTGGTCGCATCGAACCAGTGCTGCGTCACGCGCTTCGCCACGATCGCCACGCGCTCGACTCCAAGCCCTCGCAGAACCGACACGATGCCGGCTCCCATCCAATCGCGCTCTTCCTGGATCCGGATGTCCGCCGTCTCGCGCCTGGCCTGCTCGATGTAGCGGGAGTCCGTAACAAGAACGGTCTCTTTCGGAGACACGACGAGAGCACCCTCGCCCGTATACCCGGTCAAGTACCGCAGGCTCGCGCGATCGGAGTCCTCGTAGTTGTAGAGAAGGATGATCCTTTCGGTCAGCCGCTCGAGGAGCGCGCTCCGACGTGCCGCGACGTCGCTCGTTTCGTGGGTCACGTTGTCCTCCGACGTGTGATGGTGTGGCGGTGACGTGCCGACGAGGTTCCACCCGTTCGGCCCCGAGTGAGCCGCGCTCGTTCGGCCCCGATGGGAGAACTATACGCGCGGAAATGTCCTTGTCAATGGAAGAAGCGACCGCTATAATCCCCGGCCAAATGGCGAAACTCGAGACCCTGCAGGAGGACATCCGGAAGGTTGACGCCGATCTCGCCCCCCAACTCGAGGCGATCGGGGATCCGTCGGCGCTCGAGGCGTTCCGCATCGAGTTCCTCGGACGGAAGGGACGGATCTCGACTCTCCTGAGGCAGCTTGGCACGCTCGATCCCGCCGAGCGAGCCCAGGCCGGCCAGTGGCTCAACGATCTCAAGGACCGAAGCGCCGCCGCATTCTCCGCGAGAGAGCTCGAGCTTCGCCGCCGGGCCCTCGACAACCGACTCGCCGAGGAGCGCGCCGACGTCACGCTGCCCGGCGTGTATCGACCCTACGGACACGCCCACCCGCTGTCGAAGGTCCAGGACGAGATCGAGTCGATCTTCATGCGGATGGGATTCGACGTCGCCACGGGGCCCGAGATCGAGACCGAGTACTACAACTTCGAGGCGCTCAACATCCCGGCCGACCATCCCGCACGCGCGGATTGGGACACGTTCTTCATCACCGACTCGACGCTCCTCCGCCCTCATACCTCGCCGGTTCAGATCCGAGTGATGGAGCGAAGCACCCCGCCAGTCCGCATCATCTGCCCCGGACGGTGTTACCGCCGAGACGCTCAGGACGCGACCCACTCCCCCGTCTTCCATCAGATCGAGCTTCTGTGGGTGGAAGAGGGACTCTCGCTCGCGAACCTCAAGTTCGTCCTCGAGCTCTTCACGAAGGAGTACTTCGGACCGGGATACGAGATGCGGTTCTCCGGCGACTTCTTCCCGTTCACCGAGCCGTCGGTCCAGGTGCACATCAAGGCTCCCGGCGCGACGCGATGGCTTGAGATCATGGGCGCGGGGATGGTCGACCCCGCCGTGCTCAGCGCCGTGGGCTACGACCCGGAGCGCATCACCGGCTTCGCCTTCGGCCTCGGCATCGAGCGCATGGCGATGCTGAAGTACGGGATCGACGACATCCGAACGTTCCTGACGAACGACCTGCGGTTCGTTCGCCAGCTCTAGGTTCCCGCAACTCCTACCCCGGCCGTCGGAAGAGAAGCACGGCGTTCTGTCCGCCGAACCCAAACGAGTTCGACAGCGCGGCGCGGATCTCCATCGCCGTCGCTTGTGGGGTGTAGTCGAGATCGCAGGCCGGATCGGGCGTCTCGTAGTTCTGTGTCGCGGGGATGAAGCCGTGTTCCATGGACAGGAGCGTCGCGATCGCTTCCACGCCCCCCGCCGCGCCCAAGAGGTGCCCGACCTGCGACTTCGTCGAACTGATCTTCACCCGGCGCGCGGCGTCCCCGAGAGCGCGCTTGATCGCCACCGTCTCGATTCGGTCGTTCGGCTCGGTGGACGTGCCGTGGGCGTTGATGTAGTCGACGTCCTCCGGTCGAAGTCCCGCTCGGGAGAGTGCCATCTCGATCGCGCGGCGCGCCCCGTCGCCGTCCTCGGCGGGTGAGGTGATGTGGAAGGCGTCGCCCGTCATGCCGAACCCGGCGAGTTCGGCGTAGACGTGCGCGTTCCGCCGCTCCGCTCGCTCGGCGTCCTCGAGCACGAGGAATCCCGCGCCCTCTCCCATGACGAAGCCGTCGCGGTCGCGGTCGAACGGCCGCGACGCTCGCTCCGGTTCGTCGTTCCGTTTCGACAGCGCGCCGATGCGCGCGAACCCGGCGAACGTGATGCGGAGCATGACCGACTCTGCACCGCCGGCGACGACCATGTCGGCAAGCCCCGAGGCAATCCACTCCCCGGCGATCCCAACCGCGTGCGATCCGCTCGCGCACGCCGACACAACCCCGAAGTTCACGCCCCGAAGGCCGTACTCGATCGAGATCTCCCCCGCGAGCGCGTTCGGCATGAGCCGAGTGACGAAGAACGGGCTGACGCGTCGGGGGCCGCGTCGCTCGAGCTCTTCGACGTTCTCCACGAACGTCTCCATCCCGCCGATCCCAGTCCCGGAAACGACTCCCGAGCGATCGGGGTCGTAGTCCCCGGCTCCGAGCCCGGCGTCGCGCAGGGCGAGCCCGGCCGAAACGAGAGCCAGCTGCCCCGAGCGGTCGAGGTGACGGGCCCTCTTCGGATCGAGGTGGGCGGTCGGATCGAAGTCGACGAGGGGCGCTCCGATCTTGACGTCGATGTCGGTGAGGTCGACGAGGTCGTCGACCCGCCGCACCCCGCTCCGCCGGCTACGGAGTCCCTCCCAGAAGGCGTCTTTGCCGGTTCCGATCGGCGTGATCGGCCCCAACCCGGTGACGACGACCCGCCTACGCATGCTGCCCCCTCATTCGCTCCGCCATTCGGAGCCTGGCGGCCGCCGCGGCGCGCGCCTCGGGCGCAGCCTCGGCGTCGTCAGCCTGCCGCTGGAGGGCGCAGAGATCGATGTCGTCGACCGGTTCGACGTCCGTGGTCAGAACCGTGACCTCGCCGCCCCGCACCTCGAGGGTGCCGCTTCCGCACAGGAAACCGATCTCGCCGTCGGCAGTCTTGATCCTCACCGGACCCTCCCGCAGCTGGGCCAGGAGAGGGGCGTGCCCTTCGAGGACGGCGAACTCCCCTCGCGGCGTGCGAGCCACAACCATCGTCGCCTCTCCGTCGTAGTACGTTCGGTCCGGTGACCGCAGCCGGCAGTGCATGGTTCCCCCTTCCATCCCCGTGAGGCGAAGACTATAGGAGAGCGCGGGGATCGCCCGCAAGGAGCCCGCTAGTCCTCCGAGACGCCTTCCACGATGTCGATCGTTCGACTCGCTCCGATCCTGGACGCACCGGCCGCAATCATCTCGAGCGCGGCCTTCGTGTCCCGGATCCCGCCGGACGCCTTTACGCCCGTCTCGGGACCGACGATGCGCCGCAGGAGGGCGACATCGGCCGTCGTCGCTCCTCCCGTGGAGAACCCGGTCGACGTCTTGACGTAGTCGGCTCCCGCCGCCTTGGCAATCCGAGCGCCGGCCGCCTTCTCTTCCTCCGAAAGGAGGCACGTTTCGAGGATCGTCTTGACGATCACCTTCCGAGGCGCCTTGCGCGCGGCGGCGCAGACGGCCCGGATGTCGTCGCCCACCGTCTTCTCGTCCCCTTCCAAGAGCGCGTCGACGCGGATGACCATGTCGAGCTCGTCCGCACCGAGCGCGATCGCCTCTTCCGCCTCGAACCGCTTGACGGTCGATGTGGTCGCCCCATGCGGGAATCCGATCACCACGCACAACTTCACCGTGGACCCACGCAGCAGCCCTTTGGCAAGCGCGGCGTGGCACGGACTCACGCACACCGAAGCCGTGCCGTACCGCATCGCTTCCGCGCACAGCTTGTGCACGCCGTCTCGGCTCGCCGTCGGCCCCAGGAGCGTGTGATCGATTCGGCCGGCCAACTCCTTCCGGTTCATGCCTCTCCTCCTCTGGGCGCGGCTTGCGCCGCGCCCGGCCGATCGCTTCGCTGCGCGAGCCACCGGCCTGCTAGCGTCCCAGCACGGCTCCCAGGTCCGCCGCCTCGAACAGCTGGAAGCTTCGGCCTGCCTCGTGGATGAGGCCGACGAGAAGATACCCCTCCGCGAACAACCGTTCGAACGCGTCGCGCGTCGCCAGCCGCCACCGCCTCGCCTCGTCGGCAGCCGCCTCGCGCAGCGGATCGAGGTGCTCCGGCACCTCCACGAGAAGGTGCGCACCCGTCACGCTGCGGTCGAGGTCGAGTAGCACCCGCTCGCCCGACGGACCGACCGTCGTCTTCGTGAGAACCGCCATCTCGTGAAAGCCCAGCTGGTAGTGCGCAGCAACGCGTCCCTGCTCGACGACGGCCGCCGTCCTCGGGGCGCGGACCCACCATTCGACTCCCACGCGGTCGGTGGCGAGGCCGGCGTTCTGCCGGTCGTGCAGCTCGCCGAAGACGTTCCGTTCGTAGCGAGAACCCACGGCGCCAAGCCGGTTCAGAGCGAGGTGCGTCTCGTCCCCCCGCAACGGATCGATCCACCATCGCACGACCTCGACTCCGCGGTTGGCGGCCTCCGCGCGCTCGGCCCTGCGGAGCGCGGACGCGACTCCGGCGTTGCGTCGCCGAGGCAACACTCCGAGGAACAGCGTGAAGAGACCGGAGAACCCCTCGTGCCTGCCCGACAGGTCCACCAGCGCGCCCGCGAGAACGCGCTCCGAAGTCGACGTATCCCACGCGCCCAGAATCAACCCGCCGCTGTCGTCGACGGCGCGCAAGGTGGGGAGGCCGCACGTCGGCCGACCGGGGGGCTCTCCGCGCACTTCAAGCTCCAGGCGCTCGCACGCCCGCCACGGCTCGAGTCCGGCGAGTGGCTCAACTTCGATACTCATCGGCCCGATCCATGTGGCGCGACTTCTTGTCGCCATACATCCTGCGGTCGACCTCCGCCAACAGCGACTCCAGGGAACGCGTGTCGCCCGGCCTGCGGGTGTAGATGCCGATGCTGAGGCCGATGTCGAGGTCGCCGATTCCGGTCCTCCTCGGCACGAGCAGAATGCGATCGTGGAGCCGCTCCGCGACGAGGTTCGCCGCGTCCTCCTCCGTCTCCGGCATGAAGACGAGGAACTCGTCGCCCCCGTACCGGATGACCCGATCGGACGTCCGCACGTTCTCGTTCAGGAAGACGGCCACTTGCTGCAGCACTTCGTCGCCGCGCAGGTGTCCGAACCGATTGTTCACGGCCCGGAAGCCGTCGACGTCGAGCATCATCACCGAGAATGCATGGGCATAGCGGTCGCTTCGAGAGAGCTCCGGGGCGATGATCGAGTTGAAGTAATGCCGGTTGAACAGGCCGGTCAGCGGATCGCGCACGGCCTGTTCGCGAAGCGTCGTCTGGGACGCAAGATTCGAGATCGCCGTCGCAAGGTGGCTTGCGATGACCTCCACGAGTTGCCGATCCTCCTCGTCGAAGAACCCCATTTCGCTGCTCTCGATGTTGAGAACCCCGACCAGCCGATCCCCGAACAGCAGGGGCACGGCAAGCTCGGACCGCGCCGAAGCGAGCGCCTCGTAGTACCGCGGATCGGAGTGAACATCGGACACGAGCGCCGCGCGCTTGTTCCGGGCCGCCCAGGACACGATCCCTTTTCCGGTCGGCAGCTTCCACCCGAACTCCACGCCGGCCGCGCCGTATGGGCCGCGCACTCCGGCAGCGTACAGCCGGTCGTCCCGATCCAGGAGGAAGATCGACGTGAGCTGGTAGTCGAACTGGTCGACGAGGAAATCGAGTGCACTGGCGACGACCTGCTCGACCGTGGTCGCCGCGGCGACCCGCTGTCCGAGCCCGTAGATCCGCGCCAGCGCGTCCCTCCGATCCAGCGCGGAGATCGCCACCGAGATCTGACCCGCGATCGCTGAGAGGACCTCGACGTCCTGCTCGCCGAACGCTGCGAGATGTCGGCTTTCGACCTCGATCGCGCCGGCCCCGCGCCGCTTGCCGACGATCGGCACGGCGACCATCGATCGAATCGAGGCCCGGGACTCCTTGTACCGCGGTTCGAGGGCGACGTCGGGGACAACGACCGGCTCGACGTAGTTGATCGCCCACCGAGTGACTCCCTCCCCCTCCACCGTAGCCCTCATCCCTTTCACGGGGACCTCGTGCCGGGGGAACACGCCGTCGGATGCGGTCCCGCGAAGCACGAGATCCGCTCCCTCGCGCATCCAGATCCCGCAATAGTCCTGAGCCAGGTCGTCACGGATCCTCCGCGCGGCGGCATCGCAAAGGGCGTCAAGGCTTTGGACGTTGGCGAGTTCGTCGCCGAACTCCGAAAGGCTGTGGAGACGCTCCTTTTGCCGGCGCAGCTGATCCAGTTTGTAGACGTGCTCGATGGCCAGCGCCGCAAGGTTCGCGAGCGAGGCCACCGGCTCGATCGACGACACCGTCGGCACGCTTTGGTCCACCGGGTCGTCCACGGAGATCGACCCGATGATCCCCGCCGTGCCGCGCAGAGGGATGAACAGCATGTCATCCTTGTGCCATCCCTCGAGGGTCACGGTCCCGGACAGCCCGAGGTTGGCAGTCCACGGGACTTCGTCGTGCGGGATGTAGTACGCCGGGCCCAGACGGAAACGCTCGTCGAACACCTCGCGGCGCTCGGCCGGCGACATCGGCGGCTGTTCGAAGAGCGCCTTCTTCTCCTCCGGCGAGAGGCCCGAGCAGAGCGTCTTCTCGGTTCCTCCCTCGAGCGGGACGACGGTCGAGAGGTCATAGAGCGACAGCACGGCGCGCCGGAACCCGCTGTACTCGGTGATGGTGTCGAGAACGAGCTGCAAGATGCGATCGATGTTCGGCTCGGCAAGGATCACCTCGCCCAGCTCGAGGACGACGCGATTCAGTCTACGCAATCGGACTTCCCGAGAGATATCGCGGACGGTGCCCTCGACGCGCGCGCCCTCCGCGCCGTCCAGAAGCCTCGTGCTGACCTCCACGATGTGC
Organism: Candidatus Bipolaricaulota bacterium; assembly: GCA_041302745.1. Classification (GTDB taxonomy): domain Bacteria; phylum Bipolaricaulota; class Bipolaricaulia; order UBA7950; family UBA9294; genus JAPLGD01. Next base: position 7,433 of record JBFYQP010000016.1, on the reverse strand, counting down.
TCGGCCCCGCCCTTCTCGGTCATTCGATACGTGTGCGGACCGTCCGCCACGACGCCTTGCGCGCGCTCCGCAAGCCCCCGAGCCGCTCGCTCGCGATCGTCGGGCATCACAAGCTCCGCGGGTCCTCGTCCGAGCAGCTCCTCGCGGGTGTACCCGGATGCGCCGACAAGGTACTCGTTGACGTACGTGATCCGCCCGCCGACCGACTCGAACACGCCGACAGGAATCCGTTCGATCAAGTCGCGAGCGTGCTCGGCCTCCTTGGCGCTCGCGCGATCCTCACGCGCCTGCGCCGTCACGCTCCGGACGACCTCGACGAGAACCGTCGCCTCCAACGCCTGGGGCAGCCAGAGACGCGCTCCGGCGAGAATTGCAGCCGTTCCCGCCGCTGCATCGCCGTGTTCCACGATCGCCAAGACCGGAGCTCTCCCGGTGCAGCCGAGGTCCTCAGGACGGCGGATCTCGGGGCAGGCCTCGGCCGGCCCGAGAAAGAGGAGCACGACGTCCGCCGCGTCCGCCCTCGTCTCGCTCCACCGACGAGCCACGTCCGTCACGTACCCTGCGGTCTCCAGCGCCTCTTTGGCCGTTCGGCACCGCGTCGCGGATGAGCTGACGATCAGGACTTTCCCGTTGGCGCTCTCGGTCAAGACACCCCCGTCAGCTGTCGTACCTCGCCCTCGTCCTTTGTCCATCCCGGGAGGACGGTCACAGCGAGCTCGAGGAACACCTTCCGTCCCAGATACGCCTCGATGTCGGCCCGGGCCAGGGTTCCGATCCGCTTGATCAGCCTTCCGCCCTTCCCGATCACGATTCCCTTCTGCGATTCCCTGTCCACGATGATCTCCGCCTTGATCTCGACCAGGCCGTCACTGCGCTCCTCCAGCCACTTCACGCGCACCGCGAGAGAGTGGGGAATCTCCTCGTACGTCAACTCCGTGGCCTTCTCGCGAATCCACTCCTGGATCAGGAAAGCCTCGCCGCGGTCGCACTTCACGTCGGGGGCGAAGAGCGGCGGCGACGGCGGGAGGAGTCTCGTCAGCGTCTTCACCAGGTCGTCAAGGCCCTTTGCGGTGCGCGCCGAGACCGGGATCAGCTCGGCAAAGACGCCGAGCTCCGCGTAGGCAAGGAGGGTCTCCTCCAAGTCGTTCCCCCGAGCGGCGTCGATCTTGTTGACGACGAGGACGACCGGGAATCCCCCAAGCGCAAGGCTCTCGATGGCGTGTCGATCCTCGTCCTTGACGCGCCGCCACGGCTCCACGACATAGACGGCCAGGTCGATTCCCCGCGCACTCCGGCGGCTCTCCCGCAGAAGCTGGCGGCCGAGAAGCGTCTTCGCACGATGGAGTCCGGGCGTATCGACGAAAACGAGCTGGGCGTCCGCCGTGGTCAGCACGCAGCGGACACTGCAACGAGTCGTCTGCGGCTTGGCCGACGTGATGACGAGCTTCTCGCCGAGCAGGGCGTTGAGGAGAGTCGACTTGCCGACGTTCGTCTGGCCGAAGAGGCCCACGTAACCAGCGCGGAATGGCAGATCCTGTGTCATAGTAGAACGTCTTCCCCGCGCCCCGGGAGGCTCAGAGCGCTGCCGGCCCGTGCCGCAACGCACGCTTCCCCGAGGCGGATCGTCGCAGTATACGCAGCGAAAACGCCGTTGTAAAGCGCAGGTCCGCATCCTATACTTCGCCGGTACTCCATGAACACGCTCGTAACCAACATCCGCCAGCTTGTCACCCCCCTCGGCGCCGAGCCGGTGCGCGGCGAGCGGATGGGAGCGCTGGCCGTGAGGGAGAACGTCCACCTCCTCATTCGCGGGGATCGCGTGGTCGGCGTGTCGGAGGGCCGTCCGACCGACACGATCGATGCCGTAGTCGATGCGGCGGGCTGCGTCGTCATTCCCGGCCTCATCGATCCGTTCCTCTGGGCCTATGACCCGGTTCAGTCCGGCCCCGCCTCCAACCGACGGGTTGCGGCGGCCTTCGCAGAGATCGTTCGCCACGGCACGACGGCCGTCGAGGTTCGCACTCCGGCGGTCCTTGGATGGCCCCGCGTCGAGGAGATCCTCTCGTCCGCCGAGTTGGCGGCTCGCCAGTCGTGCGTCCGGCTCGCGGCCTGTTTCCTCGGCGCGCCGCCCGCCGAACCCGCTCGCTCCTCCGACGACCGTATCTCGGGTCTGATCGGCGAGACCATCCCCGGGATCCAGCGCCACCGCCTGGCCTCCTGCTGCGCCGCGCTCTGCGGGGAAGGCGGCTACAACCGCAAAGAGGCGAAGGCGATCCTCCGCGCGGCACACGGAGCCGGGCTCGGCGTCAAAGTGCAGGCCTCCGGCCCGAGCGGGGACGCCATCCTCCTCGCCGCGGAGCTGGAGGCAACAACGCTCGATCATCTCACTCGAGCAAGCCGCGCCGAGCTCAAGAGGTTGGGACAGGCCGACGTCCTCCCTGTTCTCCTTCCCGGCGACCCGTTCCTCCCCGACCTTCCCTGGGCGGACGCGAGGGGCATGCTCGACGCCGGGCTTCCCATCGCCCTGGGAAGCGCCGCGAACGCCGCGGGAGCGGGAATCCTCTCGATGGCCACTGTGCTGTCCTTGGCGGTGCGCACGATGGGGCTCGGCCTCGCAGAAGCCCTCACCGCGGTGACGTTGAACGCCGCGGCGGCTCTCGGCCTCGCCCACCAGCTGGGCACCCTCGAGCCCGGGAAGCAGGCGGACCTTCTCATCCTCGACCTCGACGACTACCGGCAGATCAGCGATTTCGTCGTCGGCCTTCCTGTCCGAGCGGTTGTCGTCGGAGGCAGAGTCGTATGCGGAACGTAACGGTTCACCTGCTGGCATACGCCAAGCTGAACCTGTCCTTGCGTGTCCGCGGCCGTCGCCCCGACGGGTACCACGACATCGACTCCATTGTCCAGACCATCGACCTCGCCGATCGCCTTCTCATCCACGTGGCCGATGGGGACGGGCTGCACGTCACGAACGACCTTCCAGGGCTCGAAGGGCCCGACCTGGTCGAGCGAGCCGCGGCGGCCGTTCTCGCCGCGAAGGGTGCCCGCCGCGACGTGACGATCGACGTTGCAAAGGGCATTCCGGCCGGCGCCGGTCTCGGCGGCGGATCCTCGGACGCGGCCGCCGTGCTGCGGTTCCTCGATCTCGCCGTCCCGCCCGCCCTGCCCGAACATCGGCTTCACGCCGTCGCGGCAGAACTCGGATCCGACGTTCCGCTGTTCCTGGTTGGAGGCTGTGTCCGCATCCAGGGTCGCGGCGAGCGTGTGGAGGCTTGTCCGGAGCCGCGAGCGGAAACGTTTGCGGTCCTCGCCCCTCCGGTCCACTGCTCGACGCCGGTCGTCTACGCCGCCTGGGACGCGCACAGCGCGCCCGAAGATGCCCCCTGCATCCTCGGCGCCAACGATCTCCTCGCCCCGGCGCTCGCGACGCACCCAGCCCTCCTCCCGTATGATCAAGCGATCCGCGGCCTCGGCGGTCGCTATGCAGGGATGAGCGGAAGCGGAGCGGCGTTCTACGCGGCGTTCGCCGCCCCCGCGGAGGCAAGCCGGGCCGCCGAGGTTCTCGAGCGTGCGGTTCCGGAGGCGAAGGTCCTCGTGTGCCGGCCGACCCCCTCCGCGAGCCGCCGAGTCGATGAGGAGGGGACGACGTGAAGATCGCCATCGATGGTCCCGCCGCATCGGGGAAGACGTCGCTCGGACGGGCCCTCGCAGAGCGCTTTGGGTGCCGGTTTGTCGAGACCGGAAAGATGTACCGGGCCGTCGCCCTCGGCTTGGCGCGCGGGCTGCCACTGGATCGGATCGTCATCGACGTCGCCGAGCCGGAGCGGTTTCTCCTGAACGGGGAAGACGTCACGGATCTCCTTCACACCCCCGAGCTCGATCAGGCGTCTTCCGAAGCGGGAACGCGCCCCGAGGTCCGCGCGCGTCTCGTCGCCCTCCAGCAACGAATCGCGGCGAACATCGACGTCGTGATGGAGGGACGCGACATTGGCACGGTGGTTCTGCCCGCCGCCGACGTCAAGATCTTCCTCCAGGCGAGCGCCGACGTTCGAGCCCGGCGCCGCGTCGATCAGCGGGCCGGCGCGGATGTTGGTCGTACTCTTCACGAGCTGCTCGTGCGGGATCGACGAGATACGACCCGGGCGATCGCACCCTTGAACCCCGCTTCTGATGCGACTATAATCAACACGGATCGAAAGACCCTCGCAGAGGTCATTTCCGAGGCAGCAGACCTGGTCAAGGAGCGGTTGCTAGAACATTGACACGGCGCGTACGTATCGTCCTCAAGAACATCTTCTACGCGAGCGCCGTCTGTCTCCTGCACCTCGTTCTCGGACTCCTCTTCCGACTTCGGGTCAAAGGGAGGGCGAACGTCAAGCGAGATGAAGGATACATCGCTGTCGCCCGGCATCGGAGTTACTGGGACATCGCGTTGCTCGCGACCGCAATGGGGATCCGAAATCGGATCCACTTCATCTCCCGCAAGGGACTCATGAAATCGAACCCTCTCGTTCAGCCGCTGATCCGCGCCTACTCGACGATCATCGATCGCGAGAACTTCGGGAAGTCCGACTTCCGACGGATGCTCGAGGCCGTCAAGACTGAACGGATCGTCGCCATCTTCCCGGAGGGCACGACCCGCAAGCAGGTCGACGCCAAGGCAGGCGCCGTCTACTTTGCGTCGCTCGCCGGGAAGGCGATCGTCCCCGTCAACATCCGATCTCAGGGACCGTACCCGCCGAGGTACCCGTTCGGCTTCCCGCGGATCACGGTGTCGATCGGCAAGCCGTTGACCGTCGAGGCTCTCGAGCGCGACGTTCGCGAAGACGGATGCAGGTCGGAGAGGCTCCGGGCGATGAGCGATCGGCTCATGAAGTGCGTGGATCGAGCATGATGAGTGTAAGATGCACCTTGAGGAAGCGGGCCGGGCGCCCCAGCGCGCGCCGGGAGGCGAAGTTCGGATCTGGCAGTGGAGCATGGAACAGAAGATAAAGATGGAGGACGCTTTCTCTGAAAGCGACGTCAAGACGTACAGCCGCGGAGACACCATCTCCGGGACTGTCGTTCAGGTGAGCGACAACGAGATCCTCGTCGACATCGGATACAAGTCCGAAGGAATCCTTCCGGTGTCGGAGCTGTCCCCGTTCCGCCCCGGCGGCAAGATCGAGCAGGGCGAGCACATCGAAGTGCTCGTAACCTACATCGACGAGGAAAAGGGGACGGTCTACGCGTCCGAGAAGCAGGCCGAGTACGAGAAGCGCATCGACGGTCTTGAGGCCGCGTACCACGAAGGGCACGTTGTCGAAGGCGAAATCACAAGCGAAGTCAAGGGTGCGGGGTACCACGTCAACCTCGACGGAATCCGCGCCTTCCTACCGGGTTCGCACCTCGGCGGGGATCTGCCGAGCAGCATCGACGAACTGCGCGGCAAGAGGATCCAGTTCAAGATCCTCGAGCTGTCGCGGCGCGACAAGAACCTGGTGGTTTCCCACAAGGAGTTCATCAAAGAGCGCGAGCGGTTGCGACGGAAGTCGCTCTTTGACTCGCTCACGCCCGACCAGGAGCTCGACGGCGTCGTCCGCAGCATCGTCGACTTCGGGCTCTTCGTCGATATCGGCGGCTTCGAGGGTCTCGTCCACCGGTCCGAGATCGCGTGGAAGGACCTCCCTGTCCCGCCTGCCGAGTACAAGATCGGCACTCCGGTCAAGGTCAAGGTCATCGACTTCGACCGCGAGAAGGGGAAGGTGTCCCTCTCGATCAAGCGGCTCCGCCCGAATCCCTGGGACGGCATCTCCAAGCGGTATGCGGCCGGCACTCAGGTCGACGGGAAGGTCGTCAGCGTCACCGACTTCGGTGCGTTCGTCGAACTCGAGCAGGACGTCGAAGGACTGGTCCACGTCTCCGAGCTCTCGTGGGGACATCCGGAGAACCCGAAGGATGTCGTCAGCGAAGGGGACGCCGTTCCAGTCCTGGTCCTCAGCTGCGACGAGGACGCGCACCGAATCAGCTTGTCGCTCCGCCGGACGCAACGCGATCCGTGGGAGGATGCGGAGAGCAAGTACCCGCGAGGGCAGGTGATTGCGGGCGTCGTCACGAAGATCACCGACTTCGGCGCGTTCATCAAGCTCGAAGAAGGGATCGAGGGGCTCGTCCACGTGTCGGAGATCGACTGGGGGCATGTCAATCACCCGCGCGACGTGCTCAAAGAGGCCGACTCGGTCAACGTGAAAGTGCTCGGCGTCGATCCGCGGGAGCGCCGCATTTCGCTCAGCATCCGCGAGCTCAAGGACAACCCGTGGCGTCGGTTCGTCGACCGCTACGCGATCGACGAGATCGTCGAGGGCGAGATCACCGAGATCAAGGACTTCGGCGCGTTCATGAAGATCACCGACGAGGTCGATGGATTGATCCACGTCTCGGAGATCTCCAACGAGCGAATCGCGACCCCCGCGGACGTCTTGGCCGTCGGATCCAAGGTCCAGGCGAAGATCATCGGAATCAACGAGGAGAAGCATCAGGTCCGCCTCAGCATGCGGAACCTGTTCGGTCCCCCCGAGGTTCCGACGGCGGCCGCCGACGAGGGCGACCGCGACCGAGGAGGCAAGGGACGACGACGACGTGGCGCCACTCCCGGAACCCCTGCGACCGGCAAGGAGCGGGGCCCGAAGGCGCGAGACCGCGAGCGCGTCGACCGACGCTTCCTCGACGAAAGCGGGCACGAATCGCTCAGCATGCGCGATTTGCTCGGCAAAGCGGGCATTGACGACGAGTCCTGATCTACCATGGCTGTGCAGAGTAAGCAAGGAGGATTCTAGATGAACAAGGGCGAATTCATCGATCGGCTGGCTGACAAGTCGAACCTGACGAAGAAAGAGGCGAGGAAGCTCCTCGACGGGGTCCTCGATCTGATCCAGAGCACCCTCCTCGAGGGCGAGGAGGTCAAGCTCGTCGGGTTCGGGAAGTTCGCTGTCCGCGCTCGCAAGGCGAGCAGTCGCATCAACCCGCAGACCAAGCGCCCGATCCAGGTCGAGGCGAAGGTCGTTCCCCTGTTCAAGCCGGGAAAGGAACTGAAGCGGCGGATCGAGAAGGCCCTGAAGGTTGCGCCGAAGGGCGTCGCAAGAAAGTAGCGCGACTTCCTTCACCGCAGGGAGATGAACCAACGGCCGGCGACGAGCGCCGGCCGTTCTTTTCGTTCCCCTCGAACGGCCACCCTAGGCGCGTGCGACGACGCGGAGTCGCTCGGCCATGACGATCGCCCGAAGCTCGTCCACGGCCGTAGCAAGATCGCCGTTCAGGACCAAGTAGTCGAAAACCCCGAGGCTCTTCATTTCCCGCGCCGCCGCGCGCAGCCGCTCGGCGATCTCCGCCTCCGACTCCGATCCGCGCGCACGCAGTCGCTCGCCCAATTGACCTAGCGACGGAGGCGCGAAGAA
>JBFYQP010000212.1:0-7156 GCA_041302745.1 Candidatus Bipolaricaulota bacterium | reverse complement strand
CAGCAGGGAAGGAGAAGGTCGACCTCCCATGGTTGGTGTTCCTTCAGGGAGGCCCCGGCTTGACGGCGCCGCGTCCAGAGGAGGTTTCGGGGTGGCTCAAGCGGGCGCTCGCCGACTACCGAGTGCTCCTCCTCGACCAGAGGGGCACCGGAAGGAGCACGCCGATCGCGGCGAGGTCGCTCTCTCGCCTTCCGAACGCGACCGCCCAAGCCGAGTACGTGGCGCACTTCCGAGCTGACTCCATCGTCGCCGACGCGGAAGCGGTGCGGCGGGACCTCTTGGGGGAGGACAAGCGGTGGACGGTCCTCGGACAGAGCTACGGCGGGTTCTGTGCGCTCCACTACCTATCCGCCGCCCCGGAGGGCTTGGCGGCGGCGATGCTCACCGGGGGGCTCCCGCCGATCGACCGCCCGGCCGACGACGTGTACCGCGCGACGTACCGGACCGTGAGAGAGAAGAACCGCCTCTACTACGCGAGGTATCCCGAGGACGAGGCGCTGGTGCGCCGCATCGTCGACCGTCTCGCCGCGGTTGACGTTCGCCTGGCGGATGGCGACAGGCTGTCGCCTCGGCGGTTCCAGCAGCTGGGAATCGAGTTCGGCGCCAGCAACGGATTGGAGCATGTGCACTACTTGGTCGAGGAGGCCTTTCCCGACGGGGAGGATGGATCAGAGCTCGGCTTCTCGTTCCTCGCGCACTTCGACCAGGCGTTCTCGTTTCAGACGAACCCGATCTTCGCGATCCTGCACGAGGCGATCTACGCCCAGAGGAGCGCAACGCGCTGGGCGGCACAGCGGGTTCGCGCCGAGTTCCCCGAGTTCGACGCCTCGCGGCCCGGCCGCGTTCTCTTCACCGGCGAGATGATCTACCCGTGGATGTTCGAAGAGTACAAGGAGTTGCGTCCGCTGAGAGCGGCGGCCGATCTCCTCGCCGAGCGATCCGACTGGCCCGAGCTCTACGATCGCACATCCCTAGGACGAAACGAGGTTCCGTGCGCCGCGGCGGTCTACGTGCACGACATGTACGTGGAGCGCGCCTTCTCGGAGGAGACCGCGGCGGCCGTGCGGGGAATGAAGACGTGGGTGACGAGCGAGTACGAGCACAACGGCCTCCGAGTGGACGGCGAACGCGTCCTCGGACGGCTCCTCGACCTTGTGCACGGCCTGGCGTGACCTCTTTCGCTACGGGAAGTAGTGCAGGTAGCTCGAGACGGTCGGCAGGAGGAGGAGGTTGTCGGTCAGTCGGCCGATCGGGTCGGTGAAGGCGGCTGCGTCCACGAGGACGGGCTGCAGGGTCAGGTGAGCCTCGAATTCCGCACTCGAGATCGGTGCGACGGTCAGGCTTGCGGAGAGCGCGGGAAGGCTGGAGAACGGCACAACCTTCCACCCGTCGCCCGGATTCGCGATCGTCACAGCCGGGAAGGAGACGCCCAGTTCGCCGCTGAGCGGGCCGACGATGGTTCCATGGACCGTTGCGTGTGCGAACGACTCGACGATCGGAGCCAGAAGGTTCTCGTCCTGGCTGAACGGCCACAGGATCGTCACCCCGACGCCGGCGGAAAAGCGGGCCGTCACATCGTGACGGTACTCGGCGATCGTCCCGAGCGTGGTCGGGCCGCTGTCAACGACCACGGTGCACTCCACCGAATCGGACGCGCCGAGCGCAGCAACTCCGGACACCGACAACGACAAGTCCCATGCGCGTTGACCCTGGACGCGGTCGATCGCCGGAGTGAGGTGAATCCCGATGGACACGGAGTCCAGAACCGAAGCTCCGGCGGCGTAGCCTGCGGCGAGGAGAACGATAAACGAAACCCAAAGAACCCTACGCATTCTTCCCCCCTTCTCTTCACCCGACGTTCGCGTCGCGACGGCCTCTGCCTCGCACGCGGGAACGCACGTGACGCACTCTACCCGATCCGGGAGCCAAAGCGAACTGGCTGGGGCGCCAAACGGACGGAGTGGCGGAGCCAAAAGTACGGAGTGGCGGCGCCCAATGGACGGAGTGGCGGCGCCAAACGGACGGAGTGGCGGCGCCAAGCGGACGGAGTGGCGGCGCCAGGCGGGCGGAGTGGCGGCGCCAAACGGACGGAGTGGCGGCGCCAAGTGAGCTCGGACGGGTTGACGCGCCGGGGAGTGTTTACGACACTGCATGGCAGGACGAGCTTCGGCACGGGGAAGGAGGAGCATGAGTTTGGGAAGAACCTTGAGAACGCTGTCGACTGCCCTCCTGATCCTGGGCGCAGCGACGCCGGCCTTGGCCCACAAACCGATCGAGATCGGCGCCGTGTCTCCCAGCCAGTCGACGGCGTTGCGACTCGAGGCCGTCGACGTCTCCCAGGTCGTCTACGCGGAGCTTGCGCCGAACCATCCGCAGCTCTGGTTGACGTTCGACGCGGCCGCGGGGTTCGACCTCTCGATCTCGCTGGGAGTCCCCGCCGGGCGGGGCGCCGGATATCGGCCGAGCCTCTTTCTCCTGGGGCCGGGACTGCCGAACCTCGATCTTCCCTTCTCCCCGCCGGTTGGGTACGGAGGGCTCGCGGCAGTAAGTACCGCGACGGCAGCGGCGACTCCGTTCCACGAACCGTTCACGGGGACCGATTCGTGGATTCTTGTGGAGCGGACGCTCCGGCTTCCCGCCTCCGGCACGTACTACCTTGTGGTCATGTCGGCCGATGCTTCGTACGGCAAGCTGTGGGTTGCCGTCGGGACTCGTGAAGCGTTCTCGTGGAAGGACATCGTCTCGCTTCCGGCAACCGTGCGCGACGTTCGCTCGTTCCACGAGGTTCCGACAACTCGTGGAGACGGCGCCGGGAAGGTCTGGTTCCTGGTCGGCTTCGCGATGCTCATCGGGCTCCTGGCGTCGAGGAGCTGAGGGTCGCGAATGCCCCGATCGGACGGAGGCGCTCGTGCTCGTTCTGCGATGCTCCGGTTGGCGATCTCGCGCGTCGCGCTGGGCCTCGGGCTCGTCGTGATCGGCTGGATGTCGCTCCGCCCCGTGGGAGACGCGGCCCTCGACCGCTTCGTTCGCGCTTCCGGAAACGGCTACCTCCATCTGCCGGCATACGCGGTTCTAGCAGTTCTCTTCATCTTCGTGCTCGGCCGATCGCCCCGGCGCGTCCTTTTGTCGGGGGGGCTCGCTACGGCCTACGGTTGGGCGCTTGAGGTTGCGCAACTCGCGACGGCGACGCGGCACTTCAACCTCCGGGGCCTCGCGTTCGACGCGGCCGGAGCTGCCTTTGCGTGCGTCGTCGTCCTGGCTCTTGGCAGCCTGATCCACCCCTTCGGATCAAGCTCGACGCGGCGGTAGCCCGCCCGCGAGGCGGGGGCCTTCCGAAAAGCTATCTGGCGGGTGCAGTCCTCACGAAGAACCGGTGGGTCAGCGCGGACGCGGCGAGGTAGCACGTGATCGTGAGCGCGTAGATGGGGGAGAACCCGGGACCCTGCTGGAGGAGTCCACCGGCCCACGAGCTCAGGGCTCGGCTTCCTTGTGAGCTCATGACCAAGAGCGCGTTGGCGGTCCCTCGTCTCGTCTCGTCCACCTGGTCCATGGCAAACGCCGAGTAGAGGGGGTGCCCCATGTTCATCAGCCCGGCCCGGGCTAGAAAGCCGATCGAGGCGATCGGCAGGGACGGAACGAACCCGAGGATCGCGAGAAAGGGGATGGAGAGGAGCTGCGTCAGGACGACGGCCCGCACGCGTCCGAGCCGGGCGGCGACGGCGGGGCCGGCGAGCGTGGCGAGGCCCATCGCAACGGCCTGCAGCGCGAAGAGGACGCCGAGCAGGCCGTCGGACACTCCGAAGCGCACCTTGAAGAAGACATTCAGAAAGGGGACAAGGGCCCCGGCGCCGACGCCGATGACGGCCTGCGGGACGAAGAGCTTGGTCAGGGCCGCGACCTCGGCGCGGGAAAGGCGCTCGATTGCGCGAGAGCCGGTTTTCGGGGCGGCTCTCGGCGAGAGGGCGCGTCGCACGCGAAGGAGGGGGAGCAACGCGAGGAGGAAGACGGCGGCGGAGAGCAGGAGCGTGGCTCGATAGGCCGCCGGAGTCTCCGCGCCGACGTGAAGGAGACGCGCCAGCTGAGCGGGCAGGAGGCCTGCGCCGAGCGAGCCGAAGAAGCTCGCGAAGAGGCGCACCGCGAACTGCACGCTGAACAGGTGGGTTCGCTCGAACGGGCGGCTGTTCTCCGCAACGAACGGGGCGTTGCTGACATCGAGCAGTGCCTGCACGACGCCGAAGCCGAGCGCGAAGGCGATGAGGCCGGCCGCCGAGGGGGCGGCGCACGCGCCGATCAAGGACAACGAGAGAACGACGGTTCCGAGGAGCAGTGTGTTGCGATAGCCGATCCTGCGGCCGAGCATGCCGGCGGGGACGGCGACCACGGTCACGACGACGAGCGGGAGAGCGACGAGAAACCCGAGAAACGCGGGGGTTCGGCCGAGAGAGAGGACGTACAGGTTGTAGAAGAGCCCGTAGATGCCGAAACCGATGCCGCTCATGAAGGTGTACGCGAGGTACCAGCGGGCGTTGGCGTTGAAGCCACGTACCTGCGCGACGTAGTCTCGAGCAAGCGGCATGGCGGGGATTATACGGTGGTCCGCGACGGGCGCTTTACGCTAGCGGTCCAGGACGGCGTCGCGCAGGAGGCCGAGGAACGCGTCGCGCGACGCGTCGAGCACGACGTCGACGTTCGGAGCCTTTCCTGTGACCCGCAGGTGATCGACGACCGACTGGCCTCGCGTCAGCTCGCTTGCCGTCTCGATGTCCACCCGCAGGGTCTTGACGTCGGTCGCGACGGACGGGTCGAGAGCGACGGCCATCGCGATCGGGTCCGGCAGATCGAACCCCTCCTGCTTGAGGTAGTGGATGCCGAACTCGCGCAGTCCTTTCTGGATGTCGACGCAGAACTGACCCAGCGCCGAGGTTCGCCGGAACTCCTCCGCCTCGGGGGTCGTGAACGTGGCTCGGCGGTGCGAGACGTCCCAGCCGACCATGCAGAGCGGCAACCCGGACTCGAAGACGATCTTCGCCGCCTCCGGGTCGACCCACAGGTTGTACTCCGCGGCGGGAACGATGTTGCCGTGCCCAAAGCCGATTCCACCCATGACGACGCATCGGTCGACCCATTCGGCGATCCGGGGCTCACGGACGAGGGCGACGGCGAGGTTCGTCAGGGGACCGAGGGTGACGAGGGTGAGCGTCCCGGCGAGGCGCCGCGACGTCTCCACGAGGACATCCACGGCGTGGCCCTCTGCGGGACGGCGGCCGGAGAGCGGAAGTCCGATGTCGCCCATGCCGTCCTCGCCGTGGCAGAACTGGGCGGTCTGGAGGGGGCGGAGGAGGGGACGGGCAATGCCGCGGTAGACGGGAACGCGCCGCCCACACCGTTCGACCGTGTAGAGGGCGTTTTGCACTCCCTGGTCGAGGGGCACGTTGCCCGCGACCACGGTGATCGCCTCGATCTCGACGTCGGGGTGCCGGAGCGCCATGACGAGGGCGACGGCGTCATCGGACGCCGTGTCGGTGTCGATCAGAAACGGTCGTTTGGACATGGAGATCCCTCCCCACCCATTCTAGCCCGTGGCGGCGGGCGATCCGACGCTCGGGAGGGTATCCTTTCCGGGCGACGGAGGGAGGAAGCGGAGTCCATGGAGATGCAGATCGACTTCCCGGGCGGGAAGCGTGTGGACGCAACCTACAAAGGTTTCGTGATCCGAACGGATCAATCGCAGGCGTCGGGGGGAGAAGGCTTGGCTCCCAGCCCGTTTGACCTCTTCCTCGCTTCGCTTGGGACGTGCACCGGGTACTACGTTCTCGCCTTCTGCCAGAAACGACAGATCGCCACGGAGGGGATTTCTCTCACGCTCTCAGCGACGCGGGACGAGACATCACACCGAGTCACGACGATCGAGGTCCGGATTCGTCTTCCGCAGGCTTTTCCCGACCAGTACGCCGACGCGTGTGTGCGGGCAGCGGGTCAGTGCGCGGTCAAGGCGCACCTCGAGTCCCCCCCTTCCGTGGCCGTGTCGGCCGAGCGGGTGTGACTGTGCGCCGCCGAATCGCCTTCTCCCGGTCTCAGGCGCCGGATACGATGGCACGTCTGCCGAAAGGGCCGGGAGGAGTCATGGCGAGATGGGCGTGCGTCGTGTTGTCTCGCATGGCCCTTCTCGGCTGGTTCGTCCTACTCCCCTGTCTTCTCTTCGGGTGCCGATCGGGCAAGGGCCCTGCCGAGTACATCTTCGGCCTCGCCGACGTCTCCAGCCTCGAGGTTCGCATCGTAGACGAGTACCCGACGCGCCTCTCCGCCGTGGTGAAGGGGGTGCTGCGGGACACGTGCACGCGGATCGACTCGGTGCGCCAAGAACCCGTGAGCGGCAACAAGCTGGTCCTCACGGTGACGACCGAGCGTCCCCTAGACCAAGTCTGTGCGCAGGCGGTAACGCCTTTTGAGTTGACGGCTCCCCTCATGTTGGAGGGACTGCCGCCCGGCGAGTACTCCATTGCGGTGAACGGCATCACCGCGACGTTCAAGTGGAGCGGAAGCACGGCGATCCCTCAGTGAGCGGCATGAGCGACGCCGGATCCTTCTACTCCATCGAGTTCGCCTTCGGATCGTCCCCGCCCCCCGTCCTGCCCGGACTCGTCTGGGCGGAGGGGGTTCGAGTCCTGCCGAGCGCTTCTCCTCCGCCGTTCCTCAGCGACATCGTGGACCGAGTCGGTCGGGCGGGGGAGGCCTTCGTGCCGCAGGGTGTTCGCGACGAGGTCCGGGCCATGCTGCGCTTCGGTCGGTACAAGCCGAGCGGACGGGGGAAGCCGGCGAGCGAGTTCCTCTTGCGGGCGGCCCTGGAGGGCGAGTTCCCGCTCGTCAACGGCCTCGTCGACGTGAACAACGCCGTGAGCCTCGAGTCCGGGCTGCCGGGGTCGATCTTCGACGCAGACCTCTCCGGGCGAGAGCTTCGACTTCGGCGCGGGGAGCCAGGCGAGTCGTACGTCTTCAACGCGTCCGGACAGGCGATTGACCTCGAGGACCTCCTCGTTGTGTGCCGCCGCGTCGGGGACGCATGGCAGCCGTGCGGCAACCCCGTCAAGGATTCGATGGCCACGAAGATCCACGCCGGCACGACGAACGTCGTCGCCGTGCTCTACGCCCCGAGAAG
>JBFYQP010000197.1:0-37641 GCA_041302745.1 Candidatus Bipolaricaulota bacterium | reverse complement strand
GCCGTGGTCGGCTACACGTTGGTCGTCGCCATGATCATGCTCCTGTCCAACCTGGTCGTCGACATTCTCTACAGCGTCATCGATCCGCGGATCCGCGTGGGAGGGAAGCGCAGATGAGAATCCCTGGAAGCATGCTCTTCTCCTCTCGGTATCGGCTGCTCCAGAAACGCCTCCATCCGATCACCAAGGAATGGGGCTTGACCTTCTACGTGCTTCGGCACAGCATGCTGGCCGTCGTTGGAGGGCTCATTGCCCTGGCGTTCCTTCTGATCGCTCTCTTCGGCAGCATGCTCGCTCCGTACGATCCCATCAGCGCCAACATTCAGGATCGGTTTCAGCCCCCGTCGGCCTCGCACCCGCTGGGTACCGACACGATGGGGCGCGACGTCATGAGCCGCATGTTGGCCGGGGCGCAGCACAGCATCAAGGCGGGGCTGATCGTTCTCGCGATCGCCGTCCCGCTGGGGGTTCTCCTCGGCGGGATTGCCGGCCTGTTCGGCGGGTGGATCGACGAGGTGATCATGCGGGTCACTGACATGTTCCTCGCGTTCCCGTCGCTCGTTCTGGCGATGGCGTTTTCGGCGGCGCTCGGGCCGTCTCTGTTCAACGCGATGATCGCCCTATCGGTCGTCTGGTGGCCGATGTACGCTCGCCTCGTCCGGGGGCAGGCGCTTGCGGTCAGGGAGACGAGCTACGTTGAGGCCGCTCGGTCGCGGGGAGCCAGCAACTGGCACATCATGTTCAAGCACATCCTCCCGAACTGCCTGTCGCCGATTCTCGTGACGTTGACGCTCGACATGGGGTGGGTCATCACCGCCGCCGCGTCGCTGAGCTTTCTTGGATTCGGCGCCCAGCCTCCGATCCCCGAGTGGGGGCGGATGGTCAGCGACGGCCGGATCTACATGCTGCGCGCGTGGTGGATGTCGGTGTTCCCGGGACTGGGCATCGTGTTGGTGGTGCTTGGATTCAACCTCCTGGGAGACGGGATCCGCGACTCGTTGGACCCGAAGCTTCGAAGGCTGACGGAGGTGACATGGAAGCGCGAGAAAACCTCCTCGTCGTCGACCGACTGAAGACGCAGTTCTTCACGTACGGAGGCGTCGTCGAAGCCCTGGACGAGGTCAGCTTCGAGATCGAGCGCGGCGAGATCTTCGGGCTGGTGGGAGAAAGCGGATGCGGCAAGTCCGTGACGGCAACGTCGATCCTCGGGCTCGTGGCCAAACCGGGCAAGATCGTCTCGGGGCGCGTGCTCTTGGACGGAGAGAACCTCGTCGGCAAGAGCGAGCAGGAGATGAACCGCGTGCGAGGCTCTCGCATCGCGATGATCTTCCAGGACCCGACCAGCTCGCTCAATCCGTTGTTCCGTATCGGATACCAGGTGGCCGAACCCTACATCTACCACCAGCGGCGCGCCAAGCGGCAGGCACTGAAGGACGCGACCGGGATCCTCGCCAAGACGGGACTCCCCGACGCCGTGGAGAAGTCGAGGAACTACCCCCACGAGCTGTCCGGAGGAATGCGCCAGCGGGCGATGATCGCCATGTCGCTCACCTGTGAGCCGGATCTGCTGATCGCGGATGAACCCACGACGAATCTCGACGTGACGATCGGGCGCCAGATCCTCGACCTCGTCAAGGACCTGCAGCGCGAGTTCGGCGCCAGCGTCCTCTGGATTACGCACGACATGGCGGTCGTCGCCCAGATGTGCGATCGCGTCGGGGTGATGTACGCGGGGACCATCGTCGAGAAGACCGACGTGAGAACCCTCTTCCGGAACGCGAAGCACCCGTACACAGAACGGCTGCTGCGCGCGATTCCTTCCGCGGTGAAGTCCGCCGACAAGCTGGAGGAGATCCCGGGCTCCGTCCCACAACTGATCCATCCGCCGACGGGGTGCCGGTTCCACCCGCGCTGCGACCACGTCATGGAGATCTGCAGTCGCGTGAAACCGCTGGAGCAAGAGGTCGAGCCGGGTCACACGGTGGCATGCCACCTGTTCGGCAGGGAAAGGGAAGGGACATGACGACCGCGCTGTTTGAGTGCCGGAACCTGACGAAGTTCTTTCCGATCAGGAGTCTGCTCCGCGAGACAGGACGGGTCCACGCGGTGGAGGACGTCAACCTGATCATTCCCGAGGGCGGAACCGTCGGCCTGGTCGGCGAGAGCGGCTGCGGGAAGACGACGCTCGCGCGGACCATCCTGCTGTTGATCGACCCCACGTCGGGACAAGTCATCTTCCGCGGCGAGGACATGGCTTCGCGCTCGAAGCGGGACCTGAGGCAGTTCCGCCGCGAGACGGCGATCGTGTTCCAGGACCCCTATTCCTCTCTCGATCCGCGGATGCTGATCGCGGACGTCGTCGGCGAGCCCCTGGTGATCCACAAAGTGGCGTTCGGCGAAGACCGCGACAACCTTGTGCTGTCACTGCTGAAGCGCGTCGGCCTCGAGGCTGACCACATGTACCGTTACCCGCATGAGTTCAGCGGGGGCCAGCGACAACGGCTGGCGATCGCCCGGGCTCTGGCGGCGGACCCGAAGTTCATCCTGCTGGATGAGGCGACGTCGGCGCTCGACGTCTCCGTTCAGGCGAAGATCCTGAACATGCTGAACGGGCTCAAGGCCGATCTCCGGCTGACGTACATGTTCATCTCCCACGACTTGAGCGTCGTGCGCCACCTGAGCGACCACATCGGCGTGATGTACCTCGGGCGGATGGTGGAATACGGCACGCGCGAGCAGGTGTTCGACACCCCGACTCATCCGTACACGCGCGGACTCCTTGCTGCAGCGCCAAGCCTCGACCCCAACGATCGGGACCGACCCCGCGAGGTCGTGTTGCAGGGCGAGGTTCCGAGCGCCGTCGAACCGCCGTCGGGATGCCGCTTCCACCCGCGGTGCCCCGGTCGCAAGCCGGAATGCGACCGCGTGCGCCCCGAGCTGATCGATATCGGAGACGGCCACCTGGTCGCCTGCCTTCCGGAATGAGAATCGGCCGGCAGCGGAAGGATGACATGGATGTCGCGCAAGGCACGAACGATTCCGGCGCGGAGCGCAGGCCTCCGGAGCTGTCGCGCAAGGACATCCTCGCAGTGATCCTCGCGATGTTCCAGCTCTTCCTCCCGCTGATCGTCGGCCTGCTGATTGTCGGCGCGGTCGTCGCGCTGATCCTTCGCTGAACTGGGCGAGACGAACCGAGAAGGAGGCGATGTGAGTCAAGCACTGGCCGCGCTCAAGTCGCAGCAAGCCTGTGAGATCCTCAAGGAGCTGGGGGTCGACTGCTGGCTCGTCTGGGTCCGCGAAACGATGCAGATGCGCGATCCCAGCCTCGAGCTCGTCCTGGGAACTGACGTCATCGCGCAGACCGCCCTCCTGTTCACGCGGGGGGGAGAGAGGATCGCCGTCGCCCAGGAGCATGATGCGGCGGGCTTTCCAAGCGGGTTGTTCGATCGCACGATCCCGTACCGTACGGGGATCGCAGAGCCCCTTCGCCGCGAGTTGTCCCGCCTGGATCCGGCGCAGATCGCCCTGGACTACAGCGTCGATAACGACGCCGCAGACGGACTGAGCGTTGGGATGCTGGAGCTTCTTCGGCAGATCCTCGACGGAACCGCCTACTCGACCCGCCTCGTGTCGGCCGGACCGCTCGTGGAGCGCCTGCGGGGCAGAAAACTCCCGGAGGAGGTCGACCGCATCCGCACCGCGATCTCCATCACGGAAGGGATCTTCGACGATCTGCGCGGCGTCCTTCGAGTCGGCCAGACGGAGCAGGAGATTGCGGAGTACGTGCGTGCCCGCATGCAGGAACTCGGCGTGACCCCGTCGTGGGATCCGTCGTACTGCCCCGCCGTCGACGCCGGGCCGGCCAAGGAGTTCGGTCATTCGGGCCCGACGGGTCTCCGGACAAGGGCCGGACACCTGCTCCACTTCGACTTCGGGGTCAAGGCGGACGGCTTCTGCGCCGACCTCCAGCGGATGTACTTCTTCGGCCGCCGCTCAGACGTCCCGGCGGAGGTTCGGCGCGCCTTCGACACCGTGCGCGGCGCCATTGACGCCGCGGGCTCCTTTCTCCGCCCCGGACGGATCGGCCACGAAGTCGACGCCGTGGCCCGAGCCCACATCACCGGCGCCGGCTACGAGGAATACGCGCACGGCCTCGGCCATCAGATCGGCCGGTTCGCACACGACGGGGGGATGCGACTCGCGCCGAGCTGGGAGCTGTTCGGCCGTCGCCCGTTCGGAATCGTCGAAGAGGGCAACGTCTTCACCCTCGAACCGAACGCCGCGACGCCGAACTACGGGCGTGTCAGCCTTGAAGAGGACGTGCTCGTGACGGCCGACGGGTGCCGCTTCCTTTCGACTCCACAGCGCGAGCCGATTTGTATCGAGTAGGCGGCCCGCCGAAATCGGCGGGTCGACGGGCTAGCCGACTTCGAGCAGACGATCCTTCGGGAAGCGGCTCAGAACCTCGCATCCTGTGTCGGTGATGGCGAGCATGTCCTCGATCCGGACTCCGCCGAGGCCGTCCAAGTAGATTCCCGGCTCGGCCGTGCACACCATACCGGGTTCGTACGCCGCCACGGCCGAGGCGCCCGAAGACGCCGGCGCCTCGTGGATCTCGATCCCAACCCCATGGCTCAGCCCGTGTGTGTACTGCTCGCCGTACCCAGCGCGCTCGATCACGTCGCGCGCCGCCTTGTCGACGGACGACCCCGAGACTCCCGGGGCGAACGCGGCCAGCCCGGCCAGGTTGGCCTCAAGCACAATGTTGTAGACACGACGCAGGGTCTCGGGGGCGCCCCCGACCGACACGGTGCGGGTGATGTCGCTCAGGTACCCCTTGTACCGAGCGCCAATATCAAACAGAAGTACGTCTCCCGACCGGACCTTCTGATCGGCGGGGATGTGATGCGGCAGCGCGCTGTTCGCGCCGGCCGAGACAATCAAGTCGAAGCCCACCGCCTCGGCTCCCCGGTCGCGCATCCCGCGCTCGAGGCGCCACGCGATCTCTCCCTCCGTCATTCCCGGACGAACGACGGTCAGGGTCTCCTCCAGGGCCAGTTCGGCGATCTCGGTGGCCCGCCGGATCCGCGCGATCTCGTCCTCGTCCTTGATGAGGCGAACGCGACCCACGGGGTCCTCGTCCACGACCAGTTCGCAGACCCTCGCCGCCTCGAGTGCTCGTCCTGTCACCCACCCGATTCGCCGCGACGCCAGGCCAACCCGTCGGAACCCATGTTGCTGGAGCAACTCGACGACGGCCTTCTGGTACTCCCAGTCCAGGATCCGCCAGTTCAGGTGCGGCGCCTCGGCCGACGCCATCCCGATGTTGGTGCGAGATGCGTAGGCGTGAATCGCCTCCGGCGTGACCATCAGAACTCCGTAGCCGCGGTATCCGGTCAGGTAGAACATGGACGCGTAGTCCGGATCCGTCGTCTCCAAGTGAACCACGAGGAAGCAGTCCGCCTGGACGGACTGCATCAACCGCGCTTGCCGCGCCGCGTAGTCGATCATGCTTCTCCTCTCGCCATGGACAGGCGAACCGACTGTCCGATCGTGCTTCGGACGGGCTTCCACGTCCGCGCCCGGTGCCGCACACGGGCGGCCCGGATCTCCGTCTTCCAGGTTTGCGGCGAGGAAGACGCCTGCGCCAAAGGTCGTTCGGACCGCGCGCTCTACGACACGCGCGGTCTCTCATCCTCGGTTTCTCGCCGGTCTCGGACCGACCGGCGGGGGTCGCCGAAACCGGCGGGCTGCAGGGTCGGACCGAGGAGGAATCCGTCCTTCAACGGATCATCCAAGTCCATCACGAAGTCGTGATGCCCGGTCACAAACGCGCGGCCCGAGATCTCAGGAACGATCGCCGCGTACTCACCGACCTTCGTCTCTTCGACGATGCGACCGCTGAGCGTGGTCCCGATCAGGCTCTCGTGGACGAACAGCTCGCCCAACGCGATGTCGCCCCGTGCGTGGAGGATCGAGAGACGGGCAGCGGTCCCCGTGCCACACGCGGACCGGTCCATCGCACCCGGCGGGATGACGACGACGTTGCGACCGGACACGCCGGGTCCCTCCGATGGAGCCGTGAACTGGACGTGTGTGATCTCGTCAACCCACGCGAACTCGGGGTGCCGAACGGCGATCCGGCGCCGAACCTCGTCGCGAAGAGCGATCCCCACGCGGACGAGATCCGCGGCGGCCTCCGGGACAAGGCGCAAGCCGAGGCTCCCCGCGTCGACCGACGCGTAGACGTTCCCGCCGTACGCGACGTCGACGCTCACGCTTCCGAGTCCGGGAACCGAGACCGGTGCGTCGAGCGTGAAGACGAACGCAGGCACTGAGCGGAACGAGACCCGCAAGGCCTTTCCGTGATCGATGAGGACTCGGGCCGTGACGAGTCCGCCGGGAGTGTCGAGGACGACGGGCGTTTCTCCCGCGCCTCGGACGAGGCCGGCCTCGACAAGGGCTGTGCAGCATCCGATGGTGTCGTGCCCGCACATCGGCAGGTACCCGCCGACCTCGACGAAGATGACGCCGAAGTCCGCGTCGCGGCGGCACGGCTCCGTGAGCACAACGCCCGACATGACGCTGTTCCCTCGCGGCTCGTAGACGAGGGCGGTGCGGATCCAGTCCAAGTGTCTGCGCAAGTAGAGAGCGCGCGCCGCGACGGTATCGCCGGGAATCGGAGGCAGGCCTGAGAGGATCGTGCGCGTCGGCTCGCCGCCGGTATGGGTGTCGATCGCTACGATGCGCTCTCTGTCCGTCACGGTCTCCCTTTCATCGCTCCGCTGGCGCTGGCGAGACGGTAGGAGCGACGCACCGCCTTGTCAAGGACTTCGCCGTGAAGGAGCGTGCCGCTTGATGGTTCGCGCCGTTTCACCTACACTGCACCGCCATGGAGTCCGTAGGGCAGCGCATTCGCGACCTCCGCGCCGAGAAGGGGTGGACGCTGAAGCAACTCGCCTCGAAATGCGAGCTCTCGACCAGCTTCCTGTCCCAGGTCGAGCGCGGGCTTTCCTCGGTGTCGATCACGTCTCTCCACGTCATCTGCCAGGCCCTCGGGATGACGCTCGGCGAGTTCTTCCGCCAGATCGGAGACGGCGCCGGCCCCCCCGCACCCGGCGATCGGACGCCCGAGGTCATGAAGGCGCAGGACCAGCGGGCGATCAACCTGTCGGAGGCATCCATCAAGTACCGCTTCCTCAGCCGGGAGTTCCCCGGCCGGCAGTTCGAGATCATGCTCGGGGAGATCTCTCCGGGGTACTTCTACCCGCCGTTCCCGCACGACGGGGAGGAGTTCGGTTACGTCCTAGAAGGGCAGCTGCGCCTCACGATCGGCGAGGCGACGTACGCGCTCGGCCCCGGAGACAGCTACCACTTCGCGGCGTCCGCGCCGCACGGATACCAGGCGGAGGGCAGCTCACCCGTCCGGATCCTGTGGGTGCAGACCCTGAAGTACTTCCAGACCCGCGATGGGATTCCGACACCCTCGGAGTGACGGCACGTTGGGGTCGGCGGAGGGTCGAATGAACGAACGCCTGCTGTACCTGTCGAGCCTAGACGTGGAGCGAGCGGGACCCTCGGAGTCCGAGGTCGCGTCGGCCCTTGAGGAGCTGTTCCGAGAGAAGGGCGCGCACCGCGTCGAGGCGCCGCCCAAGCTCGGGATCCATCCCAGGGCTGACTCGTTCCTTCACGCAATGCCGGCGTACGTTCCTACACTCCATGCGGCGGGAATGAAGTGGATCGGTGCATTCCCCGGGAACCGGGCCCGAGGGATTCCCTTGATCAGTGGGCTCGTCATCCTGAACGACGATGAGACAGGTTTGCCCTTGGCCGTTATCGACGCGCGGTGGGTGACGGCGAAGCGAACTGCGGCGGCGTCGGCGCTCGCGGCGAAGTACTTGGCACGGTCGGACGCCTCCACGGTCGGCATCCTTGGATGCGGAGCGCAAGGGCGAAGCCATCTCGACGCCCTGTGTGCCGAGTTTCGGGTCGAGCGGGTGGTGGCCTTTGACCCGTCGGTGGACGTGCGCACACACTACGCGGCAGAGATGCAGGAGCGGACGGGTGTGCGCGTGCTCGCCACAGCCTCGCCGCGCGACGCGGTGGAGGCGTGCGACATTGTCATAACGGCGGGGCCCATCGCGCGGGTCCCCTATGCGACCGTCCAACCGGGGTGGCTGTCGGAAGGAGCCTTCGCCGCGTCGATCGACTACGCTTCAGCGTGGAGCGCGGGCGCGTTGGCGGAGTTCGACCGAATCTACGTCGACGACATCCCGCAAGAGGAAGCCCACCGCGCAGAGGGTTACTTCCCCGACCTCCCTGCTCCGTTCGCTGACCTGGGGGAGGTTGTGGCCGGCACGAAACAGGGTCGCACAACTCCCCAACAGCGGCTCATGGCCTGTCTGCTCGGGTTGGCGGCCGAGGACATCGTCGTCGCCCGCCTCGTCGTGGAGCGGGCTATCGCGCGCGGGATCGGAACCTGGCTTCCCTCGTAGGAAGTGCTGGAGGTAGAGGCGTGGCCAGAACGGAGACGATCGGTGAGTGGAAGGGGATGCCGGAGTGGCGCCCTCGCAGGGGATGGCAAACGTTCCGTACGGTCGATCTGCACACCGCGGGCGAGCCGCTGCGGATCGTCACGGACGGCTTCCCCGAGCTCCGAGGCGCCACGATGCTCGAGCGCCGTCGGGATGCACACGAGCGCTGCGACGGGCTGCGGCGTCTCCTCATGTGGGAGCCGCGCGGGCATGCCGACATGTACGGATGTCTCGTCACGCCTCCCGCGACGGACGACGGAGACTTCGGCGTCCTGTTCATGCACAACGAGGGGTGGAGCACGATGTGCGGCCACGGAGTGATCGGTGTGACGACGGCGGCCGTCGAGCTCGGATGGGTGCCGGCATCGGAGCCCGAGACGACGGTGCGGATCGACGCTCCGCCGGGCCGAGTCACAGCCACCGCCTGCGTCGAGGCCGGCCGCGTCCGGGTCGTCCGCTTCCGCAACGTCCCGTCCTTCGTGCTCGCCCTGGACCAAACCGTCGAAGTCCCCGAGTTCGGGCGCATCCGCTACGACCTCGCGTTTGGGGGCGCGTTCTACGCGTACGTCGACGCGACGGACGTGAACCTTCACTGCCTCCCCGGAGAGATCGACGCCCTGATCGCGGCCGGCCGTGCCGTCAAGCGCGCCGTCGCGGCCGAGCGAAGCATTCCCCACCCCGTCGATCCCGACCTTGGCTTTCTCTACGGGGTGATCTTCGTCGCGCCGCCCGTGTCAGAGGGCGCAGACAGCCGGAACGTCTGTATCTTCGCCGACGGCGAGGTGGACCGAAGCCCAACCGGAACAGGCGTGAGCGGGAGAATGGCGATTCACTACGCTCGCCACGAGATCGCCCTCGGGCAGTCGCTGACGATCGAAAGCATCCTCGGCACTCGATTCATAGGTCGCGTCGTCGAGGAGTCGAGCTGCGGACCCTACGCCGCCGTGGTCCCTGAGGTGGAGGGCGCGGCGCACATCACCGGTCGACAGACCTTCGTCGTCGACCCGGACGACCCGCTCAACGAGGGATTCCTCCTCCGCTGAACGGGGCAACTGGAGCTTCCCCCGCCAGCGCCGACCTCATCGGCGCGTTTGGTCGACCCATTCCTTCCGCGGACTTCCCGACGCCATCCATGGTGAGGCGCGGGTAGGGCGCGCACGCTGACAAATACTTAAGATCCTTGACAAATATCAATGGAACCGCTACCTTACCGGTATGCCTGACGTGGGACGCAAGATCCGTGAGCTGCGCCGCGCAAAGGAGTGGACCCTCGACGAGCTGTCGTCGCGCTCGGGGCTTTCCGCTGGCTTCCTGTCTCAGGTCGAGCGGGGCTTGTCCTCGCTCTCCATCGTATCCCTCGAGAGGGTGTGCGACGCACTTGGAGTCTCTCTTTCGGAGCTCTTGGGTGCGGAGCAGGTCCATCCAGAAGGCGGCTCCGAACCCTGCAAGGTCGTCGCCGCTTCGCGGCAATGGATCGTGCGCATCCCAGACTCCGCCATCTCGTACCGGCACTTGACGGCAAGACTCCCGCGATGCCCGTTCGAGGTGCTGATCAACGAGTTTCCGAAGGACTACTACCACCCCTCGACGCAGCATCGGGGCGAGGAGTTCGGCTACGTGCTCGAGGGAACGCTGTCGCTCGTCGCCGGGGAGGAGACCCACCGCGTCGACGCGGGGGACTGCTACTACTTGGGCCCGATGGAGTCGCACACGTACAGCACGGGCGGAGAGCCAGCGAGGGTGCTGGTGATCTCGACAGAGAAGTTCCTGGAGTGAGGCGGGATCGTGATCGAGGCTTCGGGAAGGCAAGTCGTGATGTCAGAGGAGCGGATGCGAGTTAGATTGCGGCGAGTGGGGTTTGGGCGATGTCGTGGGGCGCTGGCGTGCTCCGTCGAGGCGATGCCGTGACGCGCCGGAGCACGACTTGGTGCGCGAGTCGTACAACACATCGCGCGGATACCGACCCGGTTTCGAATGAGGAGATGCTGCCATGCGACTCCAGCGCATGATCGCGACGATCGATACGCACACGGAGGGCGAGCCGACCCGCACGATCATCGGCGGTCTGCCCCATATTCCCGGTGACTCCGTGGCCGCCAAGATGGCGTACGTGCGGGACAACTTGGACGACCTGCGCCGGATGCTCATGTACGAGCCCCGCGGGAACGAAGTCATGTCCGGTGTCATCCTGACCCCTCCGTGTCGCAGCGACGCAGACATCGGAGTGATCTACATTGAAGTAGGCGGGTACCTTCCGATGTGCGGACATGACACCATCGGGTGCTGCACCGCGCTGGTGGAGACCGGGATCGTGCCCGTCGAGGAGCCGATCACGACCATCCGCTTGGACACGCCGGCCGGCCTCGTCGTCGCCCGCGTCGCGGTCGTGGATGGAAGCGCCAAGCAGGTCACGTTCACCAATGCTCCCGCCTTCCTGTATCGGAAGGACGTGAACGTAGACATCCCCGGCCACGGCCGCGTCACCCTGGACATCGCTTACGGCGGCAACTTCTACGCGCTCGTCGAAGCCCGGCAGCTTGGACTTGAGATCACGGCGGAGAGAGCCGGGGAGATCGTGCAGGCGGGGAAGGCCGTTCGGGCGGCCGTGAACGGGGCGATTCGCGTGCAGCATCCTGAGATGGAGTTCATCGAGGGGCTGACCCACGTGGAGTTCTATGGCCCTCCCAGCCACCCCGACGCCGACGTGAAGAACGCGGTGGTGATTCCTCCCGGCTCCATCGACCGCTCGCCTTGCGGCACCGGAACGTCAGCCAAACTGGCGGTGCTTCATGCCCGAGGCAAGCTGCGCGAGAACGAGGAGTTCGTCCACGAGAGCATCATCGGCACGATCTTCCGGGCCCGGATCGTGGGGACGGCGCAGGTCGGGCCGTTCGCCGCCGTCATCCCCGAGATCTCGGGACGCGCCTACGTGACGGGCATGCACCACTTCGTGGTGGACCCGGAGGACCCACTGAAGAGGGGATTCCTGCTCGGGGTAGGTTCTTCCTAGGTCGGCAGGCCGACGAGGAGGTTTCGAATGAGGATAGAGCGACACCCGATCCTGGGACAGCTGGCGGAAGCGCGCGAGATCACGCTCCGCGTCGACGGCAGAGTGGTGAAGGCTCGAGAGGGCGAGCCGATTGCCGCCGCCCTCGCCGCGGCAGGGATTCGCGTACACCGCTACACCGCGAAGCGGTCCGAGGCTCGCGGGATTCTTTGCGCGATCGGTCAGTGCACGGACTGCGCCATGATCGTGAACGGCATGGCCAACGTCCGCACCTGCATCACCCCGGTCGCGGACGGCATGGTCGTCGAGACCCAGCGAGGCGTGGGGCGAAGGAGCGAGATGTGAGCGTCGTCGACGTGCTCGTTGTCGGAGCCGGTCCCGCCGGACTCGCAGCGGGGATCGAAGTGGCCAAGCGCGGCGGCCGGGTGTGCGTCGTCGACAGGAACCTCGAGCCCGGCGGGCAACTGGTCAAGCAAATCCACAAGTTCTTTGGATCCCGCGAGCACCACGCCGGCGTGCGAGGGGTGGACATCGCGGCGCAGCTCCTCGAAGAGGCCCGCGCGCTCGGCGTGACCCTGCGGCTCGGGTGGGAGGTCTTTGCGATCCGGCCCGGCCATGCGGTCGACATCGTCCAGGCGGTCGCCGACGACGCGACAGGGGGCGCCGGGGATGCCCCGACAGAGCGGTTCGATGCTCGCTCGGTCGTTCTGGCCGCGGGTGCCGAGGAGAATGCCCTTCAGTTTGAGGGCTGGACGCTTGCCGGCGTGATGGGAGCGGGAGCGGCCCAGACGCTCATCAATGTGTGGCGAGTGCGGCCCGGCAAGCGGGTCCTCATGGTCGGCGCCGGGAACGTGGGACTAATCGTCACCTACCAGTTGCTCCAAGCGGGAGTGACAGTGGCGGCAATCATCGAAGCGGCGCCGCGGATCGGCGGCTACGGCGTCCACGCTGCGAAGATCCGGCGCGCCGGAGTCCCCATTCTGACGTCCCATACGATCCTTCGCGCGGAGGGCGTCGAGTGCGTGGAGGGCGCCGTCGTCGCGCAGGTCGATGGCACGTGGTGCCCGATCGAGGGCACGGAACGCCGATTCGACGTGGATGTCATCTGCGTCGCCGTGGGACTGCACCCGAACACCCGACTGGCGTCGCTCGCGGGGTGTCGACTCGTCTTCTCCCCGGCGCTCGGCGGCTGGGTTCCCCTCCACAATGCGTTCCTCGAGACGACCGTTCCGGGGATCTACGTCGCCGGGGACGCTGCGGGCATTGAGGAGGCCAGCACGGCTCTGGAGGAAGGGCGCCTCGCCGGGATCGCTGCGTACGAGCGGCTGCGCGATGTCGACGCGGAAGGGCACGCGGAGATCGCAGCCATCCAACGGCGGCTGGACGATCTGCGCGGAGGGCCATTCTGTGGAGGAATCCGAGCGGCCAAGAGCGCCCTACAGACAACAGGGGAGACACCATGCCCGGCAACCTGAGCCAGGACGGATACCTTTCTCTCGACGAGCTGCGGTCCGCTCCCGGGGTTCCCTCGCACGATCGAATGCGGCGGGGGCCTGTCGCTGTCATCGAGTGCGTCCAGGAGATTCCGTGCAACCCCTGCGAGGCCGCGTGCCCGCATCACGCCATCCGCGTGGGGACTCCGATCACGAATTGCCCGGTGCTCGATCCGGAGAAGTGCACTGGATGCGGGCTTTGCGTGACGCAGTGTCCTGGGCTGGCTATCTTCGTGGTCGATCTCTCCCGTTCCGGGGAGACGGCCGCTGTGACGTTGCCCTATGAGTACCTCCCCTTGCCCGAAGCGGGAGAACTCGTGGACGTCGTCGACCGGTCGGGCGAGGTCGTCGGCAGAGGCAGGGTCTTGCGGGCGGCCACGACTCGCGCGACCGACCGGACGGCCGCCGTCACCGTTGAGGTGGCTCGCGAGCACGGCATGAACGTTCGAGGAATCAGGAGGGAAGAGGTCGACGGGAATGGCCATGACCGATGATGTGATCGTGTGTCGTTGCGAGGAAGTCACCCTGGGAGAGGTCCGGCGGGCCATTCGCGAGGGGGCGATCGACGTTCGTGGGGTCAAGTTGCGCACGCGGGCCGGCATGGGGCTGTGCCAGGGTCGGACGTGTGAGACCCTCGTGGCACGGATTCTCGTGTCGGAGCTCGGGATTCCACGGGAGCGGGTGCTTCCCGACCGCGTTCGGCCGCCCGTGGTCTCGCTGACGTTTGGCGCGCTTGCCGGGGAGCCGAAGTGAACCCCAAGGCGGACGTCCTGGTCATCGGAGGGGGAGTCATCGGGTCGGCCGTCCTCTACTACCTTTGCAAGGAAGGCGTCCGAGCCGCGCTGGTGGAGAGGGGAGACATCTGTTCCGGCACGTCCGGCGCGTGCGATGGGAACATCCTCTCCATCGACAAGGAACCCGGGTACGACAGCCAGCTGGGGTTGCTGAGCCAGAGCCTGCTTCGCGAGCTTGTCGATGAGCTCGACTACGACGTGGACTACACGCAGCGCGGCAGCGTTCTGGTTGTAGAGCCGGACGCGCGTCAGGAGGCCATGGCCCGCGACTGGATGCAGAGGCAGAAAGAGGCCGGCCTGCCGATGCGCTACATCGAGGGCCGCGAGGTGTTCGACAGCGAGCCGTTGCTGGCGCGCGACGTGATCGGCCTCGTGGAGTGCGCGTCGGACAGCTCCCTGAGCCCGATGGCGTTGACGTTTGGGCTTGTGGAAGCCGCGAAGCGGCGCGGCGGCGCGGTGTACCCGCGCACGGAGGTCCAGGAACTCCTGCGGGACCGCGCAGGCTCGATCCGCGGCGCCCGCACGGCGACAGGGGAGTTCACCGCGCCCCAGGTCGTCCTGGCGGCGGGAGTCTGGACTCCACACCTAGCGGGAACCCTCGGGCTCGACGTTCCCATCAAGCCGCGCAAGGGGCACATCCTCGTCGGCGAGCGAACCCCCGATCTCGGCTTCAGGAAGCTCCAGGAGTTCGGGTACCTCATGGCGAAGTTCGGGCAGAAGGGCGTGCGGGACGTCGAACCGGGCATGGAGGAGAACGGCGTCGCGATGGTCTACGAGCCCACGGGGCACGGCAACTTCCTCATCGGGTCGAGCCGGCAGTTCGTGGGCTTCGACACGCAGTGCGATCTCGGCGTGCTGCGGCTGCTCGCGAGACGGGCGCTGCGCTTCTTCCCGGCGCTCAGGAACGTGAGAGTCATCCACTCCTACGCCGGGCTCAGGCCGTGGACGCCTGATCACTGCCCGATCGTGTCGGCGGTCGCATCGGTTCCTGGGTTGTACATTGCGGCGGGTCACGAGGGGGATGGAATCGGGCTCGCCCCGATCACGGGCCGGCTGGTGTCGGAGATGGTCACAGGTCGAGACACAATCGTGTCGATCGATCCCCTGCGGCTGGAGCGATTCGGCGAGGGAGTTGCGAAGTCGGTATCACGCTAAGGAGGCCGGGTTGAAGACGATCTACGGGGTGTACGTTGTTCTCACGACTCCGTTCGACGGGACGGGCGCCATCAACTACGAAGGCATGGCGAAGAACGTCGAGTGGCTCGCGAGTCAGGGCGTTCATGGCGTTGTGGCACTCGGAAGCACGGGTGAGTTCGCCAGCCTGAACGACGAACAGAAGCGGCGGGTCGGACGGACCGTCGTCGATGCGGCGGACGGGAAGGTGCCGGTCCTTCTGGGGGCCTCTGCGGAGACCACGGAGAAGGCGATCGAGTACGTTGCACAGGCCAAGGACCTTGGGGCCGCAGGGGCGCTCGTCATCCCGCCGTGGTACTACCTGCCGACTCCCGAGGAGATCGTCTACCACTACGAGAAGATCTCCGACGCCGTCAGCTTGCCGATCATGGTCTACAACAACCCGTGGACCTCCAAGGTCGACATCCAACCGGAGACGGTGGCCGCCCTGTCGAGACTGAAGAACGTGACCCACATCAAGGAGAGCACCGGCGATGTGCGTCGGATCGCGGAGATCCGGACCCTCACGCAAGATCGGATGACCGTGTTCTGCGGATGGGAGGATCTGGCGTTTGAATCGTTCGCCGCGGGAGCGAAAGGATGGATCTGTGTGGTCGGGAACTTCGCCCCGCGCCTGTCGGTGAGCCTGTTTCAGTCGATGGTCGAAAGGAAGGACCTTGACGCGGGTTGGGCGGTGTACAAGAGGCTGCTGCCGGCGTTGCGTCACCTCGAGCGAGCCGGCAAGATGCACCAGACCGTGAAGTACGCGCTGGACCAGCTCGGACTGTGCGGCGGGGAATCGACGCATCCGCGGCTGCCCCTGGTCGAGAAGGAGAAGGAGGCCATCCGCCGACTCCTGAAGGACGTCGAGTAGGATTGGTCGGGCGGAGGACCGCCGGGGGCGCGCCGCTAGGCATGGCGTGATGCCAGGGCGAGTCTGGGAGGACAGGGCCCGGTAGGGATTCGGAGAAGGGGGTGCTCCATGGCGTACGGGTACTGGGGGAAGATACTCCACGTTCACCTGGACAGCGGAGAGATGACCGTCGATGCGCCGGAGGACGCGTTCTACCGGACGCACCTGGGCGGCAGCGCGATGGGGTGCCACTTCCTCCTGAAGCATACCCCTCCTGGAGCCGACCCCCTCGGGCCGGAGAACACGCTGTCGCTGATGGTGGGCGTGACGACGGGTGCGCCGTTCCCTGGGCAGTCTCGCGTCGCGGCGACGGCGAAGTCACCCGTGACCGGACTTGTGGGCGACTCCCAGGCGGGCGGTTTCTGGCCGGCGGAGCTCAAGGCCGCGGGCTTCGACGGCATCGTCATTCATGGCGCGTCCGCCCGCCCGGTCTACCTGTGGCTTTGCGACGGACACGCCGAGCTCCGTGACGCCACGGCCCTGTGGGGATCGGTCACGGGGGACGTCGAGGACGGGATTCGGACGGAGCTTGGTGACGCCCGAATCCAGGTTCTCGCGTGTGGTCCAGCAGCCGAGAAGGGCGTGCTCTTCGGCTCGCTCATCAGCTCCGCCAACCGAGCGAACGGGCGCACCGGCATGGGAACGGTCATGGCCGCCAAGAACCTGAAAGCGATTGCGGTCCGTGGCCATCGGTACCCCGAGGCGGCCTCCCCGGAGGCCGTCAAGACGCTGACGCGCTGGGGGGTCGAGCACCTGGAGCAGTCCGGGGTGGCCGGACTGAGCCGACTTGGAACGGCAGAAGGCCTGCTCATCCTAAACGAGGAGGGTGGGCTCCCGACGCGGAACTGGTCAAGCGGCGTCTTCGAGGGGGCGCAGGCGATCTCCGGTGAGGCGATGGCCGATACAGTCCTGAAACGTCGCGACACCTGCCACGGGTGTGTGATCCGCTGCAAGCGGGTCGTGGAGATCACCGAGGGTCCGTTCCGCACCGACCCCCGCTACGGGGGCCCCGAGTACGAAACCCTGGCCGCACTCGGCTCCTACTGCGGCGTGTCCGATTTGGCCGCCATTTGCCGGGCCAACGCTCTGTGCAACATGCACGGCATGGACACCATCAGCTGTGGCGCAACGATCGCCTGGGCGATGGACTGCTACGAGAGACGACTCCTCACGCGTGCGGAGACTGACGGCATCGACCTTCGCTTCGGAAACGCGGAAGCGATGGTCCTGATGGTCGAGAGAATCGCCAAGCGGGAGGGCCTCGGACGGATCCTCGGCGAGGGGTCGGCGCGCGCGGCCGCGACGCTGAAGGTGGGACAAGACTTGGTTGTGGCCGTCAAGAACCACGAGTTCCCCGCCCACATGCCACAGCACAAGCCCAGCCTCGCGCTTGTGTACTCCGTCAACCCGTTTGGCGCGGATCACCAGTCGCACGAGCATGACCCGTTCTACTCGACGGCGTACGGCGACCGCGCGGCGCAGCTCGGGCTGGTAGACCCCCAACCCGTAGAGGTCATGAACACGGAGAAGCTCCGCTACGTGCTGTACACGCAGTACTTCTACAGCGCGACGGACGCTGCGTGCGTGTGCCAGTTTGTGTTCGGCCCCTCGTTCCAGTTGTACAGCCCCGCGCAGCTCGTGGAGGCGATCCGGGCCGTGACGGGCTGGGACTACACGCTGTGGGAGCTGATGAAGGTCGGGGAGCGCCGCCTGAATCTGCTGCGTGCGTTCAATGCGCGCGAGGGGGTCGGAATCGAGAGCGACACGAAGCCGGCGAAGCTCGGCGTCCCCTTGCAGGGCGGGCCGACTCACGGCGTCAAGATCTCCACGCAGGCATGGAAACGTCAGCGGGCCGCCTACTACCGGATCGCCGGTTGGGATCGTCGCGGACGCCCCACTCGCGGGAAGCTCCAGGAGCTCGGGCTGGCGTGGGTCACGGACAAGCCCGAAGGCGATCGGCCGTAGCGCTGCTGCGTGAGGCGCGAGTACGGCGCATCGGCCTTGTCCGGCTCCGCTCTCGACGCAGACGTCCACGCGCTGTCCCTTGCCCCGCCAAGTTCTCCTATTGCGGGCCTGGTCTCCTCTCGGCTCGCCTACGTTCGGTGGCACGCACGTCGACCGAGGGCGGGTCGCCCCGCAGCACGACCCCGTAGACCGACTCCGCCGCATCTTGAGAGACGTAGCCGTTGTCGACGTCGGCGAGAACCTCGTCCGGTGGCCGCGCCATCGGATCGCCATACCCCCCGCCCGTGCCCGTGATGAAGCGAATCAGGGTTCCGGCCGGCATCACCTCTCCGGAGAGGCGCCCGCGCCGGTCGATCCGGCCGTCGGGGTAGTAGACCTCGACCCCGTTCGGCGACCCATCGTGCCCGCCGGCGAATCCCCACGGCGGGTACAGATGGCGGCCGAAGCTCGCCGTCACCGACGCGCGTGAGTTCCGGATGCGGTAGTCCTTGACGATGCCGAGGCCGCCGCGACGCGCCCCGTGCCCGGCATTCGCGGCGTGGAGCGCGAACTGCTCCACAAGAAGCGGGTACCGCGTCTCGGCGACCTCCACGGAGAGGATGTACGTCTCGCCGTCGTTTGTGCAGACGAGCGCGCTCTCCCCGTCCTTTCCTGCGGCGGCGCCCCAACCGCCTGCGTTGGGCTCGACGGAGAAGAACCAGTCTCCCGTTTCATCGGAGATCCCGCTGACGGTGGTCCCGCACACCGAGAGGAAGTGACCCGCGGGAATCCGATCCGGAAGTGCCGCTGCAAGCGCCCTCCAGATGACGTCCCCGGAGTAGGCGTCCGACTCCCAATAGGTGCTGATCGGGGCCGGGCGCTTTGGATGGAACACCGTGTCCTCGGGCACCACGATCCGAAGCGGAGCGAAGAAGCCCTCGTTCGGCGCCGCGTGCGGCGACAGCACGCTCTGGTAGGCGAACTTCACCGTGCTGATCAGAACGGACAGCGGGCAGTTGATCGGACCGGCACACGTCTTGCCGGTCCCCGTGAAGTCGACGACGAACTCGTCGTCGGTGAGGGTGACGCGAACGCGCACGGGGACCGGATCCCCTCCGAGGCCATCGTCGTCGATGAACTCCTGGGCTTCGTAGACGCCGTGAGGCAGAGACCGAAGCTCCGCAAGGGCGTGGCGGCGACCCTGGTCGATCGAGACCTCGATGGCTTCGAGCACGGCCTGGACGCCGAACTTGCCGCAGAGCTCGGCCACTCGGCGGGCCGCAACGTGGAGCGACGCTGCCTGAGCGCGCATGTCGCCCAGGGTCAGCTCGGGAGCGCGCACGTTGCGCGACACCATCTCGACGATGTCCTCCACCTCTTCGCCGGCGGAGACGAGGCGAACAACCGGAAACTGGATCCCTTCTTGGTAGATGTCCGTGGCACTCGGGGACCAGCTCCCGGGATCCTTCCCGCCGACATCGTTCCAGTGCGCCTTGCTCGCCGCAAACAGAACCAACTCGCCGTCGAAGAAGACGGGGGCGACCAGCACGACGTCGTTCTGGTGCGTGGCGCCGCCCATGTAGGGGTCGTTGGTCATGAACACATCCCCGGGCCGAATGCGCCCATGGAACTTGGCGAGCACGTCGCGCACGGCGTCCGTCAGGACCCCGATGAACGGCGGGATGCCGTTCGCTTGGGCAACCATACGGCCCGCGCGGTCGACCACGGCGCACCCGTAGTCGAGGACCTCGTAGATGACGGAGCTCTTCGCGGTCCGTCCGAGCGCCACGAACATCTGCTCCGCCGCGGAGACGAGCGCCCGCTTGATGACTTCGACGGTGAACAGATCGACGGATCGTGCGCTCATGGGGCGACCTCCTCGACGAGGATCAGGTTGCCGAACCGGTCTCGCCTCACCGTCTGTCCCGGCAGAACGATCGTCGTCGACGCCGGCTCCTCGATCACGGCGGGGCCCCCGATGGCGAGATCGACAGGAATGCGATCCCGCTCGAAGACCTGCGCTTTCACCCATCCAAGGCCCTCGTACTGCACCCGGCGATCCTTCTTCCGTGCCGCGGAGAGCGAGGCCGACCCGGCGTCGACCTCGCGCAGCGACGGCTTCCGCACGGTCCCCCAAGCGGCCACGTGGTAGTTCACGACTTCGACGGGATCCGCGAGCCGGAACGCGTAGGCCCGCTCGTGCAGAGCATGGAACCGCTCGAGGAGGCGATCGAGGTCGTCGCCCTCGAGGATCGGAGTGAGGACGGCGTGCTCCTGCCCCGCGTACCGGAGATCGACGTACTGCTGCGCCCACGCCCGCTCGACGACCACGCGCTCCTCGGCGAAGCTGCGCAGCGCCTCGGACGTCAGATCGCCGATCTCGGAACGGACGAGCTCCCAGGTCGCGGGAGTGCACGGCGTTACACAGGTGCGGACGAAGTCCTGCCGCAGGTCGGTGAGAAGCATCCCCCACGCGGAGAACTGCCCCGGCGCTGCGGGGATCAGGATTGTGCCGACGTGAAGCTGCCGCGCCAGCGATGACGCGTGAAGCCCGCCGGCGCCGCCGTAGGCGACGAGGGCGAAGTCGCGCGGGTCGTGTCCGCGCTCGACGGTGACCCGCTCCAGCGCGGCCTGCATGTTGGCGTTGACCAGGCGCAGGATTCCCATCGCCGCGTCGTCCACGCCAAGACCGACCCGTTCGCCGAGCGACGCAACCGCACGGCGGGCCCTCTCCGGGTCGAGCGCCATCCGCCCGCCCAGGAAGTACTCGGCGTCGAGGCGGCCGGCGACGAGGTTCGCGTCCGTCACCGTAGGCAGGTCCCCCCCGCGGTTGTAGCACGCGGGGCCGGGACTCGCACCCGCGCTCCGCGGCCCGACGTGAAGCCCGCCGCCCTCGTCGAGCCACGCGATCGATCCCCCGCCGGCGCCCACTTCGACGATGTCGACGACGGGGATGCGAAGCGGATACCCGGCCCACGTCTGCGACCGCTCGAGGTGGTAGTCGGTCCGGATCGCCACCTCCCCGGACTCGATCACGCTGACCTTGGCCGTCGTCCCGCCCATGTCGAACGCGATGCAGCTCTCCAGGCCCGCCTGACGTGCCACAGCGGCCGCCCCGATGATTCCGCCGACGGGGCCCGACTCGACGAGGTGGATCGGCAGCCGCCGCGACCGGGTGAAGCTGCTTGTCCCTCCGTTCGACTGCATCGTAAGCATGGAGCCGCGCAAGCCGCGAGCCTCCAGTTGCTCCGCCAACGAGGCAAGGTAGGCGTCCGCCACGGGGCGCACGTAGGCGTTGAGAACGGTGGTGTTCGTGCGCTCGTACTCCCGCCACTCCCGCGTCAGCTCGAAGGATGCCGACACGGGAATCCCCGGGCAGGCCTCCTCCAGGAGGCGCTTGGCGCGCGCCTCGTGCTCGACGTGAGCGTAGGCGTGGAGGAAGCAGACGGCAATGGCTTCGACCTCATGGAGTCGGCATGCGACGGCAACGAGAGCGACGTCCTCTTCGGAGAGCGGCTCCAGAACCTCTCCCTTCCACGTGACGCGCTCGCGGACCTCGAACCGCAGGGCCCGCGGTACGAACGGGGTGGGCTTGCGGTAGAGGAGGTTGTACATGTCGGTCCGGTTCGCGCGCTGGATCTCGAGGACGTCGCGGAACCCCCGCGTGGTCACCAGCGCGACGCGGCACCCCGTTCGTTCGGTGAGCGCGTTGATCACGACGGTCGTCCCGTGGACGAACTGGGAGACGTCGGCAAGGTCGACGGCCCCTTGGGTGATCGCGTCGAGGACGCCGTCGGCGAAGTTCCCGGGCGTCGTCAACGTCTTGCCGAGGTCGAGCGCGCCGGTTGTCTCGTCGAGCGAGACCAGGTCGGTGAACGTGCCTCCGATGTCGACGGCGAGCCTCCGGCTCACGATGCCTTCCCCTGCGGTCCTGGATACAGGTGGCAGCGGACGACATGCCCCGGTGCGATCTCCACCGTGGCGGGGTCGATCTTGTCGCAGACGTCGAGACGGCTCGGGCAGCGGGAGTGGAAGCTGCATCCGGGAGGGACGTTCACCGGGCTCGGGATTTCGCCGCGCGAGATTCCCTTCGCCGGCTTCAGGCTCTCCTCCTCGTCCGAGACTACCGGGATCGAGGAAAGGAGCATCTTCGTGTACGGATGCAGCGGCCTCTGGAAGAACTCGGCCGTGTCGGCGATCTCGCTCAGCTTGCCGAGGTACATGATCGCGACGCGCGACGCCGCGTTGCGCATCAGCGACATATCGTGAGTGATGAAGAGGTAGGTCAGTCCCATCTCCTTCTGGAGCCCGAGGAGGAGGTTGATGATCTTTGCCTGAACCGAGACGTCGAGAGCTGAGGTCGGCTCGTCCAGGACGACGAACGAGGGATTGGTCGCCAGGGCGCGAGCGATCGCAACCATCTGCTTCTCCCCGCCGCCGATCGACTGCGGGTGCTTGTAGAGGTACTCGGCCGGCGGAAGCTCTACGCGCTCGAGGAGCGCGCTGATCCGCGCCAGCTGCTCCCGCCCCGAGGCGAGATGATGGACGGCGAGCGGCGTCGCCAGGATCTGCTTGATGGTCCGCTTCGGGTTGAGCGACGAGCCGGGATCCTGGAACACGATCCGGATCTCACGCTTCAGCTCCTTACTGCGCTTCGCCGCCGTGGCGCCGATCGACCGCCCGTGGAACAGGATGTCGCCCGTCGTGGGAGCGTAGATCCCAACCACGCACTGCGCCGTCGTCGTCTTGCCGGACCCCGATTCGCCCACGAGACCGAGGGTGTCGCCGGGCGACATCCGGAAGTCGATGTCGTCGACGGCGCGCACCGTGCCTCGCTTGGTGGGAAAGAACTTCGTCAACCCGCGAGCTTCAAGGATGGGTTCCGTCATGACGGGGACCTCCGGTACAGGTAGCAGGCCGCACGTTGGTCGGCTCCGACGTCGAACATGGGCGGAGCCTCGACCGAGCATTCAGGCATTCGGTGGGGACAGCGAGGATGGAACCGACACCCCGGCGGCGGCTCCAGGTAGTTCGGGATGCGCCCCGGGATCCCCTCGCTGACGCCGCGCCCCGTGAGGCGAGGCACGCTCGCCATCAGCCCTTGCGTGTACGGGTGCTTCGGCGATGCGAGGAGCTGGCGGGTGGGCCCGGTCTCCACGATCGATCCGGCGTACATGATGTAGATGCGTTGCGTTAGGTCGCGGACCACGCCCATCGAGTGGGTGATCATGAGAACCGACGAACCCTTCTGATCGACGAGCCGATCGAGCTTGCGAAGGATCTGATCCTGGATCGTGACGTCGAGGTTGGTCGTCGGCTCGTCGGCGAGAAGGAGCCGCGCGGTCGTCGACAAGGCCTCGGCAATGCAGACGCGCTGGCGCATCCCCCCCGACAATTGGATCGGGTAGTTCGACATGATGCGCTCAGGATCAGGCATCCCGGTCTCCTCGAGCGCCTGGATACAGCGCGCTTCGATCTCTCGGCGCGACAGCGCCCTCCCTTCGGGTGTCCGCATCGAATCGCGAACGATGTCGCGAAGCTGCGAGCCGACTGTGAACACCGGGTTGAGCGACTGCAGCGGGTCCTGGAAGATGGCGGTCAATTCCTCCCGGCGCAACACGTGCAGCGCGTGGCGGTGCATCCGGAGGACGTCACGGCCGCGGTAGAGGATCTCGCCGCGGGTCACGATCGCGGGAGGGATCGGCAACACGCGCAGCACGGACTTCACGGTCGTCGTCTTTCCGCACCCCGTCTCGCCGACGAGGCCAACCCGTTCGCCCTCGTTGACGACCAGAGCAACGCCGGTCAGAACGCGAAGATGGCCCTCGAAGATGCGAAACCCGACATGGAGGTCGCGAATCTCAAGAAGAGACGATGGGTTGGGCATCAGACGTCCTCCACGGCGAAGACGTCGCGCAGTCCGTCCCCGATGAGGTTGAAGGCGAGGATGACGATCACGATGGCGAGCGCGGGGAAGATCGTCGACCACCACTCCGCCGGGAGGCGCTTCGCCCCCTCGGCAACCATGGTTCCGAGCGCGGGCTTGGGCGGCTGGACGCCGAGGCCGACGAAGCTGAGCGTCGATTCGATCAGAATGACGAGCCCCATGTCGAGCGTCATCTTCGTCATGATCGGAGCGAAGCAGTTGGGAAGGATTTCGCGGAACAGGATGTGCCGCTGGCTCGCCCCCGTCAGCTCCGCCTCCTTCACGAAGTACTCGTTCCGAAGGGACGACGCAAGCGAGAACACGAGGCGCGAGTACCACGGCCACCAGACGAGAGCGATCGCCATCATCTGGTTGATCAGGTTCGGAGTCAGCATGGCCGTGATGGCAAGGGCCAGGACAAGCGGTGGCACCGCGAGGAAGACGTCCGTCACCCTCATGATCACCACCTCGACCCACGTTCCGCGACGGTAGCCGGCAATGAGGCCGAGGACCACGCCGGGAGCCACTCCGAGGCCGAGCACGACGGCGCCGATCATGAGCGAGAAGCGGTACCCGAAAAGGGTCCGGCTGAAGATGTCGCGGCCGATCCGGTCGGTTCCGAAGAAGTGCTGTGCGCTCGGTGCCTGGCTCGCGTCGCGGAAATTCGTGTACGCCTTGGCGTGCCCGGGGTAGGGAGCGATGTACGGAGCGAAGATGGCCACGAACACGACGAGGACGAGGATGACCAACCCTAAGACAGACAGCGGGTTGCGCGAGTACTTGTACCAGCCGTGGGCGAGGTTGCGCCGTCGCTGGCGCCAAGCGGCCAGGAGGTTGGCTTTCGTTGTGTCTTGCATGGCCTAGGCGCCTCCCTGTCGGAGTCGAACGGTCGGATCGAGAAACATGATGATGATGTCGACGATCAAGTTGACCAGAGCGAACGTCATCCCGATGACCAGGACCACGG
Source organism: Candidatus Bipolaricaulota bacterium (assembly GCA_041302745.1). Lineage (GTDB taxonomy): Bacteria > Bipolaricaulota > Bipolaricaulia > UBA7950 > UBA9294 > JAPLGD01. Next base: position 12,890 of record JBFYQP010000197.1, on the reverse strand, counting down.
CTACGATCGCGTTCAGGTCCTTGTTGAGCATCGCCGTCATGGCGTAGCGGGAGAACCCCGGCCACATGTACACCGTCTCCACGAGGAACGCGTTCGACATCAGGAACGCGAAGTCAAGGCCCATGACCGTGACCGTCGGGACGATCGACGGGCGAAGCAGATACTTGAACAGGATGCGCGAGGTCCGGATCCCGTGGACTTTGTGGAGCGTGATGTAGTCCTTCTGCATCGTTTCGACGATCGACGTTCGCGTGATACGCCCTTCCTGAGCGATGTGAATCACGGCAAGGCTGAACGCGGGGAGGAGGAGGTGCTTGAGCGCCGTCACCGTCACGTCCAGGCGTCCGGCGAGGAGCCCATCCACCATCATGAAGCCCGTTCGTACCGGGGGAGGCTGCATCATGATCGGGATCCGGCCGATTCCTGGGGCCAGCTTGAGCACCTGGCTGAACACGAAGAGAAGCAGGATCGCGACCACGAACGAGGGGGTTGCGATCCCGAGGTAGGAGACAAGCCGAGAGACCCCATCGAACCACGAGTTGCGGAAGTACCCGGCAAGCACTCCGGTGACCTGCCCCACCACGAAGGAGATCAACGTGGCGAACAGGATCAGTTCCAGCGTAGCCGGGATGTACTGTGCCAGATCGCTCGCCACCGGTCGCCGCGTGTAGGACGATACGCCGAGGTCTCCGTGCAGCAGGGATCGGAGCCAGTAGTAGTACTGGACGGGGAACGAGTCGTTGAGGTGCATTTGCTCCCGCACCCGCTCCACCTGTTCCTGCGACGCCAGAAGGCCGAGCGCCTGGCGTGCGGGGTCGCCGGGGACGACGCGAGCGATGAAGAAGATCAGGAGGGAGAGACCGAACAGGACGAATACCGACTGCAGGAGCCTGAGACCGATGTACTTGGCCATGCCGTCCTTGCGCTCGGTTTCGAGCGACGAAGGAGGGCGAGACCCGAAGGTCTCGCCCTCCCGTTGCGGGCTATCTGCCCATCGCCTCTTTCGCCTTCAAGTTGATCCGCCACATGTGCATATTCTCGCTCGGACCAATGAAGACGATGGTCTCCTGCGGCCCGACGATGTATGCCTGGCGGGCGAACAGGGTCGGCTTCTGATACGGATAGAACGCGAGGGCGTGGGCCGCGATCAGCGGCTGCACTTGCTCGTAGAGCGCAAGGCGCTTTGCCGAATCGGGCTCTGCCCGCGTTGCGTCGAGGATTCGGATGATCTCAGGGTCGTCAAAGAACCAGTGAGCCTCGAAGATCCATCCGAGCCCCTTCGGCGCGAACATCGCGTACGTGTAGTAGTCGTGCGTTGGCGCGGACTGCGGACCGAACAGGAAGATCGTCATGTTCGGCGTCGTCTCGGGCGACGCGCACTCCGCGGAGTACTGCGGCCACGGGGGGCCCGTGACCTCGACCGTCACGCCGAGCTGCGCCATGTCGGCCTGCAGCTGAAGCCCGACCTCTTCCTCGAACCCCAAGCCTCCGCAGAAGTGGAAGGCAACCTTGGCGTTCTTCAGGTCCTTCGCGTACTTCGAAAGCGCCAGCTCCTGGCGCGCCCGCTCGAGGTTCTGCTTGCGCGGTTGCGGGTCGATGGCCACGTATCCCGGCATGTTCGGCAGCAGGATGCCGGTTTCGCCGTTCCCGAACTGCATCCACGGGCCGACGATGCCTTCGTAGTCAAACGCGTAGAGGATCGCCTTGCGGAAGTGCTCGTCGTCGGTCGGCGGCACCTTGGAGTTCATCCATACCGTGACGTTCTGCGCCCACACGCTCGAGAACGCGAGGGTCGAGTCCTTCTTGATCTCCTCGAGCTGCGGCAGGGTCCACCCGCCGTTGATCTCGAGGTCGAGTCCGCCGCTCTTCAGCAGCGTCATGAGCGTCGTGTAGTCGGTCTCCATGATGAAGACCAGCTGTTCAATCGGCACTTCGTCCGGGCCCCATCCCTCGTTCGACCAGCCCTCGAAGTAGTTCACGAAGCGAACCGCATCAAGGCGCTGGCCCGGGATGTGGCTGGTCATTTGGTACGGGCCGGTTCCGGCGTCGTGGGTCGTCAGCCAGTCTTCGCCGTAGTCACCGAACTCCCCGTAGTTGCCCGCCTTCTTGTTCGCGAGCACGACGGCCTTCTCCACCGGGAAGAACAGCACAAGGAGGTCTGGGAAGATGGCGCTGGGTTTGTCGAGATTGAAGTCGACGGTGTACCGGTCGACGACGATCGCGTTGACCTTCCCCAGCGGGCCCGAGTTGCCCCGCCCCATGCCGATGAACCTCGTCATCGAGAACGCGACGTCCTCCGCCGTGAGCTCGTTGCCCGAATGGAACTTCACTCCCTGCCGGAGCACAAACCTCCAGCGGGTGAAGTCTCCCCCAACCGGTTCCCAGCTCGTCGCGAGATGGGCCCGGACTCCGCCCTCCGGAGCGGGGTAAACGAGCGGGCTGTACAGGTTGTACATCGTCTCCGTGTCATACCAGTCCGACGCGGTGGCCGGGTCCGCCGTGATGACGGGGTACCCGTTGATGACGGCCACGTTGTCCGTGGCGCCCAGTCCGATGAAGCACAGCAGACCGACGGTGAACGCCGAAAGCGCCACCGCCACACCTAGAAGCCTCGGAATCCTCACGCTGCATCACCTCTCTCCGCTTCTTTCAGCCACGCACATGCCTCCTCCAGGTTCCCGTCTGCTCTTTGTTCCACCTCCTCCTTCCCTCCATCATCTCCGCGGCCGCGGCGGCCTCTACCGCCGCGCCTCCTCAGTTGACGATCAAGAGTTCATGAGTCACGGTCGTCATCGGCACGCCGGACGACTCCGAGACCACGACGACGTCCTCGATGCGGACCCCGAACCGCTCCGGGAGATAGACCCCCGGTTCGACGGAGAAGGCCATCCCGGGTTCGAGCGGGCTCTTGTTCCCCGCCACGATGTATGGGGACTCGTGGATGTCGAGTCCGATGCCGTGCCCCGTACGGTGGATGAAGTGGTCGCCGAATCCGCGTGCGGTCAGGAAGTCGCGGGCCACGCGGTCGATCTCCTCGGCCGCCACGCCCGGCTTGACGGCGTCCACAGCCCGCTGTTGCGCCTCGCGGACGGCGTCGTGGACCGCCCGGATCTCGCGCGACGGCTCGCCGCAGACGACGGTCCGGCTGATGTCCGAGCGGTAGCCGCCCGCGCGGCACCCGTAGTCGAGGATGACCACGTCGCCGCGGGCAATTCGGCGCCCTCCCGCTCGGTAGTGCGGCAGGGCCGCCGCGGGTCCCGACGCCACCAAGGGCTCAAACGCGGTGCCGTCGGCTCCGGCGTTCCGCATGGCATCCGAAAGCGCCGCCGCAACCTCCAGCTCCGTGCGCCCGACGAACGGCGTCTCGAGTACCTTCCGGAACGCCTCGTCGGCGATCGCACCGGCTCGACGCAGGAGTTCCACTTCCTGGGCGTCCTTGCGCATTCGGAGCTTGGCGAGAACCGGCGTCGCGCTCGAGAACGCGTGCGTAGGTAGAGCCTTCTGGCACGCGAGAAGGAACTCCGCCCAGAGAGACTCCTCGACCAGCACCGCTCCCGGCGATCGCGCCACGTCCTTGAGCGCCGCCGTGAGAGCGTCGTGGGAGCCTTCGTGGTCCGCCCACACGAAGTGCCTCGCGAATCCGGAGGCGGTCCGCACTTGCTCCGCGTAGAGCTCGGGGACCACGAAGGCCGGCTCGCCCTCCCGCGGAATCAGAACCACCAAGAGGCGCTCGCCGGGTTCGTCGGTGAACCCCGTCAGGTAGCGCATTGAAGAGGACAGGCCGACGATCAAGAGGCCCGCGGAGCTCTTCCCCAATTCGCGCTGCACGGCGGACAGTCGCTCGCCGTACCTCTTCGAGCTTGTCATGTCGGAGTCTTGCCTCCTCGAGTCGCAGGACGCGGAGCATCGTGCCCGGCCTCCCTTGTCAGGCGGATCGTCTCGATGCCGTGTTGCCAGATCCGAACGCCGATCTCGGCGATCTTGGGCCACTGGTCCTGCGAGACGCGAGCGAAAACGTTGACCGACAGGAAGCCGTGGTGGTCGCGGACGACCTCCGCGCCGTAGTACACGGAGAGCGCCTCGCTCGCCCCTTCGGCCTTCTCCCACTCGCGCCAGTAGATCACGTCCCCGTTGTTCACGGTCGACGTGTCGTTCTCCCGCGGCGGGCCCGAACGGCCGAGCGCCACCGGGAAGTAGACCTCGCGCCCGCACCAGCGCGTGTGGTACGCCGTGGTCTCGAGCGGAAGCGCGGAAAGCACGGCGGAAACCGTCCGGGGAGCGACGTCGGAGAGGACGTCGGCGATCAGCACGCCGCCGCGTTCGAACTCGAGCCGAATGCGCTCGCCCGTCACCGCTTGTCACCCGCCTTGCCAAGCTTCTTGCGCAGGGCCGTCGTGGCGGTTCGGTCGACGGCAAGCGTGTCCGGGTCCAAGGACACTCCGTAGTCGGAGCGCGCCGCTTCGAGGGACACGTAGCCGTTGGCCACATCGTCGGCGACCGCGGCCGGGTCGCGGTCGAGCGGGTTTCCATACCCGCCGCCGCCGCCGCCCTGGAAGCTGACGACGTCGCCCTTCGCGAGCGGGAGGTTGGAGATCTTCCTCCACCGCTCTTCTCGCCCGTCGAGGCGGTGCACGACCGTGATGTTCGTCTTTCCCGGCTTCCCGCCGAAGACGCCCCACGGCGGCGTGTGCAGAACCCGGTCGGCGGTGACCGTCATTCCCGCGTCGGCGCCGAGTCGGTACTCGCGCTGAACCCCCAGCCCGCCGCGGAACTTGCCCGCCCCTCCAGAGTCCTGGGTCAGCTCAAACCGCTCGACTTGCCACGGGTAGCGAATCTCGACGACCTCGGCCGGGACGTTGTAGGTGTCGCCGAGCGTCATCGAGAACAACGCCGCCTCCCCGTCCTCGTTCGGTTTCCCGCCGTACCCGCCGGCGTCCGCCTCCGCGCAAACGTAGTACTTCTTCGACTTCGGATCGGTGCCGTAGATGAAGTTGGCCATGGAATCCCCGAAGTGGCCTCCGCGAACCTGGTCCGGGATCGCGGGGGCGAGGGCCTTCAAGAACAGGTCGGGGATCGTTGTCGAGGGCGTCGGCCACATCGCGCACGCCGCCGGGAACTTCGGCTTCAGGAAGCTTCCATCCGGAATCACGATCCGCAAGGCACGGAAGAACCCTTCGTTGCTCGGAAGGTGGGGACTGGTCACGATCTTGAACGCGTAGCGGGTCGCCGAGATCGTCGACGGCTCGGGCGTGTTCATCGGACCGCGGTTCTGCGGGCCCGTCCCGGTGAAGTCGGCAATCATCTCGTCGTCGTCCACCGTAATCGTGAGCTTCAAGAGGAGCTTCTCGTCGAGCGGCGCATCGTCGTTCCCGTCGCCGTCGAGGATGGCCTCCGCGGCGTAGACTCCGTTCGGGATTCGCCGCACGGCGGCGCGGGCGAGCCGCTCCCCCTGCGCCAGGATCTCCGCGAGGGCTCCCATTGTCGTCTTGACGCCGAAGCGATCGATCACCTCGGAGAAACGCTGGCTCCCCTTCCGAACCGCCGCCACCATGGCCCGGATGTCGCCGAGTACCGCGTCGGGAACGCGCGTGTTGGCGCGGATCAGGCGGAACACATCGTCGTTGTTCTTCCCTTCGATCAGGAGCTTGACGGGGGGAAGGCGGAAGCCCTCCTGGAAGACCTCGACCGTGTCGCTGTACCACCCGCCCGGGTAGATGCCTCCCATGTCGACGGTGTGGCCGCGGAATGCCGCCCACCCGAGGATCTCTCCAGCGTGGAACGCCGGACAGAGGGCGACCAGATCGGGGCAGTGCGTGCCGCCGCCGCTGTACGGGTCGTTGCACAGGATGACGTCTCCGGGGCGCAGATTTGCGCGGCCGATCGTCTCGTAGGTCGACTGCACGGCGTAGCCCAGGTTCGCAAGGAAGATGGGGAGTCCCGGCGTCTCGGCGATCAGGTTCGCGTCGCCGTCGAGGATTCCGCAGCTGAAGTCAACGACCTCGTAGAGGATCGGAGAGTACGCGGCGTGTTCCACGGTTCGCCGGATGTCGCGGCTCGCCGCGATCAGTCGATTGCGAACGACCTCCAGGGTGATCGGATCGATCTTCATCGCTCCTCCTCGTGCACCGAGATGATCAAGCTGCCATACTCATCGACGCGGCAGGTTTGCCGCGCTTCCACCACCGAAGTCGCCGTCACTTCTTCGATCAGCGCGGGACCGTCGATGACGTTTCCGGCAAGCAGCCGCTCGCGGCGGTAGATCGCGAACGGCTGATGCCGGCCGCTTCCGACGTACACGGGACGCTCCCCCATGCAGGCGTCGGCGGGCGGCGTCTTCGAGCCCTTCTCGATCTTCTCCAGCACCGGCTTGTTGACGCTCCCGATCCCGATCACCTTGAGCGAGACGATCTCCTTCTCCTCTTCGGGGGCGTGGTGGCCGTACACCCGGAGGTGGGTCTCGTCGAACGCCGCCGCCAGGTCGGCCTTCGCCGCCTCGGTGACGGGGCACGTGGCGCCGACGGCGAGCGTGTGCTCCTGGCCGATGTAGCGCAGGTCCAGTTGGTACGACATCGTGATCAGCTTCTTGTCGACGTTCTCCTTCCTGAACACCTCGCGGATCTTCTCCTCGAGCGCGGCGAAGGTGGCGTTGAGCTCGCCGACTTCGGCCGAGCGAAGCGGCGCGATGTAGGTCTGACCGAGGTCGTGACGCAGGTCGGCCACGAGCATGCCCCACGCGGAGAAAACGCCGGAGTACGGCGGGACGATGACGGTTGGAATGTGCAGGTCCTTGGCGATCGCCGCGGCGTGGATCGGCCCCGCCCCGCCGAACGCGACCATCGCGAACTCGCGCGGGTCGTAGCCCCGCTTCACGGTCATCGACTGGAGAAGGCCGGACATGTTCGTGTTGACGATCTTGACGATCCCCAGCGCGGCCTCGTCGACCGAGAGGTCGAAGTGATCGGCGACCTTCTTGATCGCGTCGTGCGCGTGCGCCTTCGAGATCTTCATCTCCCCGCCGAGGAAGTAGTCCGGATCCAGGATCCCGAGCTGCAGGTTGGCGTCCGTGACCGTCGGCTCCGTGCCTCCGCGCAGGTAGCACGCCGGTCCCGGCGCGGCGCCCGCACTCTGCGGGCCGACGTGCATGGCGCCTGCTTCGTCGATCCAGGCAATCGAGCCGCCTCCCGCTCCGATCTCGCGTAGATCCACGACAGGGAGGAGGATCGGCCGTCCCTCCACGACGTACTGCTCCGCCGTCTCGGGAAGCCCGCCGGTGATGATCGACGTCTTCGCCGTCGTTCCGCCCATGTCGTACGAGATCACGTTCGCGAACCCCGCGAACTTCGCGAGCTGCGCGGCTCCAATGGCTCCGCCGGCCGGACCGGACTCGACCATGGCGATCGGCATGTCGCGGGCCACGGACGCTGCCATCACGCCGCCGTTCGACTGCATGATCTGCAGGATCTGGGTGAACCCGCGTTGGCGAAGGTCGTCCTCAAGCTGGTTCAGGTACAGCCGAACGACCGGCATCACGTACGCGTTCTGCGTCGCCGTGCTCGTCCGTTCGAACTCGTAGTAACGCCGAGTGATGAGATGCGACAGGGAAACCGTGACCCCGGGAAGCCGCCGGCCGAGGAACGCGCCGATCGCCGTCTCGTGCTCCGGGTTGGCGTACGCGTTGAGCAGACACACCGCCACCGATTCGACCTTCTCCCGGACGAGAATGTCGATGAGGCCGTCCAGATCCTTCTCGCGCAGCGGCTCGACGACACGGCCGTCGGCGTTGATCCGCTCGCGCACCTCGAGTCGAAGGCGACGCGGAACGAGCGGCCGGGGCTTGGCATAGAGCGCGTCGTACATCTCCGTCCGGTTCGAGCGGCCAATCTCCAGGACGTCGCGGAAGCCGTGAGTCGTGATGAGGGCCGTCTTCGCGCCCTTTCCTTCAATCAGGGCGTTGATGACGACGGTCGTGCCGTGCGACAGGAATGAGGCATCCCGCAGAGGAACGTCCCACTTCTCGATGCACTCGATCGTTCCGATCGCGGGATTGTGGGGCGTGGAAGAGACCTTGCTGAGCCTGACCTTCCCACTCGTCTCGTCGAGGAGTACACCGTCGGTGAACGTCCCCCCCACGTCCGTGCTGAGCCTATACATTGCTTCCTCCTGATGGTCGAGGTTTCGGATGACCGACGCCGGTCGTCCCCTGCAGAGAGTTCTCCGTAGCCGCCTGCCACGCTCGCTCCGTCTCGATCGACCCGACGGCCGATCGAGCCAGGAGAAGCTTGGCTCCTCCGTTCTGCGTCGTTGCGCAACCTCGGTGACTGAGAGCCGGGAGGTGGTAGCAGTCGCCCGATCCGAGGGCGTATCCCTCTTCACCGATCGTCAGCTGGATGCGTCCCTCGAGGACGAACCCGAACTCCTCCCCCTCGTACGCTCCCAACTCCTGCGAGAAACCGGATGGGATCTCCGCCACGAGCACTTCGAGCGAGCCCGCGGGGAGCGTGCCGCTCAGGAAGCGGTACGTGACGGTGCTGTCCGAAAGCTTCACATGGTCCGCGCCGTCGTCGCCTCCCAGGAGAGGGGCCCGCATCTCTTGGACTCCCGGAAGGTCGGGGAGCTCGGCACCGAGAAGCGCGATCGCCTTGGCGTAGCGAGCCGTCTGCACCCACAGCACCTTCGCGCCGGGCTCGGCCGCCGCACAGCGGTGAGACGTCGCCGCAAGCAAGTGGTAGCTGTCCCCGACGCCGAGGTGGTGCTCCTCCTCGCCGATCGTCAGGTCGATGCCCCCGTCCAGGATGTAGCCGAACTCTTCCCCTTCGTGGACATGAGACTCGTGCGAACTCCCCTGCGCCATCTCGCCGATCAGCACTTCGAAGCGACGACCGGGGAACTCGGCGCTCAGGAAGCGGTACTTGACGGACGTGTCGGAGAGGCTGACGTACGAACGGTTGTCTCCCTTCGTGATGGCCGCGGGACGCGGATCGGCGAGGAACGCCTTGCCCGGGCCGTTCGACATCACGAGCATGTCAGCCAGGGCGACATCCAACGCCCCGCAGATCGCGCGCAGGGATGGAATGGAGAACGACGACAGCCCTCGCTCAATCTGGGACAGAAAGCCAACCGAGAGACCGCACTGCTCCGAGAGCGAGCGGAGGGTCAAGCCACGTTGACGCCGTAGGTATCTTAGTTTACGGCCAACCTCCTGGAGGCGTTCAGTCTCCATGAAGCCATTCTAGACAGAGAGTGAACACGCGTCAAGCGACAGTGAACATCGTTCACTTTCGGTGACGTGCGTCACGACTCGAGGCGCTCCTCCGAGGGCGCAAAGCATAACCAGAACTGGAGAAAGAAGAACGCGGCCAAGCGTCTACTCGGCCGAAGCGGTGGCAGCGGTGCTGCCCTTCCCTTCCGCCTGTTCGACCGTGATCGGCTCGCCGCCGACCCGGTAATAGCTGCCGTCCAGGGCGTAGAGAATCGGATCGAAGGTACGGAGATCCGGAAGCGCGGAGCCGAGCTCCTTCTCGGAGGCGACACCCGAGCGGAGGAGATCCTCGCGAAGGTGCGTCTCCAGAACCTCGGCCACGAAGAAGTGCCGGTGCTGAACCGTTCCGTCTTGGAGCACGCGGCACTCGAGGTTGGCGGGGCAATCGTCGATGAGCGGCACCGGCAGGAGATCGCCGGGCCGCCACGCGACGAGCCGCGACTTGTCGACCTCGCGACCCGGCACATGGCCGAAGTGGCGACAAGGGCAAGCTGCGCGCTCGTCGGGAGGTTGATGCTGAACTCGCGGCGGTCTCGGACGCCGCGAGTCGTGAAGTGACCGTCGCAGAGCGACACCGCGACCAGCGCGGGGCGAATCCCCATGATCGCACAATCGCCGATCGTGGCGAAGTTCGCGCGGCCGTCGACCATGGCCCCGACGAGGACGATCGACACAGGATAGAGAAGCGGAACCGGACCCAGTCGCCTCTTGTTCATCGGACTCGATCACCCGGGCCGAAACCCGGTCCAGAGCGTAGCCGGCAGCGCGTCTCGACAGCGTCCCCTGGTTCAAGGGCGGGGAGCGCGCTAGACTGTCGCTTCGTGCGCGCAACGGGCGCGCTGGATCGTTGAGCCAGGAGGTTACGGAGATGGGGCAGTAGGGCGGGACAAGAACATGGAGAACACGGCAACCGACTTCATTCGCGAGATCGTCCGAGAGGACCTGCGACTCGGTAAGAACGACGGCAAGGTCCAAACGCGGTGGCCGCCTGAGCCGAACGGGTACATCCACGTAGGCCACGCGAAGGGCTTCCTCTTGGCCTACGAGATCGCCCAGGAGTTCGGCGGCACGTTCAACCTGCGCTTCGACGACACGAACCCCGCCAAAGAGGAGCAGGAGTTCGTCGACGGGATCATCGAGGACATGCGATGGCTCGGTGTGGATTGGCGAAACGTCTTCTTCGCCTCCGACTACTTCGAGCGGCTCTACGAGTGGGCGGAGCTCCTGGTTCAGGCGGGAAAGGCTTACGTCTGCGACCTGTCCCCCGAAGAGGTGAGCGCCTACCGCGGCACGGCGATCGAGAAGGACGGGCAGGTGATCACGCCTCCCGGCAAGAACAGCCCGTACCGCGACCGCTCCCCCAAGGAGAGCCTCGACCTGTTCCGTCGGATGCGAGCCGGCGAGTTCCCCGACGGAGCTCGGACGCTGCGCGCCAAGATCGACATGGCGCATCCGAACCTGAACATGCGCGATCCCGTCATGTATCGGATCCTCCGTGCGACGCACCACCGGCAGGGCGACGCCTGGTGCATCTACCCAACCTACGACTGGGCTCACGGTCAGTCGGACGCCATCGAGGGGGTCACCCACTCGACGTGCGACCTGGGGTTCGAGAACCATCGTCCTCTGTACGACTGGTTCCTCGACCAGCTTCCGATCCAGACGCGTCCGCGGCAGATCGAGTACGGCCGGCTGAACCTGACCCACACCGTGACCAGCAAGAGGTGGCTGCGTCAGCTGGTTGAGGGCGGACACGTGGATGGATGGGACGACCCGCGGATGCCGACCCTGCGCGGCATGCGCCGGCGCGGCTACACGCCGGAAGGAATCCGCACCTTCATCCGCGCGACCGGAGTCACGAAGTCGCAGGGGATCGTCGATGCGGCGTTGCTCGAGCACTTCCAGCGCCAGGACTTGAACCTGACGTCCCCGCGCGTGATGGCCGTCCTCGACCCGGTGCGCCTCGTCGTCACGAACTACGCCGAGGAAGAGGTCGAATGGCTCGACGCGGTGAACAACCCCGAAGACCCGTCGGCGGGCACCCGGAAGGTCCCGTTTTCCCGCGAGCTCTTCATCGAGCGCGAGGACTTCCTCGAGGACCCGCCGAGCAAGTTCTTCCGGCTTGCCCCGGGGCGCGAGGTGCGGCTGCGCTACGCGTACTTCGTCCGCTGCGTAGACGTCGTCAAAGACGCGCGCGGGGAGATCACGGAGATCCGTTGCACGTACGACCCCGCGACGCGGGGCGGCGACGCCCCCGACGGTCGGAAGGTGAAGGCGACGCTGCACTGGGTGTCCGCAGCGCACGCCGTCGACCTCGAGGCTCGCCTCTACGACTCCCTCTTCTCGAACGACGACCCGACGGACGTCGTGGCGGGGAAGACGTGGCTCGACAACCTGAACCCGCAGTCGCTCGTCGTCACGCGAGGGAAGGGCGAACCCGGTCTCCGCGATGCCCGGCCGGCCGATCGGTTCCAGTTCGAGCGCAAGGGCTACTTCTGCCTCGACCCTGAGTCGTCTCTCGACCGGCCTGTCTTCAACCGGACCGTGGGCCTGCGAGACACGTGGGCCAAGACCCAGGGTGCGCCGGGCTAGTCGCCCACGTCCAGTTCAAAACGGCATGAAGGCCCGCTCCCCTCGTCCGAGGCGAGCGGGCCTATTGTCGACCCCCTCCCTGACTGCTAGACTGCATCCAGCGACTCTCCAATAGGTGTGGGTAGGATCGAAGGTCGGCGTCCGAGGCCCCTTGGGACTTCGGTCGTAGCTGTCGGGCGACGGGACGGCCCGCGGGGTTGGGATTGCACGACCGCAGGCTCCAGAGGATCGTGGGAGGTGTTCCGTAGATGCAGCTCGACAGTAGAGGAATGAAGTGGGTGGCTGTCCTCCTCGTCGCCCTGTCCGTGACGGTGGGCGCCATGGCGCGGACCGGTGCGTGGCTTGACGAGGTGGTCATCTCCGAAGAGAACAACTTGGGCGCGGCCGTGGCGCGCGTCGCCGCCGGCGACTCCGACGTCTTCATCTTTGCCCTTACCGATGCCGCGCTGTTCGCCCAGGTCCGGTCGAACCCGGATCTCGGGTACGTGCGCAACGTCGGCTCGACGAGCGAGCTAACGCTCAACCCGGTCGGACCGACGTTCCCGGGCACGGGCGCGTTGAACCCGTTCTCCGTCCCGCGCATCCGCGAGGCGCTGAACTACTTGGTGGATCGCGACTACGTCGCGAACGAGATCATGGGCGGCCTGGCGCTTCCGAAATACACATGCCTGAACGGGCCGTTTACGGACGCGTCGGTGCGGTACCCCGACATCTACAACCTCATCGTCGAGGCGTACGCGAACGACCCGGCCAAGGCCGAGGCCATCTTCAACGAGGAGATGCCGAAGCTCGGCGCGACCAAGGTCGACGGGAAGTGGATGTACGGCGGGAAGGCCGTGAACTTGATCTTCCTCATCCGCGTCGAGGACGAGCGCAAGCGGATGGGCGACTACGTGGCCGGCTTGCTCGAGGACCTCGGCTTCGAGACCACGCGGCTGTACCGGACCGGCGCCGAGTCGTCGCCGATTTGGATGAACGGCGATCCGGCCGCCGGGCAGTGGAACGTCTACACCGGCGGTTGGGTCACGACGGCCATCGC
>JBFYQP010000193.1:0-5208 GCA_041302745.1 Candidatus Bipolaricaulota bacterium | reverse complement strand
AGATCTCGCCGCCGCTCGACGGAGGCAAGTACTCGCGGAGCCGAGCCAGTTTGGGAAGCAGATCGGACACCGAGGCGGCCTGTCGGAGTCCGATCGCATTCCGCGTGAGGCGATTCCCTTCCACGCGCAGGCCCGGGCCAGTGCGGAGGAGCAACACGCCGATGTCGTTCGACGTCGCCGAATTGTCGAGGACGTCGGTGTCCGGAGACGCGGCCACGAGGATGCCGACGCCGCTCCGGGTCGCCGTGTTCCTGGACACGGAGTTCCGCGCCGAGCCGCCGAGCAGAGCGAGCGCGCTCCCGCCCCTGCACTCGGCGATGTTCCGCAAGAGCACGTTCCCTGTCGTCGACATCCCGACGATCCCGAAGACCGCGCTTGAGACGTGATTGTCCAGGACGTGATGACCCTCACCGGCCTGCAGGACGAGCCCCAGGTCACGGGCGACGATGGTGTTGCGCAGAATGCGGCAGGAAGCGGCCCCGTCGACGCGGAGCCCGGCCAGCGCCCCGCGGATCTCGTTGCGTTCGACGAGGGTGCGGTCGCTTGCGGTGACGAGGATCCCGGTATCGGGGTCTCCCCGGATGGCGTTCCCCGAGAGGGCGTTGCTCGCGCTTCTCGACAGGGAGATGCCCGCCTTTCCGCAACCGACGAACGTCGTGCCGAGAATGCTGTTCTGAACGGACTCCTCGAACAGCACGCCGGCCTCGGCCGCGCGGTCGATCGCACAAGCACGGATCTCGCACCCAGTCGATCGGCTCAGGGTCACCCCGACGCGAGCGCTCCAAAGGACGTTGCCGAGCAGGCTGACCGCGTTCGAACTGCGGACGAGAACGGCGGAGGCCACGCAGTCCCCGATCCGGGAATCGGCTACGGTAATCTCCCTGGAGGCGTCCTCCACGAGGACGCCGATCGGGACGTTCGTGATGGTGAGCCGGCGCAGCGCGCAGTTCCAGGAACCGGCCATCCGAACGGCGGTCTCGGCAACGTCGCGGACGACGGCACGGCGAACCTGGCATCCGCTCGAGGACGAGAGTTCGAGCGCGATCTTGCCGCCCTGGACGTCGATTCGATCCAAGAGAGCGTCCCGCGCGCCGACCAGCCGCACGGCCGCGGCAGTCTCCCGTACGGTGACGCCAACCACACGGCAGCGGGCGGAGGAGACGAAGATGCCGACGCTCCCGCCGGAAATCGCAAGGTCGCGAAGTGCGACATCGTCGGCCCGAACGGTGATCGTCGGAGCGCTTCCGTCGGCGACGAAGTGCGCGGGGGAGCCGACCGAACGGATCGTGATTCCGGCGACGTCGATGACGACGGGGCCGGCAACCGTCTCGTCGCCGGTGTCGAGGACGATCGTTCCGCCGGGCTTGACTTGGCGAAGCGCGGCGTCGAACGTCGCGGTGACGCGGGGAACGACGATCGCGTCTCGTGGAATCCGATCGGGCGGGAAGATCCCGTAGCGGAGGACGAGCGCGGTGCCCGCGACAAGAAGAACGAGGAGTCCAACGAGGGCCGCCGTGCGCCTGCGCCGAGTCGAGGTCATTGGAGTCACTCTATCACTCGGCGTTGCGTTGCGTCCAGAACCTTCGCGAGGAATCGTGGTCTCGGCTCCCGGCGAGCGAGAGCAGCCTGGGCGAACGGCGCGTTCGTGGAAGGTGCGTCAAGACTGTCGTTGCTAGGTAGAATCGTTCTAAGGCAGGGCGAGGGTCCGCGCGGCGTGTCCGGAAGGCCGTCGTCTCTCGCGAGGGCGCGACAGGAAGGTTGCAGTCTGTGGCTTCAGCAGTGGGGCGTAGGTCGAAGGGCGGAAGGGAGGCGTGATGTCCGTGAACCGGGTCCGAAGGACGAATCGAAAGGGCGCAGGGCGGGGTCCGGATAGAGAGGGACTCTCCCGGGTCGCTCGGAGGGTCGGCTGGGTGGCTCTCGCTGTGGTGGCCATCGGACTCGCGTTGGGTGCGGTCGGCGACGACCTGCTCAAAGTCGGCGAGCACGTCTTCGAGTTCCGCGGAGTGGACTACAACGGCGATGGCACGTCGACCTGGTACTATACCGTGACCTCGGGGACGAAACCCGCACTCAGCCACTGGGTGCTCGAGTTCGATCCATCGGTCCTCGGAATGCGGAACGTCGTCAGTTGCTCCGAGCAGTACGAGGTCAACACCGACCCGAAGACGGGCGTCTATGGGCTGAAGTTCGACGGGGGGTACCGGGACGGCGAGACGCGCGACGTGATGTTCACCCTCGATCGCTGGTACACCGTCGTGCAGACGAACGTCGGCGTCAAGGCCGGCAAAGAGGCGACCGTCGAAGGGTCCATCTCGGGCCCCGGCGGGGAGCGCGTCGAGGAGAACACTCCCCCGACGGCACGCGATGACAACGCGAGCACCGATGAGAACGAGGCCGTGCAGATCGGCGTCCTCGACAATGACACGGACGACGACGGCGCGCTGAACCGGACGACGGTTGTGATCACGCGGGACCCCGAAGCCGGAACGGCCGACGTGGATCCGACGATGGGCACAGTGACGTACGCGCCATATCCAGGCGAGTGCGGAACCGACTCCTTTGACTACACGGTCGAGGACGACGACGGCGCGGTGTCCGACGCCGCACGCGTGACGATCCTCGTAGCCTGCAACAGGCCGCCTGAAGCGGCCGACGACTTCGCGACCACCGATGAATACACGTCCGTGGCCGTCAACGTCGTCGCCAACGACCGGGATTCGGACGGGACTCTCGACCCGTCGACGGTCTCGATCAGCCGCGAGCCGTCGTTCGGAACGCTCAGCGTCCACCCGGCAACAGGCCTTGTGACGTACACGCCTGCGGTCGGCGGCTGCGGCGACGACGAGTTCCAGTACACCGTCGAGGATGACGATGGGGCCGTGTCGAACCCGGCCTACGTGGTTGTGAGCGTCCTGTGCACCGAGCCGCCGCTTGCCATCGACGACCTCTACAACGTCGAGGAAGGAGGCACCCTCAACGTCCCGGCGACGGGCGTGCTGTCGAACGACCAGGAGGCGCCCGGGAAACCGCTCATGGCGGCGCTCGTGTCGGACGTCCGGAACGGCCTGCTCAGGCTGAACGCAGACGGCTCGTTCACGTACACCCACGACGGGACGGAGACGACGGAGGACGCGTTCTCCTACATGGCGAACGACGCGTCCAAGGAGTCCAACGTCGCCACGGTGAGCCTCGTGATCGCGCCGACGAACGACGCGCCGGAGGCCGCGGACGATGGGGCGGAGACCCGAGAGCACGAGCCGATCACGATCGACGTCTTGGCGAACGACGGCGACCCGGACGGAGACTCCCTGTTGGTGGACTGGACCAGCGTGGCGGCGAACGGAGAGGTCTCGAGTCTCGGCTCGGCCGTCGTGTACGCGCCCAGCGGCCACTTCCACGGCACAGACACGTTCACGTACGCAGCCTCGGACGGCCATGGCGGTACGGCGATCGCGAGCGTGACGGTCACCGTCGCCCCGGTGAACGACCCGCCGTTCGCGCAGGATGACAGCGCGTCCACGAGCGAGGACGTCGCGGTGTCCATCTCGGTCCTGTCGAACGACAGCGATCCCGATGGCGACGCGCTCTCGATCGATGCGGTGACGCAGCCCGAGAACGGGACTGTCGCCGAAGGCGGGGCCGGCGTGGTCTACACCCCGAACGCCGACTTCAGCGGGACGGACACGTTCACGTACACCGTGTCGGACGGCGCCGGCGGGGAGTCGAGTGCCGTCGTCACCGTCGTGGTTGCCTCGGTCAACGATGCGCCGCAAGCGCAGGGCGGCATCGTCTTCACGGACGAGGACGTGGCGCTCGGAATCTCCGTGCTGGCCAACGACAGCGATCCGGACGGAGACGCGCTCACCCTCGAGTCGGTGACAGAGCCCATTCACGGCGAGGTGACGACGAGCGGAGATGTAGCGACGTACGCGCCGGCCGGGAACTTCCACGGCGAGGACGCGTTCACGTACACGATCTCGGACGGGCGCGGCGGGACATCGACGGCGACGATCACGATCGTCGTCGCCGACGTCAACGACGAGCCTGTGGTGGAGGATGACGCCGCGCTCGCGCAGGAAGACACTGCCGTGACAATCTCCGTCCTGGCGAACGACAGCGACCCCGATGGCGACGTCGTGTCGATTCAGGCAGTCGGCGATCCTTCGAACGGAACGGCTGCAATCGACGGGGGTGCGCTCGTCTACACTCCTGATCCGGACTTCCACGGCGTCGACCGGTTCGAGTACAGCGTATCGGATGGACTCGGCGGGGCGGCGAACGGTGTCGTGACCGTCACGGTCACCGACGTGAACGACGGTCCCCTGGCACAGGACGACGCCGCAGTGACGGACGAGGATGCGGCCGTCGTGATCCTCGTTCTTGCGAACGACGCAGATCCGGAAGGGGACGCTCTCGTAATTCAGTCGTTGATCCAGCCGCACCGCGGCGCGGCTTCGAAGACCGGGAACGCCTTGACGTATTCTCCCGATGCGGACTTCTCCGGCGATGACTCGTTTAGCTACACGATCTCCGACGGTCGCGGTGGGACGTCGACGGCGACAGTGACGGTCACCGTGATCGCTGTGAACGATGAACCCGTGGCCCAAGCGGACAGTGCGCCGACCGACGAGGACGTGGCTGTGGAGGTACTCGTCCTCACAAACGACAGCGACCCCGACGAGGACATCCTATCGATCGAGTCTGTGGCGCAGCCCGAGCACGGGTCGGTCACGAGAAGCGCGGCCGGCCTTGTGTATTCCCCGAACGCCGACTTCCGAGGCATAGACACGTTTGAGTACACGGTCTCGGACGGCTTCGGCGGAACAGCGAGGGGTGTCGTCACCATCGCGGTCGCGGCCGTGAACGACCGTCCCGAGGCGCGCGACGACAGCGCGTCGACGGACGAGGACCTCGCGGTCTCGATCTCCGTTCTGGCGAACGACGGCGATGTGGATGGCGACGCACTGGCGATCCAGGCCGTGACGCAGCCAGGTCATGGGTCGGTGACGAGCAGCGGATCGGCCGCGACGTACACGCCGAGTCGGGACTATAACGGGATCGACACGTTCACGTACACGGCGACGGACGGACGCGGCGGGACGTCGACGGCGACGGTCACGATCACGGTGGCTCCGGTGAACGATGCGCCGGTGGCCCAGGACGACAGCGCGTCGACGGACGAGGACCTTGCGGTCTCGATCTCGGTCC